>WFZZ01000266.1 GCA_015489315.1 Deltaproteobacteria bacterium | reverse complement strand
ATGTATCTATGGGAAAGGGTTGCAGCCGCAACAAGGGCTGAATCCTTTATCCTTACACCGTGGTGAACCTCGTACTTTTCCTTAAGTCCCCTGAGAATTGCAATGGTATCTTCCACTGAAGGCTCATCCACAAGGACGGGCTGAAATCGCCTTTCTAGGGCTGCATCCTTTTCTATATACTTGCGGTATTCGTCAATGGTGGTGGCTCCAATACAGTGGAGCTCGCCCCTTGCAAGGGCAGGCTTTAACATGTTTGAGGCATCCATTGCCCCTTCGCTTGCCCCTGCTCCAACAAGGGTGTGAATCTCATCAATAAAGAGAATTATCTCGCCCTGTTTTTCAGAAACCTCCTTTAAGACCGCCTTTAAACGCTCTTCAAATTCACCCCTGTATTTGGCACCTGCAATAAGGGCACCCATGTCAAGGGCAACAATTCGCCTATTTTTCAAGGTCTCAGGAACGTCTCCTGCAACGATTCTTTGGGCAAGCCCTTCAACAATTGCGGTTTTACCAACACCAGGCTCACCAATGAGAACTGGATTGTTCTTTGTCCTTCTTGAAAGGACCTGGAGAACCCTTCTTATTTCCTCGTCCCTTCCTATTACGGGGTCGAGTTTTCCAGCCCGTGCAAGGTCTGTAAGGTCCCTTGCATACTTTTCAAGGGCCTGGTATTTCTCCTCCGGGTTGGGGTCGGTTATCCTTTCGCTTCCCCTAATGGATGTTAGGGCCTTTAAAAAGTCCTCCTTTGTTACGTTAAATGCGCTAAAGGCCTGATATGGGGCAGTTCCAGGTGTTTCTATCATTGCCAGAGCCAGGTGCTCCTGGCTTACGTATTCGTCCTTCATTTCAGAGGCAATGGAAAAGGCCTTTTGTAACACCTGGTTTAACTGTGGTGAAAGATATATCTGTGCACCGGCACCTGTTACCTTTGGAAGCTTTTCAATGGCTCGGTCCATTTCATTTACAAGGGATGAGACAGAAACTCCCATCTTTTTAAGCACAGAGGGCACTATGCCTGTCTCATCGGTCAAAAGGACCTTTAAAAGGTGCTCGGGCTCAATTTGCTGATTGTTATTGCTCTGGGCAAGGCGCTGTGCCTCCTGAAGCGCCTCTTGTGATTTCATTGTAAATTTGTCATATTGCATAGGAATTCTCCTTTCTTTTCCATTTTGATATAACTATTTAATTTTTTTAAGAAAGCTAAGAACACCCCCATATAGTGTCAAGGCAAGATGTAAAAAAATATGAATGGCGACAATAAAAAAGCAGTTTTATTCGACATGGATGGAGTAATCCTGGACAGCATGCTGTATCATGTAAGGGCATGGAAGGAGGCCTTTAAAGAGTATGGTCTGAAAGAACTGGATGACAAGGTATTTTATCTTTATGAAGGGGCCATTGAGCCAGAGACTGCCTGCAGGCTTTTTTCAAAAAACGGCGCAAAACTTGAAATAAAAGACTTTTTCAATATCCTTGAAAGACAAAAGGCCATATTCATCAAGAAATATGCAAAAAAAATTAGACCCTTTGAAGACATTCCAAGGATACTTTCTTTTTTACGGGATAGAGGTATAAAACTTGGTCTAGTGACAAGTTCACATGGTAAGATTTTAGAGGCTGTTCTTCCTGAAAAGATTTCTGGATTTTTTCACCACATAGTAACTGGAGACGAAGTAGAAAGACGAAAACCACATCCTGACCCATATCTTAAGGGCCTAAAGGGTATAGGATTAGATGCACCAGATGGAGTCTTTGCAGTTGAAAATGCCCCTTCTGGAATAAAGTCGGCAAAAAGGGCAGGTCTTAGATGCATTGCGATTACCACAACCCTTCCAGAAAAGAAGCTTAGTGATGCAGATTTAATAATAAAAATGCATCGGGAGCTTTTGGATTTCTTTAATAATTAGGTAAAAATCCCTTGGTTTCCCTTGACATCTTGTATGATAAAAGTCTATTATTTTTATACTTAATTCCTTTGCGGGAGAGGGGCTTGAGGGCAACATACAGACGGTACAACCGAAAAGTTTCCAGAAAAAGAACAATAAAATCCTTTGGTCTTAAAGGTCCCTTGATAACTATTCTTGTCATCTGCCTTGCTATATGGAGCCTTGTTGGCCCCTTCGGACTTTGGAAACTTCATAGGATGAGGCAATATAGAAAAGAGCTGTACTTACAATATGTAAAGGCCAGTGAAGAAAATACCAGACTTAAAAATCAGCTTGAGGCCATTAAGAGAGACAAAAAGTTCCAGGAAGATGTTGTAAGGACTCGCCTTGGCTGGGTAAAAAAGGACGAAATACTTTTTAAGTTCATACCCTCAAATTCCAACTAATCCTTTCCATGCTTTCCCAGAAACAACTTGAAGAATTCAAGGAATACCTAAAATCAGGGCAGTGGGAAGAGGATTATGGCTATCGGACCAAAGATGGACAGGAAGAGATGCTTGATATGCTTGAATCCCTTTTTGAGCTTTGCGATATTGCAGACGAAATCCTGACCAAGAAATTTTATAAAAATATGTTCGGAGAAAACGGATAGATTCATTTTTAGCTCATTTTGAATCATGGGGCTCATCAGGACAAAAACCTTTTTAAAATATGCCAAAATTAACCTTGAAGAGGCCCAGGAATCGATAAATAATAACGATCCTGAAACCTGTCTAAAAAAGATCGAAGACGCCCTTCATGCCACCATAAAGGCCATTTCAAATGCTCTTCCCCACGTAAAAAAAGAGCTTTTTTCACTAAAAGAGAATGAATTTCTAAACTATGCCTTGGATCTAAGCATGGATGAAGAAAGGCCCAAAATGCTTACAAAGGCAATTTTTGAGGCAAAAAGACATTTAAAAAATAGAAAAGAACCGGAATCAGCCCTTTTTCATGCAAGAAAGGCCTTTGAAATCCTTTATGAAATGTTTGGCATCTTTGAAAGAAAGTAGATTTATAACATTTCTCTCCTTCCTTTTCGTTACAATTTTTCTTTTTCTTTCACACAACGTCTATGGCTTAAAACCCCATGAAATTCTAATAATCGCAAATAAAAATTCACCGGAATCCCTGAAACTTGCTCGGTTTTATCAAGAAAAAAGATACATCCCAAAGGAGAACATTATTCGTTTGGACTGCCCTTCTTCTGAAGAGATATCAAGGGAAGATTTTGATAAAAGGATTGCCAGGCCCTTAAAATTGGCCCTTTCAATGCCTGGCTGGGCCGTCAGTATAAAATGTCTCCTTCTCACCTATGGAATGCCTTTTAGGATCAAAAATACAAAATTAAATAAGAAAAAGGCACTTGAGCTTCAAACACTAAAGGAACGAATAAAGGCCATCAAAGACCTTATAGGGGATAAAAACATCCCCAAAAAGAAACGACTTTCTCTTAAAAAGGAACTAAAAGGGCTAAAAAATAGATTAAACAAGCTTGAATCTTTAAATACAGGGGCATCTGTCGACTCGGAACTGACATTGATAAAAATTTATGGGGATTACGAACTTGAGGGCTGGATCAAAAATCCCCTTTTTCTCTGGGACAAAGACCGGTTTAACTCTAAAATCCCTCGAGATAAGGTCCTTATGGTTAGTAGGATTGACGGCCCTGACATCAAAGTTTCTAAAAGGATAATTGAAGACGCCCTTTTTGCAGAAAAAAGGGGGCTTAAGGGACTTGTATGCATCGA
Source organism: Deltaproteobacteria bacterium (assembly GCA_015489315.1). Taxonomy (GTDB): domain Bacteria; phylum Desulfobacterota; class Dissulfuribacteria; order Dissulfuribacterales; family QOAL01; genus JAADCZ01. Next base: position 4,441 of record WFZZ01000266.1, on the reverse strand, counting down.
TTCCAGATATAAAAAAATACCCCAAAAGGGACCCATTGATTATTATCACTTATATGACAAATGGCTAAAGAATACTGCCTCCTTTTTAAAGGAAGAGGGCTTTTTCGTTAAAATAGATGAAACACCTGAACTGTTTGGCCCTGGAAGTTGTAATGATACTGCCATCTACTGCGGCTGGTATAGCCTTTCTCACTTTGTTGATGGATTTACCTGGGTTAGAGGGGCCATTGGATATCACGTGGCAAGTGGCGAGTGTGTAAGCCTTCATGGAAAGAATGATGAATGGTGCCGAAGACTTTTAATGGATGGAGTGTCTGTTACCCTTGGACCTGTTGCCGAACCCTATCTTCAAGCCTTTCCACCGCCACAGCTTTTTTTTGGACTTTTGATCGAAAAGGGACTTTCCATAGGAGAGGCCTATATCCTTTCCTGCCCTTTTCTCTCATGGCAAATGGTCCTGATTGGAGATCCCCTCTATAGGCCCTTTGGGCTAAAAAGATTGTAAAAAAAACAGATTAAGAAAGGAAGGCGCGACATGAAGAAAAATAGCATTTTGTTATTTTTAATTTTTATTCCAGTCTTATTGATATGCTGTTCGCCATCAAAAGGTGTTAAATCTTGTGAACTTAAGGTTAAAAAATTCTCTTTAAACGGAGATAAAATAAAAATAGTTACTGTAAACCGCGAAAATTGCGCTGGAATCAATATGAATTTTGATTATGACAGTAAAAAATTCACCTTCTTTGTAAATTTTACACCAAAGATTCTAAAAAATGCGCCCCCCTTTGGTTTTTCAAAAAAGGCACCTTTTGACAATGATTACACATCCCTTGGGGTTGACAGACACATAAGAAGGGTCACTGACTCCCCTATCGTTTTAAATGAAGATACAAAGATAAAGACCTTTGAATCAAGGGGAAAAATAGAAATAAGTTGGTCCTTTTTTGTAAAAAATGCCAAAAAACTTTCTGACATCACTATTTTTAATGATTCTAAAAAGACTGTTACCATTTCAAGGCTGAATAAGGAGGATTGTGGTGTTATCTATAACAGTCTTATTTCAAAACCAAGATATGTAAAAAGGCTTCCCCGTTCACCAGAGATATTTCCTTTTAAAAAATTTCTCTCCTTTTGCAGTCAAAAATGGCAAATAAATGACCCTGACGAGCTGATCCATGAATTTTTCGGTATTACTGAAAATGATCTCAAGACTCTTAAAGACTCAGGAAGGCAAGAGCTTGTCAACTTTTTGAAAACACTTGAAGAATCAGACCTTAAGACAAAGAAACATTACAATGCCTCTGGAAAAAGGTGTAAAATTCTTGTAACTCCCGTTGATGCCATAGTCCATGAAAAATTGGGCCCTTCCTGGTTTGTATTTTATGTAGAAAAGATTAACAAGGAATCATTCGAACAAAAATTTGAAGGGCCAGTTATTGAACTTCCAAAGGGAAGCTATATCATTAGGGCCATTGGAAACAGATATAATGGGAGAAGCCCACTTGTAAACTGCTATGGCGGTGAAAATATCACCCTTGCAATACCAGTAATGCCGAATATTTGAAAAATTCAAAAGGCCTATTCTATAAAAGGGCAAATGGCCCTTTCTAAAAAGTTCTGAACACCCTTTTTGGTTTTGGCAGAAAGACAAAAGGGCGCCATTTCAAGCCTTGGAAGAAGGATATTTGCCCTTTCAAGGGACTTGTTGATTTTGTTATTTGAAAGTTTATCGATTTTATTGAATACGACAATTGGAAGAAGATTGATATCCTTTAAAAAAGACACAAGTGCAATATCAAGTTCGTCAACTCCCCTTCTTATATCAAAGATGCACACAACTCCTTTAAGAGCATTCCTTTCCCTTAAATATCCTTCCACCAGAGCCTGCCATTTTTTGATAACCTTTTTGGGCGCCTTTGCAAAGCCATAACCCGGAAGATCTACAAAATAGAAGGAATCGTTAATGAGAAAAAAATTGAGGGACTGGGTAAAACCTGGGCGACTGCTTACCTTTACTAGGTTTCTTCTATTGAAAATTGCATTAAGTAAAGATGACTTTCCAACATTGGATCTGCCTGCAAAGGCAAGCTCCGGCCCTTGCTCTTGCGGCAGATCCTTAAGGGAAAATACGCTTTTTACAAATTCAACTTTTTTAATGCATGAATCCCTTAGCTCCATCAAACATCAAAGCACCTTGTTAAGGGAGTATTCGATAATACCCTGGGCGCCTGCTTCGTGAAGCTTTGGCACAAGTTCCCTTACACTGCTTTCATCAATTACTGTTTCAATGGAGCACCATTTTTCATCATAAAGGGCGGAAATGGTGGGAGCATTAAGACTCGGAAGGAGGGAAACTACCTGTTGAATCTTGTCCTTTGGACAGTTCATCTTTAGACCAACAAGCCGGTCTGCCCTAAGGGCACCCTTCATGAGCATTGCTATTTGACCGATCTTTTTTTGCTTCCATTCATCTTTCCAGGCGTTTTTGTTGGCAATTAGCTTTGGGTTTGACTTCATGAGCTCTTCAATTATCACTAACCCATGTGCCCTTATGGTGGTTCCTGTTTCAGTTACTTCAACAATGGCATCTGCAAGCCCAGATACAACCTTTGCTTCCGTAGCTCCCCAGGAAAACTCCACATCGACATTTATTCCACGTTCTTTAAAATATTTTTTTGTAAAATTTACCAATTCAGTGGCGATCTTTTTGCCTTCTAGGTCTTCCGGTTTCTTATATGGAGAATTTGCAGGGACGGCCAACACCCAACGTGCCGGCTTTCTGCTCACCTTGGAGTAAATAAGGTCTGTCACCATATGAACATCGGATTCATTTTCCAAAATCCAATCGTAACCTGTGATACCAACATCCAAGGTGCCATTTTCCACATACCGGGACATCTCCTGGGCACGGCAGATACTGCACTCTATCTCTGGATCATCAATTTCAGGAAAATAGCTCCTGTGATGCACATTTACTCGCCACCCTGACTTTGCCAGAAGTTCAATAGTTGCCTTTTCAAGACTTCCCTTGGGAATTCCAAACTTAAGCTTTTTCACTTTTTATAAATCTCCTTTGGATCAAACACTAATTCGCCTTCTTCTTTAAGCACTTCACCATTCACCTTGTAAAAAAAACAAGACTTATGGCCTGTGTGACACGCAGCGCCACCAATCTGTTTTACCTTGAGAAGGACAGTATCAAGGTCACAGTCAACCCTTGCCTCCTTTACCTCCTGGATGTGTCCGGAGGTCTCGCCCTTAAGCCATAACTTGTTTCTGGATCTTGACCAGTAATGGGCCTTTCCTGTTGAAAGGGTCTTTTCCCAAGCCTCTTTGTTCATATAGGCAAGCATCAAGACTTCCCCGGTTTCATAGTCCTGGACAATAGCAGGTATCAAACCTCCCTGTTTTTCAAAAGACAACTCTGTTGCTTCTTTCATTTCCATTCAGGTCTCCAAATGAATTTCCTGGGAAAATTAATTCCCCTGGGTTTCTTTGGCAACCCAATTAATGAATTCCGAAAGTGCCCTTTCTACTGGCAACGCAATTATTTGAGGAAGATCATAGGGATGATTTTCCTTAATAAGGCATTCTGCCTTTTCATAGTTTGATGCCAGAACCTTGAATTTGACCTGCCATTCGGTGTCTTCCTGGAGTTTATCCTCCCACCAATAAAAACTGGTTATGGGGCCAGATACTTGGGCACAGGCAGCAAGCCTTTTTTCTACCAAAAGCCTTGCTAGTTTGTCAGCGTCTTCTTTGCTTCCACAGGTGGTAAAAATTACAAGTAACTTTGATTTCATGATTCCTTGAAACCCAAATAAGTTATTAATTTTTATTAATTTTACTAATTACTGCAATTCATCAGGCTTAAATCTACTCTATCCTTGAGTTCATGAAAGATAGCTATCATCAAAGAAAGATATTCCCTTAGATGCCTTGTTAAAAGAAAATTTTCACGGACAAATCTCTTAGCCCTTTCTCCCATTTCACGCCTTTTTTCTTCTGCATGTAAAAGATATCTGATCCTCAGGGCTGCACCTTCGGGTGTCCTCACCCTAAAACCCGTGTAGTGATCAATAACCTGAAGTCTTATTCCACCCGTATCCCCTCCAATTACCGGCTTTGATTTCCACATGGCCTCTGTAACAGTTAGACCAAAGCCCTCTTTAATGGATTTTTGAAGGACAATATCCGCTGCCCTTTGAAGGGCGTTAATGGTCCTGTGGGCATCTGGTGGAAGAACAAGGATATGGATATCAGGGTCGTCATTTGCCGCCTGTTTTACCTCTCTTAAAACCGTGTCTCCTTCAGGGTCATCTGTGGCCCCTCCACCTGCGAGAACGAGTTGAAGCGGAACTATCCGTCTGGCAAGCCTATAGGCCTCTATTACTCCAACGGGATCCTTGAATCTATCATACCTTGAAACCTGAAGAATCAT
>WFZZ01000265.1 GCA_015489315.1 Deltaproteobacteria bacterium | reverse complement strand
ATATTTTTCTAAAAATGGAAAAATTTTTTCTTAAAATTTAGAATACTTTTTCTTAAAGTAAACAAACAAAAAGGGGGCCATGCCCCCTTATTGTCTTAAGATGTTAACGGTTGAAGATTACAAGGCAGCGCTAAATCTTTTAATAGCAGCCATAAGGACCTTTCTCCTTACTGGTGCCTTTACATTTTCCCATTTTCTTTCATGGGGAGTACAAAGTCGTCTTAACAAAAAGATATCCTTTTCCTTGCCCATATAATAGACATTTGGGCCAATATTTACTTCTTTTGAGGATAACCTGATAGCCTTACCCGAAGAAACAAGTTTATGTACCTTTGAATTCTTGTCTGAAAGATCGCCAAAGATCCTTGCGTCTGCAATACAGGTCCTTACACATGCAGGTTCAAGGCCTTGTTCAACCCTTTCAATGCAAAAGGTACATTTATCGGCCTTAGGATCGTCAAGTTCCTCATTTAGATATCTTGCACCATAGGGACAGGCTTCAACACATGCACCGCAGCCTATACACCTTTCCTTGTCAATAAGGACAACTCCAGTAAATGGATGTTTATAGGTGGCGCGAATGGCCATCTTTTTAACCTTGCCATCCTTTGAGCGAAATTCCCTTTCTTCTGGATCAACTGGACAAACCGTTACACACATGGGATGATCACAATGATTGCAAAGACCTGGATAAAAGGTAAAGGAAAGACCTTTAGGTGTCTTTTCTGGACCAAGCCTTTTAACCCAGTTTCTCCTGTAAGGAACAGGCACTGACCATTCAGCCCTGCAAGCAATTGCACAGGCATGGCAACCAACACATCTATTTAAATCTATTACCATGGCATATTGACTCATGATCTGCCTCCTTTCCCGGTCATTTGATATCTTGGAATCTCAGAAGGAGGTGGACTCAACTCTGGAAGATTTATTACCTTTCCTGATTTTACAATTCTGACGAAGCTGGTTCTATGGCTTGAAGCACCAATAAAGGGATCATTTTCATATTCTGTAATCATATACTGGTCGCTTACCCCTTTTTTGTAGGCCTTTGTAAGGGCCTTTGAACGTGCTCCGAAACCATGCGGAAGGTATGCAACATCAGGTCTTATTCCAGGAGTGACCTTTAACTTAATTGGCCAGGACCTTTTCCCATCCTGATTTTCAAGGATCACCTCTTCGCCATCTTTAAGTTTTACCTTTTTCGCTAGCTCTTCATTTAGCCAAAGGTGATTTTCCGGCATTTCATTATTTAGCCACAGGTTATTCATGGTCCTTGTAAAGGTATGAACAGGACTTCTTCCATAGATAAGCCTAACAAAGCCCTTTGGAGGCGCAGGAGTGGGAACAAACTTTGGAACTGAATCAAGGTCTTCGTCTTCAAAATCCTCAATGCTCAAAGGGATTTTTCCTGACTCGGTCTTTACCTTTAGTTCATCCCGTTTTCTGTAGGGGTTTGCCTTAAATGCCACAAGCCCACCCTTCTGATTTAAGGATTTAAGGCTTAGGCCTGCACCCTTAAGCTCTTCTTCAATAAACTCTATTTCTTCATTGTAGTTAAAACACTTTAGACCAACCCTCTTTGCAAGCTCCCTTGCGATCCAGAAGGGAGATCTTACCTCAAACATGGGCTCGACTACAGGCTGCCTAACTGTAATGTAAGGGGTTAGAAGGTCATAGGTATAGACAGAATCATATCTTTCAAGATACGTGGCACCTGGAAGTATTATATCAGATACGAGGGCTGTTTCTGTTGGAAGAATCTCTTCGCAGAAAATAAAATCAAGCTTTTTTATAGCCTCCATTGTCTCATAAGGGTTTGGAATGGTCTGAAGTATGTTCACACCATTTATTCCCCAAAGCTTGATAGGATAGGGTTTGCCAGTCCTGGTGGCTTCAACAATCTTTGCTGTTGGTGAGCCAAACATGGATGCAAAGGGATAAAAATCCTCCTGGATGGATGTATCTGGCTTTTCACCTTCTTCTTCATTGCAGCCAAAGGTCACATGCCCTTTTTTGACAGGCGTAGGAAAATAAAGCCCTCCGGGTACGCCCACCGCACCTAAAAGGGCAGCGAGAATGGCAAGGGCCTGGTGCCTATTTGTGTCTCCCCTGCCATACCATGTGGAGTGCCTTCCAGGGTGAATGGCCACATTTGGCTTGTTTTCAGAAAGGATGATGCAGGCCTTTTTGATATCCTCCTTTTTTAGATCACAAATCCTACTTGCCCAGTCCAGGCTGCAATTTTTGACTGCCTTTTTAAGATTCTTAAAACCGGTACAATGCCTTTCAACAAATTCCCTGTCATAAAGACCCTTTTCAATGAGAAAGTTCATCATTGAAAGTAAAAGGGCTGTATCTGTTCCAGGGCGAATTGGTAGATAAAGATCTGACTTTCCTGCCGCAGCAGAAAAACGTGGGTCAGCCACAATGAGCTTTGCGCCCTTGCTAAGTCCTTCCACATATTCCCGAACATGGGATACATGAACATTTTCACCAATGTGGCTTCCAATCAAAAGAATGGCTTTGGCATTTTTCATGTCCACATACTGCCTTGTGCCAGTGGTCACATAGCCCAAGGTCTTGATATAGGCCAAGGCAGCAGGACCTACGCACTGAAAAAAGGCAGGTTCATTGGTATAATTTTCAGTGCCAATGGTCTTAAAGATCTCCCTCATAAATTCTGCCGACGCACCGTGATCAAAGTAGGCAAGGGAATCCTTTCCATGTTCTTTCCATACCTTCTTTATGTTATGAGCTACCTCATCAAGGGCCTCATCCCAACTGATCCTGGCCCATTTACCTTCACCCCTCTCACCAGTTCTTTTTAATGGATACTTTATCCTGTCTGGATCATATACCAATTGAACCCCTGAATTTCCTCTGGCACAAACCCTTGGTCCATTTGCAGGGCTCTTGGGGTTTCCTTCGATCTTAATCAGTTTTCCATCCTTTACCTTTCCAACAATGGGACATCTCCAAAAACACATTTCACACACACTTGTAACTTCTTTTGCACCAAGGCTTCCTGGAAGCTTATCCCTGCCCTTATTAGAAGAGGCCTTAGCAACCCTTGGAACAAAAACGCCACCCCGCTGAAGCTCAAGGGATGCAAGGGCTGCACAGGCAGAAGCAGAAAGCTTCAAAAAATTACGCCTTTTCATCTATTACCTCCTTTTTTAAAAGGTTTATTAAGGCTTCAGTTATATCGGCCAAAATTTTGTAATAGGGATTTGGTTTTAAGGATTCCAACCTATTTTTAAAAAGTGGAAACCATTTAAGGAAATGATTCTCCAGGAAGGAAGAAAGAGTTGAAAAATTTTCTCTATATAAAAGTTCTGAAATAAAAAAGAGTTCTGTGGGCAAAAAATCAGAGGACTCCTTCTGATTCCTTGAATATTCAAGGCCTGCCATTTCATAAAATTTTGTAGCCTCTTCCTCTCCCCTTTGCCTTAAAAGACCACTTGAATCCAAATATACTGAGGAATACGGATGGGCACAGGGCTCATTGGGATTATTGACAAAAAGCCGCGTATATTCCTCTTTTAAAATCTCGATAGATGGTTCAAAGGAAGGACTCAGTTCAATTCCTAAAAGACTTCCAAGTTCCCTCAATGCATTAAAAAAATCAGAAGAACAGTTAATTTCATTGGGGTATAGGAAACCGTTTGCCAGAAGCTCTATTACCTTTGATAGTATTTGATCAGCCAAGAAATTTTTCCAATATTGAAATTATATCACTATAAAATATATCGAACTGAATAACATTATTGACTTACTTTCCTGTTATGAATCTAATACTATCTTTTTTTATTCTTAGCAATAAAAATAATTTTCTTTAGATTTTTTAATTAATAATAAAAGAATAATTACAGTTAGTTAAATTTTGGACTATTATCTTTGAGTTTTGTTACAAAATAGTTACAGAACATTAAGTAAGGAAAGAGAATAATGGATCGACCCTTACCTAATCTTACCTTATAACCTTACAACCAATTCTTCCATCATTTTCCCTGCAAATAGCAACTCCTATTTTCTCGTACCGGGATATAGTTATGATGAAGGGGACATAGTGAGGCATTTTTTCACGCTTAACAGCGGGCCTGAACTCTGGCTTTGCCCATCCGCCTGCCTCACTTTGCATAGATCCCCTTGGGGTCCAAATAGAATATTCCATGGGCACCTTTCCAGGCTTAAAGGCTGTAAATATAAGCTGTCTTGAAGATGGATTGGCCTCGACCTTTCCAAGGCCAGGAACTTTTAAAATCAAACGATTTGCAAACGCATCTGCTCCAAAGAAAAAAAGGCCTAAAACCAAGGCAAAAAACAATATTGATAATTTTTTCATGATGACCCCCTACCTTCTAATGTAATTGCTTAAGGGCCGATCCACATTCATTTTTTTATTCTAGACCTTATCTGATGATAGTCAAAGGGAGTATTTAGATTCCAGAAGGCCCCTTTATCTTCAGTATCCATATTTATGAGATTTTTTGATTCTCTTTTTAACAGGTGTCTAAGACTCTCAAGGTCAGGCTCAAAAATTGCTTTAAAAAATCTTTTTGGAATTAAAAGTGGGTGCCCTCCTCTTTTGCCATCAAAGGGCCTTATAAGGCTTTGTGGAAATTTTTTATAAAGATTTAAAAGGGAAATAATAGTCTCCACCTTTGCAAAGGAAGAATCAACAGGCATGACAAGGATACCGGAGGAAAATTGGTAAACCTCCCTTAGCCCAAGCCTTACAGAATCAAGCATGTTGGAATCCTTAAGGCTATTTATGACTATCTTTATTTTTTTATCCCTAATTAAGGGGAAAATAAGATCTTTATTTTCCCCGAGAATAACTATTACTTCTTCAATTTTGGAGGAATACAATTTATTTATTGAATATAGAATTAGAGGCGTATCTGAAAAGGATAAAAGCTCTTTTGGGACACCGCCCATGCGCTTTGATTTTCCGGCAGCTGGTAATATGGCAGAAATCACCTGGTTAAGGCCCTTTTTAACCTTATTTCCTCAATTATTTGGGCAAAAATGCTAATTGCTATCTCATTTGGCCCGTTTGCCCCTATTGACAGTCCAACAGGGCACCTGATTTTCTCAATCTGCCCCCTTGTAAAACCCTCATCCAAAAGTCTTTTAGAAACTTGGGAAAATTTTTTGCTACTTCCTAAAAGGCCTATATATTCAAATTCCTTTTTAAGGGCATATCGTACACATTTTAGATCTTCTTCATGGGAGCCTGTGGCAACTATGACAAAATCACTGCTATCCATATGAACCTTTGAGCCAAGATCATCAAGATTTAAAATTTGAATAAACCTCCCTTTCTTGTCAGTGTCCTCTGACATAAGGTCCTTGTTATGGAAATCAACCACTATTCCTTCAAGGGAACAAAAGGAGCAAAGCTCAAGGACAGCCCTTCCAACATGACCTGCCCCAAAGATGAATACCCGTGGAAGTGGATAAAAGGGCTCTAAAAATATCTTTACCCTTCCTCCGCAGGCCATAAGCCCGCCTTTTTGATTAAGTCTATATTCCTTTAATAAGGGCGCACGCTCCTTGAGTACCTTTTTAGAATCCTTTATAACCTCCCTTTCAAGAAGGCCTCCTCCAATAGTTCCAATACTGGTTCCATCTCCGAAAACAATCATCCTGGTTCCTTCTTTTCTAGGAGTTGAACCAGATGCTTTTACTATTGTTGCTAGGCAAAAGACCCTTTTTTCCTCTTTAAGCCTTACTATTTCCTTAAATATTTCCATTCCCTTTATTTTGAAGATGTGCCAAAACCCTTTCTGGCGTAAGGGGAAGCTCTCTTATCCGTGCCCCCACAGCCCCAAAGACTGCATTTGCAATGGCAGGGGCAACGGGTGCGGTGCCAACCTCGCCAACTCCAGTTGGCCTTTCGCCACTTTCGATGAGATATACTTCAACAGGTGGTGTTTCCGACATGGTAAGGATTGGATAGTCAAAAAAATTTTTTGTGGATGTACCGCCCTTAGAAAACCTTACCTCTTCTTTTAAGGCAGCACTTAACCCGAAAAGGATACCTCCTTCTATTTGCTCTTTTACGACTGCCTTATTCACTGCACGTCCACAATCAACTGCACTAACTATTTTATGAACCTTTATTTTTCCAGATGATTCATCTACAGAGACCTCTGCTCCCAGGGCGATATAAGTATAAACAAGATAATGCTGGCTTATTCCTAATGCCTGCCCCTTTTGGGGCTTTTCCCACCAGCCAAGCTTTTTGGCAACAAGTTCAAGAACTCCTCTAGCCCTTGGGCTCTTTTTAAGATTTTTTAGTCTAAATTCTAGAGGGTCAATTCCGGCCTTAAAGGAAAGCTCATCAATAAAGCTCTCAACCATGAATGAGTTATGGGAGTTGCCAACTGAGCGCCAAAACCCAAGGGGTGGTGGCATATCCTTCATCCACACATATTCGAGAAACAGGTTTCTAAAATTATATGAAGAGTTATGAATGCTTTCTACTGCAGATGGGTCGATCCCTCCTTTAAGAAGGGAAGGTTCAATCCTTTCATAAACTGAAGGTGCTACAACCTTGTGTATCCAAGACCTTATTAGACCGTTACTGTCGCAGCCTCCTATAATCCTTGCACAGTTGGCAGGTCTATAAAAATCGTTTTTAAAGTCATCCTCCCTTGTCCAGAAAAGCTTAATTGGCTTTCTAAGCCTTGCCTTAACAGAGACCTCCAAGGCCTCCTTTACATAATCCACCTCAAAACGCCTTCCAAAGGACCCTCCAATAAACGTGATGTTGATTTCTATGTCCTTTTCAGAAAGCCCGGTTACCCTTTTGGCCACGGCCATAATGTCTGATTTGTTTTGGCAAGAAGTCCATATCCTGCAATGTTTTCCTGTAAAAAGGACCGTGCAATTTAATGGTTCCATCTGGGCGTGGGCCAGATAGGGAAGAAAATATTCTGCCTTGTGAACGACCCTTGAAGATCTAAGGCCTGCTTTCCAGTCCCCCCTGTTTGTCTTAACGGTCCCCTTATGATTAAGGGCCCTTTTTAAAAAAAGGCCTATCTTTTTATTGTCAAAGGAGTCATCTCTACCCCTACCCCATCTAGCATCAATCTCCTTTCTTGCCCTAATGACAGAAGAAATGTCGGTCCCAACGATGGCAACCTTGTTCCCAATTGAAAAGATGCGCTCAATTCGTGGAAGACCTTGTACCTTTTTGGAGGAAAACCCCAAAAGTCTTGCCCCAAAGCGAGGAGGACGCATTAAAAGACAGTAGCACATATATGGAAGGCGAACATCAAGGCCGTAAATGGCGGTTCCATTTATCTTGGCCTTGGCATCAATCCTTGGGAGACTTGAGCCTATGTATCTGAACTCCTTCTCCCTTTTAAGTTCGATCTCTTTGGGAAGTGGTAATCTCCTTGCTGACTTAACTAACCTTCCATAGCTTATGCTCCTATCTGTAGGAATATGAATTATGTGCCCTTTTTTTGCCTTACACTCTGATTCTTTGCAATTCCAATGGCGTGCTGCTGCCTTTATGAGCATTGTTCTTGCGATAGCCCCCGCTCTTCTTAGAGGCATGTAAAAATGCCTTACAGATGCACTTCCAGCCGTTACTTGACTTTCCCAGACAGGGTCTTCATAAAACTCAGAAAAGGGCGCCTGAAGAACCTTCACCTTTTCCCAGTCTGCCTCAAGCTCATCTGCAACTATGGTTGGTAGAACTGTTAACACTCCCTGGCCTATTTCGCACTGGGAACAAAAAATGTAGATAGATTCATCCTCACATATGAACAGCCAGCCGTTTGGGCTAAAAAAGTCTGATTTTTGGTTTAAAAAATCATTTTCTTCAAAAACAGCACAAATTCCTTCATCTGAAAAAGAAAGCCCAAGGCTTACCCCTCCGAGTATCTTTAAAAATTTTCGCCGTGATATTGCCTTCATTACGATTTAATGGCCCTTGATGCCCTTAAGATTGCCCTTTTGATCCTGTTATAGGTGCCACATCGACAAAGGTTATTGTCCATTGCAATATTTATATCCTCTGCACTTGGGAAAGGATTCTTATTTAAAAGGGCAACGGCACTTATTATCTGGCCTGGCTGACAATATCCACATTCTGGCACCCTTTCTTCAAACCATGCCCGTTTAACAGGGTGATCCTGGGGAATGCCTTCTATGGTTACAATGGAAGAGCCAATACAGTCTCTTATGGTTAAAAGGCAAGAACGCTTGGATTCACCATTGATTAGAACACTACAGCTTCCACAAAATCCAACCCCACATGAATATTTGGTACCTGTTAGGCCAAGCTCTTCCCTTAAAAACCAAAGAAGCGGGGTGTCGGGTGAGGACCTGGTTTTTAGCCGTTTTCCATTTACTAAAAGTTCTAGCATCTATGATGTCTTTTGCTCTGAAAAGATTTTAAAAAGTTATATCACTAAAAATAAAAAGGTGAAGCTTTTTCTGAACTGAAAAAGCACAGGGGAAATTTAGGATAAAAAGAAAAATTTGAGGTAGTTAAGATACTTAATCTTAATCGTTGAAGGCCACCTCCACTACAAACTGTCCATTAGGTGTCTCAAAAGGCACAGCAAGGCAAGGCCCTGTATGGATATGCGTAATGGAATGGTTTTCCCCTGCTACTACAGTGGGAGTACCTGCTTGAAGGGTAATGCCTATTCCTTCAAGTCTTCTTCTTGCATCTCCGCAAATCATATTTGTCATCTCCCCTACAGCATCCTTTACCTCTTCATTGATTTCGTTAACTGGCATTCCAAAAAGATTGGTTACAATGGCACAAATACAAGGCGTTTCAAAAGAAAGGGACATTGAGCCCTGGGCATCTCCAGTAATTCCTATAATACCTGATACATCGCCCATGGCTGTCTGATCTTTTTTTATAAAGGGCTTTCCTGGCTTTGCCTCAATCATAGCCATTGTCTTTAATACATTTACAGCTGCCTCAAGAAATGGATTGATGATCTTTACATCCACAGGCATTTCTCCTTTCAAAAAATTGATGCTCTTTGGGATTTAATTTATTTATCGGTTGGCAAAAAACTTTCATTAACAAAAATATCAAAAATGAAACAAATATGGGTGAGGCAAGGTTTGAATGACCTTTGTGATAAACCATGCAATCATGAAACCACAGATTAAAAGCCTTAAAAAAAGGGCTGCAATAAATCCTACAAAGGAACCAAAACCAGACCTTAGGGCCTGTCTGAGTTCTCCACCGGCAATTAGTTCACCTAATATAGCCCCCAAAAAAGGGCCTACAATGATTCCTCCAGGGCCCATGATAAATACGAAGAAAAGACCAAGGACTGCGCCTACTGCACCTGCCTTTGTACCTTTAAATTTTTTAACTCCCCAAAAGGTTGCTACATAATCTATCACATAAGTGGAGGCTGCCAAAAAACCTTCAATTACATAAAAACTCATGTGCCAGTGAACATGTGGATTGAGGACACCATAGGAAACTATGCCAAGCCAAATAAAAAGGGCTCCTGGAAGCGTCGGAAGTATGAGTCCAAATATACCAGTTATAATAAAAAGGAAGGAAACAATTACTGAGATTGCAAATTCATCCATTTTTTACCTCAATAAAGAAAGAATAGAGACCATACCGTATATGGAAGTCCACAATATTAAAAAAAAATTCAAAAGAACCCTTTTTTGTACCCACGGATATATCCCAATAAGAATTACTGGAACAGCCGGAAATATTACCCCGGCAACAGTTGGATCAAAATATCTTAAAAGCTCCTGAATGCCCAAAAAGAACCAGGGCCCTTTGATGAGATGTGAATGCCAAGTAGCTAGATCCAAAGGTGCCCTTATAAAAACACAAAAAATTACAGTAGAAACGAGAGTTAAAAGAAATACAGCAGAGGGAATCTTAACCCTTTTTAGGTGATACCATGTGGCAGTAAGCCAACAAATGAATCCAAAAAATATATGGACCACATACACTCTGTTAAGCCCCTCTTTTGAGATATCAAGAAGAAATTTGTTCAAATAGACACCAATATAGGGAGTCCCTAAAAGAAGATTTTCTGAGATGGAAGAGGCAGCCTGTCCTGTGGAATCAAATCTCAAACAATATCCTGAAAAAAGTGCAAATAACGAAACAGGTAAAATAAGGGTCAAAACGCTCCATTGAATTTTAATACCTTTAGGGGCATGCTCTAGGACACTTTTTCTTGTTTCATAAAGATGAATTAACAAAAAAATAAAAAACGCCTGGCTTGTCCAAAAGTGCATGGAACGCCAAAGGGCCCCAAAGGGCAAGATGCTATCAATGGCCACTGTTGAGACAAAAGGAGTGGCAACTTCATAATGATAACCAACAAAAAAACCGGTAAATAGCGAAAGGAGCAAAAAAACAAGACTTAATTGACCAAAGGTGATTTTCATCTTGGCATGTAGATAATAAAGCCCTTTTTATCCTTCAGGGCCTTTACTTTATATCGTTTCAGGTCCTTTTTGGCAGGTCCAGAAATGTATTTACCGTCTTTTGTAAATCTGCTCTGATGGCATGGACATAAAAACTCTCCCTTTTCCTTGAGAAAATTTACCCGGCAACCAAGATGGGTGCACTTTCTTGAAATGGCAATGGGACCATCTTCAGCCATTAAAAGCAAAAATTCTGGCTCAATAAGAAATTCCCCTGGCTTAAGCCACTTGCTAACCCTTTTTTTAATAGGAGGTCTATAACGTTCCTCTTTCCAGAAGGAAAAAAGGGGGTAAGAAAGCCCCCCTAAAAGCCCAAAAAGGACCCATCTTTTAAGGATATTTCTTCGAGTCATTTCCTGAATATTGAAAATATTATGGTCAAAAGGATGCTTAGAAGGATACAAGTTGCAAGAGGAAAATAAAAGGTAAAATTTCCCTTTTTAATGATGATATCTCCTGGAAGTCTGCCAATAAAAGGAATCTTTGGCAAAAACAAAAGTAAAAGGCCAATTAGAAAGATTACTCCACCAAGAAGGATGAGCGCCTTTCCAAATTCATGAAAGGGATTCATAACCAATCACCCCCCTGCCAGTTTTTCATCTTTTTCAAAAGACTCTTTTCCTGTCTGAAATATCTTTCCCTTTCGCTGAAAATGCACCCACAGTATGCCTGCCGATAGATTCCGAGACGCAAGGACTCATCAATCCCCTCTTGCCAGCCCTTTCTAAAATCCACATATATGAATTCGATGCCATATCTTTTGGCCTTATCTTCACAGATATCCCTTATAGCCTCATGAAGCTGGTATTTGCTATAAAGCAAGGTGGTTGAAAAGGAATGGAAACCCAGTTCCTTAGCCCTTTTGGCAGCCGCCTCCATTCTCATATCATAGCAGCGAAGACACCTCTTTTTGTGTTCAAAGACGCCATCTAGGCCTTCAAGCCACCTTTCTATTGAATAGCCCTTTTCATCCCAAACTACAGGAAGAGACTTTAACAGGGAAACAGATCGCAAAGATGTGACCCTTTTCTTAAATTCAACAAAGGGATGGATATTTGGATTAAAAAAATAACCTTTTACATTAAGCCCTTCTCCCCTTAAAACCTTTAATGGATAAAGGGTACATGGCCCGCAGCAGATATGAAGGAGCATTTCCATAAAAAAAATTTAAGTTAGACATTTATCAAGGTCAAGGTAAACTAAGAATTTAATCTAGAACCTAAATTTTAAAATTTCTTGGTCTTAAAGAGGCAATTAAGGAGGGAGGACATGCATCCTAGCAGATACCTACCTAGGACCCTTCCAAAATCTCTGACTGGTCTTGCCGACCTTGCCATGGACATGCGCTGGAGTTGGGACAGAGAGGCAGAAGGGCTTTGGCGAAGCATTGACGAAGATATGTGGGATACCACGGGAAATCCCTGGTTTATCCTTGAAAGCGTAAGTCAGAAAAGACTGGAAGAACTTTCCAGAGACAAAGACTTCTTGGCTGAAATTGAGACTCAACTTAAAAGAATGAAGGAGGCATCCCATGAAAAGGCATGGTTTCAAGATGCATATCCGAACTCTTCTCTTTCATCTGTGGCATATTTCAGCATGGAATTTGGCTTAAGCGAGGCCCTCCCCATCTATTCAGGTGGCCTAGGGATACTTGCAGGAGACCATCTAAAAACAGCCAATGATCTTGGACTTCCCCTCTACGGTATTGGGCTTTTGTATCAGCAGGGCTATTTCAGGCAGGCAATAGATGCCTATGGAAATCAGTTGGAATTTTATCCTTATAATGACCCAGTTCTCCTTCCAGTAATGCCCCTCCTAAATGAACAGGGGGACTGGATATTGATAAATGTTGAGCTTCCTGGAAGGAGTCTCATTTTAAAGACCTGGGAGGTCAAGATTGGAAGGATAAGATTATTTTTGCTTGACAGTAATGACCCGAGAAATGCCCCGCAGGACAGAGGTATTACCAGTAAGCTATATGGTGGCGGTGAAGAAATGAGACTTCAGCAGGAAATAGTCCTTGGGATTGGAGGCTGGAGGCTTATCGAACTTTTGGGGCTAAATTGTAATGTATGCCACCTAAATGAAGGTCATGCCGCCTTTGCCGCCCTTGAAAGAATAAAGAGCTTTATGAAGCTTACAGGCGTCACTTTCAAAGTTGCACTAAATTGTGTTAGGGCAGGAAATTGTTTTACCACTCATACACCTGTAGATGCCGCCTTTGACAGGTACCCTGCAAGCATGTTTGAACCCTACGCAAAACTTTATGCTAAGGAGATGGGCATAGATCCTTTTGAAATTATGGCCCTTGGAAGGGCCAATACCCAAAATCCTGATGAACCCTTTAATATGGCCTATTTGGCCCTTAGGTGCTCGCTATTCATTAATGGGGTGAGCAGACTTCATGGCAAGGTAAGTAGAAGAATCTTTTCTCCGCTTTTTCCCAGGTGGCCAGTTTATGAAATACCAGTTAGCCATGTAACAAACGCTGTACATGTTCCTTCATGGGAATCAAAAAATGCAGACAGACTGTGGTCTAAACAATGTGGACATGATAGATGGCTTGGAACCCTTGAATCCATAAAGCCAATGATTGAGGGGATTGAAGATGAAGAACTCTGGGAATTTAGATCAAAGGGGCGACTGGAACTTATTGAATTTGTAAGAAAAAGATTAAAATGGCAGGCACTGGCATCAGGCCTGGAACTGGGTTCTTTAGATGAATTGCTAGATCCAAATGCTCTTACCCTTGGCTTTGCTAGACGATTTACCGCCTATAAACGCCCGGCCCTTCTTTTAACTGACGAAGAAAGGCTAGCCAGGATATTAAACCTTCCAGGAAGGCCAGTTCAGCTAATTATTGCCGGAAAGGCCCATCCCATGGATGAACTTGGAAAAGAGATGATAAGAAGGTGGTATGCCTTTCTTAAAAGGAAGGATGTCCTTGGGAAGGTCATTTTTATCCAGGATTATGACATGATTGTTGCCAAAAAGCTGGTTCAAGGGGTTGATGTCTGGATCAACAATCCAAGGCGCCCTTGGGAGGCAAGCGGCACAAGTGGCATGAAGGTCCTCGTCAATGGAGGCCTAAATATCTCCGAGCTTGACGGATGGTGGGCAGAGGCCTTTGACCCTCAAGTGGGCTGGTCCATTGGAGATGGAAAAGAACATCCGGACGACCCCTTCTGGGATGAAAAAGAGGCAATGGAGCTTTATGATAAACTGGAAAATGAAATTATCCCCACCTTTTATGAAAGGGATGAACACGGGATTCCCAGAAAATGGGTTTCTTTGATGAAGGCAAGCATGTCCCGGCTTACCCCTGAATTTTCAAGTAACCGAATGTTAAGGGAATATGTTGAAAAATTTTATATTCCAAGTAGTGAGGCCTTTGAAAAACGGGCAAGGGAAAATGGCGAATTGGCAAAGGATATCACCAAGTGGCAAGAACTTCTGGATAGGCACTGGAAAAACATCTATTTTGGAAATTTTGAAGTAAAGGAAGTCGATAGTGAATATACAGTGCTTTTACAGGTGTATCTTGATGACCTTCCACCAGATGTTGTAAGGGTTGAGCTTTTTGCTGAACCCCTTAAAGAAGACGAAAAACCTGAAGTTATACAAATGAAGCCAAGGGAAGTATTAAAGGGTGCCATAAACGGTTTTTTGTATGAGGCTAGACTAAAAAAAAGACGCCCTATTTCCCATTTTACTCCAAGGATTATTCCCAAAAATGAGCTTTCACGTGTTCCTCTTGAAAGTAGCCACATATTATGGTTTAAATGATCAAAATAAAGGGGTCTTTTGATAAGTAAAGGGAGGGTAGGAAATGACAAAAACTTTTTATTTGATCTTTCTCTTCTTTTTTTTCCTATCAACTTTAGCCTGCGCCTTTAAACTAGAAAAATCTTCGAGGAGATGGTCCTCATCCTTGGAAGTTGGTTCTACCATTCACGGATCTTCATCATTTAGATTGGTCGGGGCCTTTTGGCTTCCTAAGGAATTAAAAATTGGGAAAAACGGAGTTGGCTCCCTTAGACTGGAACTTGACATGGGTATTTTGGATACAACGGACACTGCCTTTAACGCAGGATTTCAACCCATTTTCAGATATGAATATAAAGGGTATT
>WFZZ01000264.1 GCA_015489315.1 Deltaproteobacteria bacterium | reverse complement strand
CCAAACCCCATTTGAATCTACATAACTATAAATCTCACTACAGATTCCAGAGTTAGCTAACAACAATAAGGAAATAAAAGGCAGGATAAGTGTAACCAAAATACTCAATCCTGCCCTTTTACCCAGTAATATACTTTGATTTCTAAAATAAAAATTCTTTTTCCTCATCAATTAATTTTTCGGAATCTTTTTCCAATCGGATAAAAATTTTTCAAGTCCAATATCAGTAAGAGGATGTTTGGCCAACTGGCTAATTACCTTAAAGGGAATAGTTGCAATATCCGCTCCAAGGCGAGCTGCCTCCAACACATGAATTGGGTTTCTGATACTTGCCACTATTATTTCTGTATTAAATCCATAATTGTCATAGATTTGAACAATATCCGCAATAAGGTCCATTCCTTCATGAGAAATGTCGTCAAGTCTTCCAACAAAAGGACTTACAAATGTTGCTCCAGCCTTTGCTGCCATAAGTGCCTGTAAAGGTGAAAAGACCAGGGTAACATTGGTTCTTATGCCTAGTTCTCCAAGTCTTTTTGTAGCCTTTAGACCTTCTGTTGTCATGGGTATTTTAATGACAATATTTTCTGCTATTTCAGAAAGTTTTTTGGCCTCTTCTATCATACCTTCTGCATCAAGGCTTATGACTTCAGCACTTACTGGCCCTTTAACAATATTGCATATTTCCTTTATCCTTGTTTCAAAGTCGCAGTTTTCCTTGGCAATTAAAGATGGATTGGTAGTAACTCCATCTACCATACCCATTTCTGCAGCCTTTTGGATTTCTTCAAGGTTTGCAGTATCAATAAAAAATTTCATTTTCCGCTCCTTTCTTAATTGAGAATTTTCTAACATTAAAGCCATCATTAGACGATAATAAATTTAGGATGCGTGTTTAACAACACTTTTTCAACATCCATTTGTGGAGGTGTGGGCAAAATGTCAATAGCGAAGCTCAATTGAAATCAAGGGAATATTCACCCATGGAGATAACCGAACTCTACAAGGGAGTTACCATTTTAGAAGGGGTTGCAACCCTTAAGATCACAAAGGATCATTTTGAAGCCTATGTTGAAGGGCAGGTGGAAGAGTTTTTTAATGAAATTATGCAAAAGATTCCTGGTTTGTTGCAGGAGGCTGGAATTACAGTTGGCATTTGTAAACATCCTGAAATCGTTGATGGAAAATTGGTAGTTGCGAGAGGGATACCTCCTATAGATGGTGAAAATGGCCGAATCGAACTTGTTGCATCTTGTTTTCAGGAGGAGAATGAGACCAGAAACGGGAATATTGATTTTAAGAGATTGAATCAGATTAAAAATGTCTCAAAAAATGAGGTGATTGCTAAAAGGATTCCACCTACCGCTGGTACCCCTGGAAAAGATATTTTTGGAAATGAGATAAAGCCAAGGCCTGGGGAATGGCAACCCTTTAAGCCTGGGGAACGTGTAGAAATAGTTGATGAAAATACGTTGGTAGCTACAGATTATGGCGCTATTCAAATTGAAGAAGACGGGACAATTTCAGTAAAAGATGAATGGACCATTGACGGCGATGTAGATTTTTCTACTGGTCACATCGAATTTTATGGCAGAAAGCTCATTATAAAAGGGTCGGTACTTGGTGGTTTCACCGTAGAGGCAAATGGAGATGTCATTATTGAAAAAAATATAGAAGATGAAGTCATAGTCCTTGCAGGTGGAGATTTGGAAGTTAAGGGCATAATTCGCTCTGAAAATACAATGATTAAAACAGGAGGTAATTTAGTCTGTGGCATATTTGAATATGCCAGAGCCTTTGTTGGAGGCGATCTAATAGTAAAAGATTATTTATTAAATGGAAGATGTCAGGTTCACGGAAATGTTGAAGTTATGGGTGGTAAAGGCCTTATTGCTGGTGGCAGGATATTTATGGGAGGAGGTTTAAAGGCAAAAGACTTGGGAACAATGGCAAATGTTCCAACTGTGGTTGGGGCTGGTATTGATCCCCTTTTAAGGCTTCATTATGAATCAATGATTACTGAACAAGAAAGCTTGGCCCTAAGGCTTTCAAAGATAAAGGATGGATTAATTAAAATTTCCAAAGTAGAAAAAAGTAGAGGACGGAAAAGTTCAAAATTTGCTGCTTTAAAAGAACAATTAAATGAAGCTCTGATAGCTATTACTAAAGAAATGGAAAAAAATCGGGACAGGATAAAGGATATGGAAGAAAAACTGGGGCTTTTAGAAAATGCCACCATTTGTGTATATGGAACCGCCTATGCAAATACCACTTTACGAATTTTTGAGGCCTCTTTGACCCTAAAAAGGCCGGTGGAAAGAGTAGAGTTTTCATTTAGAAATGGGGAGGTGGTTGCAAAGACTTTGGCCTAGATCTATCCTCTTCTTTTAATCATTTGATTTTTAATAAATTTTCTTGACACGGTATCCCCCTTTTGATAGGAGTTTTCTTGTCATCTAAGGCTGGTGGGTTTTAATGAATAGTTATTCAAAATTAAAAATTTTTTCTTTTTAAATGGAAGAAAAAGTTGACAAGCTTTTAGAAGAACGTGAGCTTTTAAAAGCAGAGTTGGAAGCTGTTCCTGATGGTGTATTGGTAGTTGATGAAAATTGGGAGGTAGTTTATTTCAATCAAAATTATTTAAAGCTTTGGGGAATCCTAGATGATGTAGAAAGTCAAAAAAACGAAAGGAGATGTTTTCAACATATCGTAAGTAAAATCAAGAACTCCCAAAGCTTTATGGAAAAAGTTGAATATCTAATGGAAAATCTGAATATTTCTTCAAGGGATGAAATCAATCTTATTGATGGAAAAACCTATGAACAATATACATCTCCTCTCATTGATAAAAAGGGAAATTTTAGAGGAAGGGTTTGGTTTTTTAGAGACATAACGCCAAGGAAGGTTTCAGAGAAAAAGAGATTGGAACTTGAAAATCAAGCTCGCCATTTGGAAAAACTCGAAAGCCTTAGGACCATGTCCGCTGCAATAGCTCATAACTTTAATAATCTTTTGACAGTAATTCTTGGAAATATTGAACTTGCTCTTAAGGCAAAGGACGACGTTACCCACTTTTTAAAAAGGAGTCAGTCGGCTGCCTTGGAAGCGGCAAATATCGCGAGAAGACTTTTGCTTTACCTTGGAAATGACCCTATAGAGTTAAAAGAAATCGATTGTGCTATTGAATTGGAACGAATTATTAAGGAGTTTTCTAGAAATTTACCTTCAAATATTCATATCAACTTGAGTATCCAGGGGCCAATTAAGATAAAATCAAATCAGGCCCTATTAAAAGAGACTCTATCATGTCTAATCCATAACAGTATCGAGGCCCTGTCGAAAAATGGTGGAGAGATTTCCATTAAATTTTCATGTGGCAAGGACATTATGCAGCAAGGAAAATTTTGCCCTATTGGACGTCCCAAAGATCCTGCGAGATACTGCTGCATTGCAGTTTCTGATGATGGAGAAGGGATAGACCCAGATGAAATCTACAGAATTTTCGACCCTTTTTACACATCTAAGATGATTGGAAGGGGGCTGGGGCTTAGTATAGTCCAGGGCATAATGGCAATTCATGACGGGGCAGTGTGTATTCAAAGTAAGCCTCAAAAAGGTACTACAGTTTTTCTTTATTTCCCAATGGCATACGAAAAGGGGAAATTACCATTTTAGTATTCTAACTCCAGCCATTTCTTTTTGGGACAAGCAAAATACAGTTTCAATAATATCTTTAATTCCCATATTTGGGCCATTTTTTTTATTTATTTCCACTTCAAATATCAACTTTTGCTGGCCTGAAAGGTCTTTTTTTGCCTTTATGAGCCAATTTTTTATCTCATGTTCAAAAAGAAAAATTCCTTCATCATCTATTTTAACAAATCGGGATATCTTTTCCCTTAAATCGATATTTTTCTTTTTCCCCTTTTTATTAAAAAAGCTGATTTCAAACCTTTCCTTAAATTTAAAGTCTCTTAGCCTTTCCAATAATTTTTCATGTTCATCTGTGCCTATTAGTAAAAGATGTCTTTCAGCTTCAACAGTCTTAAATAAAGGTTTTTCCTTAAAGGGACTGACATCTTTTATCCTTATTCCAAGTGGCAATTGCCGATTCAGTCTTTCCTCTATTTCCCTTTCGGAGATCCCTTTATCCAGTTCCATTATTGCCTCTTCATTCAAGCTTTCGATGCCAAGGGGAATGGGGTCTGGAAAAGAAAGCCTTGGCATAGGGTGAAAGCCCTTTGAAAAGACAATAGGCAAATTGGCCCTTGAGATTGCACGGTGAAAAACCCTTACAAGGTCGAGATGGCCAAGAAACCTGGCATCAAAGACCTTATTATATTTTAACTTATAGTAAAAAGACGTCTTGTTTTCTGAAGGGGCTGCCTTTTTTTCATATTTCTTTTGTGCACTTTCAATGGCCCTTTTTCTTTTTTCTTTAATAACTGGTTTTATGGATTTAAAGTCGCATACACCACAACCTTGGCATTCAAAGTATCTGCAATCCCTGGTAATTTTACCTTCAATGGCCCTTTTTCTTTCCAATTGTAAAAATTTCTTTTTTACACCCGAATCAATGTGATCCCAGTAAAGAGGGGCATCTTCTTTTATGGGTTTAAGGTAACCATTTAAATCAATGCGAAGTTCCTTAGAAGCCCTTTCAAAAAGATCAGGCCTTAGATTATCGGTCCATGCCTCAAGTCTAGTCCCGAGCTCCCAGGCCCTTTTGATTAAATAAAAAAGGCGCCTGTCGCCCCTGGAAAAGACCCCTTCAAGAAAACTTTGTCTCGGGTCATGCCATTTGACCTGAAAATTATGTCCCTTAAGCCCCTTTTTAATCTGCTCTATGCGCCTTTTTGATTCATCTATGGATATCTGCCCTTCCCACTGAAATGGTGTTTGAGGCTTTGGGACAAAGGTTCCAATGCTTGCTGTAACCTTTACTCCACCCTTTATTCCCTTTACCTTTTTTGCCTGGGCTCGGACCTTTCTGACAAGATCAATAAGCGCTTCGATATCTTCCTCATCTTCTGTAGGAAGTCCAATCATAAAATAGAGCTTTATTTGATTCCATCCCTTTCGAAAGGCTGTGAAGGCGGTTTCAAGAAGGTCTTCTTCTTGTATGTCTTTATTTATTACGGCCCTGAGTCTTTTACTTCCTGCCTCAGGTGCAAAGGTTAGCCCTGTTTTCCTCACCCTTTTAATTTCATCCATTATTTCAGGAGTTAATGTTCCAACCCTCAGGGATGGGAGGGATACTGAGCATCTTAGTGGGACTAGGGTATCCATGATCCTTGGAATTAGCTCAAATATTCCAGAATAATCCCCTGTGCTAAGAGAAAGGAGAGAGACCTCTTCCCAGCCTGTTTTTTTTATGCCATTAAGTGCAAGTTCTAATATGTGTTCTATAGATCTTTCTCTCACGGGTCTGTAAATAGTTGATGCCTGGCAGTATCTGCATCCTCTGGTACATCCTCTGGCAATCTCTATCCCCAGCCGATCGTGGACAATCCTTATATTTGGAACCAGGGGATTTTTTATATCGTATCTTTTATCAGAAAAATCAGGACATATTCTTTTTTTGACCTTTTCATATCCAGGCATTAGAGGAGAAATCCCCATAAAAGAGCCTTCTTTATCATATAAGGGTTTAAAAAATGACGGGATGTAAAGGCCTTTTATTCTTGATAACTCGACAAGAAGTTCGTCCCTTGAACTGGCATGTTTTTTTGCTGTGAGAACCTTCTGGCATATTTCAAAGATAATGTCCTCTCCATCCCCAATTACAATGGCATCAAAGATTTCAGCTACAGGCTCTGGATTAAGGGAGCAGCTTCCACCTCCTAGAATCAATGGAAAGTGTTTGTCTTTTCTTTGAGAGCTCAAAAAAGGAATATCTGAAAGATTTAGAATAGTTAATATATTTGAATAGCAAAGCTCGTAAGGCAGAGTTATTGCAAGAATGTCAAAGTCTTTAAGGGGCCTTTTGGTTTCAAGTCCAAAAAGACACTTGCCCGAATCTTTTAAATATCTTTCCAAGTCAAGGTCTGGGCAATAACATCTATCGGCTAGGATCTTTTCTGATCTATTTAAAAGGTCATAGAGGATAAGAAGGCCCTGATGGGACATGCCTATTTCATAAAGATCTGGAAAAATAAGGCAAACCCTTAATTCTACCTCTTCCCAAGGCTTTTTATAGGCGTTTATTTCTCCTCCAATATATCTTCCAGGCCTTTTAACAAGGCTCAATATCTCACTAAGATTCATTTGAAAATTGGATAAGTCCTTTTAGTTCGCGCCAGTTTTTAACCCTCAAAAAGGGAGTATCTTCCCGATTCCAAGGATGGTCAAAGACAATTGCCTTAAGGCCACGCTCACAGATACGTTTACATGTCTCAAGGTGATCTTCTAGAAAATAAGAGATTTTTAGCTCCTTCAATATTTCTGCCTTTATTTCATGTCTTCCAGTTGCAATAATTTCAATCTGCTCCCTCGGCACCCCTTTAAGATTGAAATTCAGCCATTCTTCAATTGGTTCTTTTATTGGCCTTGCTGTTATAAAGATAAGTCTTGAATATTGAGATATTTTCTTTAAGACGTCCACTGCACCTTCCATGGGTGATAGATTTGTACCAAAGGGGTCTTCCAGGATCTTATTTATAATTGCAGTTATTATTTCATCAGGTATAGGAAGGCAATCTTCTAGCCAGTAGGAAGTTATTTGTTCCTTTCTGATGCCATTTATTCCAAATTCCCTCTTGGCCACATAAATAAATGAAGACATGGTATCTGCCACAACACCATCAATATCAAAGGCGATTTCATGGGGTTTAATCTTTAACATAAGGTCCTTTTGGTGTATTTTCTCACTAAAATTTTAAAAATTAGAGGTCTTACTATGTATAAACGAATGCTCGTCTTACGATTTCCTCCTGAAATTACGGATAAACCCATAGTTTGCAGCCTGAGCCGAGAATATAACCTTTGTTTCAATATACTCAAGGCCACAATTTTACCTGGTCAAGAAGGTATAATGGTCCTTGAACTTAGTGGATATAAGAAAAATGTCCAAGAAGGATTAAAGTTTTTAAGGGTCCAAGGTGTAAAGGTCAAATCGGTTGGTCAGGAGATAAGACGAAATGACAACCTTTGTTTTATGTGCGGGGCCTGCACCGGTATTTGCCCAACCCGGGCCCTTTACATAGATGAAGATACAAGAGAGGTTATTTTCGAGCCTGAAAATTGTAAGGCTTGCGGTCTATGTGTTGCGATTTGTCCGGTGAGGGCCATGGAGATACGCTTTTCTACAGAAAAGGTCCTAAGTTAAATGTCCTCTTGTCTGGTTTGTATCAGCGGCGGGGTCGATAGCTCTGTTTCCGCTTATCTTCTGAAAAATATGGGCCTTTCGGTAAAGGCCCTTTTTTTACGTTTAACAGGGACAAAAGGGGAGGAATCTGCCCTGATTGCCTCTAAAAAAATATGCTCCTTTCTTGATATTGATTTGATAATCAAAGATAAGAGAAAGGAATTTAAAGAAAAAATTATATCTTATTTCGAAAGAAGTTACTTTTCAGGAAAAACACCTAACTGTTGTGTCCTTTGTAATCCAAATATCAAGATCGGAACTGCCTTTAAGGTTGCGGACTCCCTTGATATGAATTTTATAGCAACCGGACATTATGTGCGGCTTATAAAGGGAAAATTTCCTGTGCTTTTAAGGGCAAAGGACAGGCGTAAGGACCAGAGCTATTTTTTACACAGGATAAAAAGAGAACATATTAAAAGACTCATTTTCCCACTTGGTAATTATTTAAAGGATGAGATTAAAGGGATATCAAAGGAGATCGGGATTGAGAGATTCATCCAGGAGGAAAGCCAGGATATTTGTTTTTTTAAAGGGGATTACAGGGAATTTTTGAAAAAGAGGCTTAGTCCAAAAATGTCTCCTGGACCAATTGTAACAAGAAGCGGCAAGGTCCTGGGAGAACATAAGGGGCTTTATAATTACACTATTGGCCAAAGAAGGGGCCTTGGTATTTCAGATAAGACCCCGTATTACGTTCTTTCAATTGATATCAAAAAAAATCAACTTATTGTTGGAAAAAAAGAGGAGCTTTTGGCAAAGGACTTGCTAGTCAAAGATATAAACTGGTTAATAGAACCAAGTGTGCTTAAAAATAACATTTTTCAGGTAAAAATAAGGTCGAGACATAAAGATGCCCTTTCAAAGTTAGAAATTTTGCCTGGAAATAAGGCCAGGGTTACCTTTTTTGAGCCGCAAATGGCAGTGACACCTGGGCAATTTGCAGTTTTTTATAAGAAAAATTGTTTAGTAGGTGGGGGCGAGATTTGCGGGTAGCCATTTATACACTGGGCTGTAAGGTAAATCAGTTCGAGTCCTGGGCTATTTCAGAGATGTTTGAGGATTTGGGCTGTCAGATAGTTGACTGGAAGGAGGATGCGGACATTTACGTGGTAAACACCTGTGCTGTTACTTCTAAGGCTGCCTATCAATCCCGCCAAGCCCTTAATCGAATTAAAAGAAAACGCCCACATGCCAAGATAATAGCGACAGGCTGCCATGTTCAAACTGACCCTGGGGCTATTTTGCGGTCAGTAGGTTCTGGGATTTGCCTTGCTGGAAATGAGAAAAAACATCTTATTGCTCCAATGTCCTTGAAACATAAGGGATGCACTGGGGTTTTCGTCTCAGATATTATGGAGGAGGAGGAAATCCTTCCTTTAACTGTAAAAAGGCCTCCAAAGGGACGAACAAGGGCCTTTTTAAAGATCCAGGATGGCTGTAATGCCTTTTGTTCCTATTGTATTGTCCCTTATGCAAGGGGAAAAAGCAGAAGCCTTTCTCCACATCTAATTTTTGAGGAGGTAAAGGCCCTTTCTGAAAAGGGTATAAAAGAGGTTGTCCTAACTGGTATCCATCTTGGAGCCTATGGAAAGGATTTATCTGAAGATATTGATCTTTTTGCCCTTTTAAAAGACCTATGTAAAAGGTTTAAAAATATCTATTTTAGGATTAGCTCAATAGAACCAACGGAAATTTCAATTGAATTTGTAACTGACCTAAGTCATTTTGAAAATTTTTGCCCTCATTTTCATATTCCTCTTCAAAGCGGCTCTGACAATGTTTTAAAGGCAATGAATAGAAAATATTCAGTCAAATTTTTTGAAGGGCTCATCTTTCATCTAAAAGATATTTTGCCCCATTCTTCCATTGGAACAGATGTCCTGACAGGTTTTCCCAAAGAGACTCAGGAAGATTTTGAAAAAACCGTAACCCTTTTAGAAAGGCTTCCAGTTTCATATCTTCATGCCTTTCCATATTCACCAAGGCCAGGGACATTGGCCTACGGAATGAAGCGGGTATGTACTCAGAAGGAGGCCAAGAAGCGGGCAAGGTCTTTAATCACCCTTGGTAGAAAAAAAAGAAGAGACTTTATGGAAAAATTTTTGGGGGAAGAGCTAAATTGTCTTTTTGAAAGAAGGGACAAAAAAACCGGACTTTTTGAAGGGCACAGTACAAATTACATAAAAGTTCAAGTGAAATTTGATAAAGATATTTCAAACAGAAGAGGGCTTATCAAGGTAAAAGAGGTAAGAGAAGACTTTGTTATAGGCCAGCTTTTGCACCTATTTTAAAAGCTCACTCAGCACCTCCTTTAGTTTGTCGATAGAATAGGGCTTTGGAATGGCAGCATCAAAGCCAATGGCTTTAGGGTCATCCATAATATCATTGGTGTTATAGCCTGTAGAAACTATCGACTTTATTTCAGGATCTAACTTTTTGATTTCCTTCAAGACTTGAGCGCCATCCATACCATCTGGAAGGGTCATATCAAAAAGGACAAGATCAAAGGGTTCCTTTATTTCAAGGGCCTTTTTAAATTTTGAAATGGCATCTTTGCCTGTCGAGGCTGTTTCAACTTTAAAATCCAGAAGTTTTAAGAATTCAGTAACTAGTTCTAAAATAAGCTCTTCATCATCTAAAACTAGAATCTTTTTTGTCTCCATTCAGGATGTCCTTTCGCTTAGATAATTTTTTCACAAGTTCAATGTTAGAGTACAAAATTTTTTGTATTTTAAAAAGAGAAAGTTATCATCTCGTTAACTTTCAAGTCTAACATTTCTTTATACCTTGAGATGGATTCCTGATATGATTAAGTTAACGACGAATTTATTACTTACAAGACCCTGGAGGGAAAAATGACGGTTTTTGAAAGGGCAGGAAGGGTTAATACAGAAAGGACCCTTGGAATTGCAGTCAATGCCCTTAAGACACGAGGTATTTCTGAGCTTGTTGTGGCCTCAACCTATGGAGCAACAGCCCTTAAGGCAGTAGAGCTTGTAGATACCTCAAAGGTAAAACTTATTGTAATTACGCATAATTTTGGTTTCAAGGAGCCAGCCAGTCTTGAAATGGATGAAGATACAAGGTCAAGGCTCATTGAAAAAGGGGCCATTGTTTACACAGGAACCATGCCCTTTAGAAACATTGGAACTGCCATAAGGAGTACCCTTGGATATTCCCAACAGGACTTAATAGCCAATACCTTGAGGCTTTTTTGTCAGGGAGTAAAGGTATGCGTTGAGCTTGCACTAATGGCATCTGATGCAGGGCTTATAGGAACTGACGATATTATAGCAGTTGCAGGGACTGGGAGAGGTGCTGATACCTGTGCAGTAATAAAGCCTGCCTCGTCAAATGCCCTTTTTGATTTAAAGGTGAGAGAGATATTGGTGAAGCCCTTTGATTGGTAGATAATATTTGGAGTTTTTATTTTTAAAAAAGTTGGAGCAGATATGTCCAAGGAGTCAATTAAGATAATTTGTCAGAATAAAAAGGCCCGTCATGAATATCACATCCAAGATACTTTAGAGGCAGGAATAGTATTGCTTGGGCCAGAAGTTAAATCAATTCGTGAGGGCCGCATAAATATAAAGGATGGCTATGTGGAAATTAAGGACGGAGAGGCATGGCTTCAAAATGTACACATTTCTCCCTATCCATATGCCACCAATACTGCAAGGCCTGATCCCTTGCGTCCAAGGAAGCTTCTATTACACAAAAGACAGATAAAAAGGCTTGCAGGTAAGGTTAAGGAACGAGGATTCACTTTAATACCATTAAGGGTGTATTTGAGCAGAGGTAAGGTAAAGGTGGAAATTGCCCTTGCTAAGGGGAAAAAGATATATGATAAGAGGGAAGCACTAAAAAGAAAGACCCTTGAAAGAGAATTTGAGAAAAGATTTAAGATTAAAAGATAGTTTATCTTTTAAAAATTTATTTTGCTATTTTTAAATCCTAGTGCAAATTTTAAAAAATAAAAGAAAGGTTGAAACCTTTTGTAAGGCCCTTGATGATCCTTCCCAGAAAAGACTCATTCTTCTCGATTATGACGGAACTTTGGCCCCTTTTAAAAAGGAAAGGTTAAGTGCAATTCCATACGAAGGCATTAGGGAATTACTAGATTCAATCTTGGAAGATTCCAGGAACAAAATAGTTATCATTTCAGGCAGAAATGCTGAGGAAGTAAAGGAGCTTATTGCCCTTAAGCATCCAGTTGAGATTTGGGGTGGTCACGGGACGGAAAGGCTTTTAGAAAACGGGAAGCTTATTAAGGCCCCTATAAGCGAAGGTTCGGAACAAGTATTTAGTTTGGTTAAAGACTGGGCAAGACGAGAGGGGTTTTCCAAAAGGATTGAGGCAAAACATGGAAGCCTTGCCTTTCATGTAAGGGGTCTTGAGAAAAAAGAGGCCTCAAGGCTCATGGATGAGGCAAGGGATTTTTTTCAAGATGTAATACAAGGAAGCGGTCTTGAGATGGATGATTTTGATGGCGGTGTAGAGCTTAGGACTATTGGTGTTAATAAAGGAAAAGTGGTTAATATTATCCTTTCAGAGCATGGCGAAGAGGGACTTATATCATATTTTGGAGACGACTTTACCGATGAAGACGCTTTTTTGGCCCTTAACGACAGGGGAGTGTCCTTTTTGGTTCGAAAGGAACTGAGGGACACAAATGCAGATGTTTGGCTAATTCCACCTGAGGAATTAAAGGAATGTTTGGGAAAATTTATAATTAAATAAAAATGGATGGAGGAGCGGGAGCAAAAAGATTAATAGCTGTATCAAATCGACTTCCAATCAGGATTATTCGGGAAGGTAGGGGTTATAGGTGTCTTCCAGGCGCAGGTGGCCTGGTTACAGCCCTTGCGCCAGTTCTTAGAGACAGAGGGGGTCTTTGGATTGGCTGGACAGGCTCTCCATATGAAAAAGGGCATGAATTACTTCTGGAAAGTGCTTCAAAAGAAACAGGTTATGGCTTGGTCCCTGTTCCCTTGGATAACGAAGATGAAAGGGACTACTATTATGGCTTTTCAAATGAGATAATATGGCCACTTTTTCATGATCTTCAGACCCGATGCAAATTTAACCCCAGATACTGGTACAGGTATCTCAGTGTAAATAAGAAATTTGCCCTAAAGGTTAAGGAAAATGCAAAGGTTGGGGACTACGTCTGGGTTCATGATTATCATCTTATGCATTGCGGTTTTTTTATGAAAAAAATTGGCCTTTCATTAAGGGTCGGTTTTTTTCTTCATATTCCGTTCCCACCGGTTGATATCTTTTTAAAACTTCCATGGAGGAAAAAGGTCCTTGAGGCCCTTTTGCACTATGACCTTCTTGGTTTTCAAACCATGAGGGATAAGAGAAATTTTCTAAATAGTCTCTCCGCCTTGGTTCCAGGAGTAAAGTTAAAGAGAAGGGGGGCGGTCTCCACAGTAGAATATCTAGGCAGAAAGATAAGAGTTGGAGCCTTTCCAATAAGTATTGACTACAAGGGCTTTGTCAGGGACTGTGATTCAAAGGAAGTGGCTGATGCTGCTTGGTATTTACACGAGGCCCTTCCAGATAGGCAGGTAATAATAGGCATAGATAGACTTGATTACACCAAGGGTATTCCAGAGAGGTTTTTTGCATTTTCCGATGCCCTATCTCGATTTCCAGAACTTAGAGGAAGGGTGAGTCTTGTTCAGGTAGTGGTCCCAAGCAGAACAGAAGTACCGGAATATCAAGAGTTGAAAAGGGAAATTGAAAGGCTTGTAGGAGAAATTAACGGGAAATTTACCCAGTCGGGGTGGGTCCCCATCCACTACCTTTTTAGAAGCCTGGATAGGGTTCAGCTCCTTGCATATTACAGACTTGCCGAGATAGCTCTTATCACTCCATTAAAAGATGGCATGAATTTGGTTTGTAAGGAGTATTGTGCATGCAATCTTGAACACAGGGGTGTTCTCATTTTAAGCGAATTTGCAGGAGCAGCCACTCAGCTTCATTCAGGCGCCCTAATGGTGAATCCATATGACATAGAAGGTGTTTCAAAGGCAATCTTTACTGCTTATTCAATGCCTCGACCTGAAAGAAAAAAGAGAATGAAGCGCCTAAGACAGATAATAAAAAAGAAGGATATCTTTTGGTGGGTAAATACCTTTTTGAATGCTGCTTTTTCTAAGGATCTTAAAGACTTTCCTAGAGAATCAGTGGAGGAATACATTCCGCTCAGATGATAGTTTATATGATTTTTTTAATCCTTTTTATTTAGATTCAAAT
>WFZZ01000263.1 GCA_015489315.1 Deltaproteobacteria bacterium | reverse complement strand
GGGCAACAATTTTTATTTTATATTACCAATTAAAGACGAAATTGTAGGTGCCTAATAAAAATGCTTGACAAAATCAAAAAGTAGTAGTTAAAGAAAAAATAACAATAATTTCAGGAGGTTGTTAAAAAATTAACAAGGAGGGATTATGCAACAGCAATCATTTTTCACCAAGGGTTTAGGGGTTTTTTTGCTGTCAGCGGTCTT
The DNA here is from genome assembly GCA_015489315.1 of Deltaproteobacteria bacterium. GTDB lineage: Bacteria > Desulfobacterota > Dissulfuribacteria > Dissulfuribacterales > QOAL01 > JAADCZ01. The sequence goes on along the minus strand of WFZZ01000263.1, from coordinate 11,730 downwards.
TTTACTGGTTGGAATCGGTTTTTCCTTCGCTGGAGGAGTAGCTCCCAACCAGGAACTTGCTGATTTAAAGGCACAAGTCAAGGCACTGACAGAGAGAATCAAGCAACTGGAAGCCCAGCAACAAAAGGCACCTTGTCCAGATACAGCCGCCTTAGAGAAAAAAGTCCAGGAGCTTGAAAAGTTCAAGAAGGATAGAAGTAACTTTAAGGTCTATTGGAAAAATGGCTTTCGTATCCATTACAAGAACCCTGAGAAAAACCGCGAATACATGATGAGGCTAAGGGCCGGTATTCAGATGAGATATACCTATGTCGTAACTGATGATGATGTCTCAGGTGTTACTGAAAACTTTAGCTCCTTTACCATGAGACGTTTGCGTCTCTTTGTCGATGGCTATGCCCCCAATAAGGACTGGAAGTATTTCATGCACATTCAGCTGGAGCCACAAGGTAAGGTGCACACTCATGATGCATTTATAGTGTGGCGTAAATATAAATTTGCCCGTGTTCAATTTGGCCGTATGAAGATCCCCTATTCCATTGAATACTGGCAGAGTGGATTTGCCCAAAATGGTGCAGACAGAACCATATTTACGGGCGACTCTGAGATGGATAAGGACAAGTTTGGAAATCGCACCTATGATATTCCAGGTTATAATGCAAGGCTAAGAGTTGGAAGCCATTTGGACAAGACAACCCAGTTCCCAACAGGCGGTATGCTTCTTTATAGGTCTCAAGGTTTCAATATTAATGGTGAACTTGATATGTTCAACCAAAAGCAGTTCTTGGTTTACTGGGCTGGTATTTATAATGGACGTGATACCCAGGCCACAGCAAATTTTGATTCAGAGATGCTATATGTTGGACGTATTGGTATAAACTTCCTGCCAGGTTCTGATCCAAAGGGTCCAATGGGGTCCAAGGGATTCAAAAACTATTTCTTGCAGGGAGATTATCCCTATAATACAAAGCCTTTAGCAGCTCTTATTCTTGGTGCCTTTAATTGGCAAAATAAGGTTAAGAAGGCATATGATCCCTATTCTTACAATTCCGGTGGTAAAAATGGTGTCTTGGCCAAGACAGTTTCTTATACTCACGATATTAATAACTACGGTGGTGATGTGGCTTTGCTTTTCAGGTACATGGGTTTTTCAGCAGATATAGAAGCTGGTTGGGAAGAGTTTAAACAGGCTCCAGACAAAGATAAACTTAGTTACATCTGGGATCGTTGGGGTACAAGGGTTAACCTTGGATATTTCTTTGTACCTAAAAAGTGGGAAGCGACATTTAAGTTTGCCTATTTAAACAGGTTACATGACAACAGTCTTGAAAATAGTCTTGCCAGTGGTCTTGGCCTTGTAAAGATGTCAGATGACAACGGGTATGCATTGGAAGATAATATGCAGCAGTACCGCTTTGGTATTAATTACTATCTCCATGGGTTTAACCAGTATATTAGTGCTGAGATTGGATGGTTTCACAGGAACTTTGAAGAAATTAGCCAGAAGGAAGCCGATCGTCTCGGTTTTGCTGGAAAACTAGCCAAAGATCCTGAAAACCAGGATGACATTAGATTTAGGATTCAATATCAGCATTTCTTCTAAAGGTCAATTTGTCTGAAATTTAAAGGCCCTTGGTTATTCCAAGGGCCTTTTTAATTTTTTATATCCCTACTTTTTTATTGACATCAAATACATTCATGTTATTTTTCAACGTTCGTTGATAGAGAGATCTAATAGTTTCTGGAGGCCAAACAAAGAATGTTTGCAGTTGTAAAGACCGGTGGAAAACAATATAAAGTTGTACCTGGAGAGGTACTAAGAGTCGAAAAAATCGATGCCGAAGTGGGAAGTGAGATTGAATTGCCAGATGTTCTAATGGTAATGGATGGAGATAGCATTCAGGTTGGAGAACCTCTCCTTGATAATGCAGTCGTAAAGGCAAAGGTTTTAGAGCATGGCAAGTCTAAGAAGGTAATTGTTTTTAAAAAGAAAAGGCGCAAGGGTTATAAGAAAAAGGTGGGACATAGGCAACAGTTTACTACCCTTGAAATCCAGGAAGTAAGGATTTAAGGAGGAAATATGGCACATAAAAAGGCTGGCGGAAGCTCAAAAAATGGTAGGGACAGTAAAGGGCAAAGACGCGGGGTAAAGCGTTTTGGTGGCCAGTTTGTAAGGGCTGGGAATATATTGGTACGTCAACTAGGTACAAAGTTTCATCCTGGTAAAAATGTAGGAATGGGAAAGGATTATACACTTTTTGCCAAAATAGACGGAACGGTTAAGTTTGAAACAAGAAGAAACAGGCAGTTAGTTAGCGTATATCCTGCCTAGTATTTTCCCCAACAACCCAAACCCCTTATTAGGTTTTACCCACATTCGAATATCGGATGTGGGTTTTTTTATTCTATTTCATTATTATATTTTCAAAAAAGTTTATCTTTAAAATCAAGATCAAATTAAAACAATGAATTTTGTTGATGAAGTTGAGATATTTGTTAAGGCCGGAGACGGCGGAAATGGAGCTGTAAGCTTCAGGCGTGAAAAGTATGTTCCAAGGGGTGGCCCTGATGGAGGAGATGGTGGCCGCGGCGGAAATATTATTTTCCGTATTGATCCAGGTCTAAATACCCTTCAGCCATTTAGACATAAGAGAAGATTTGTGGCTGAAAACGGAAAGGCTGGAAGGGGAAAGAATCAACATGGCCGTTCTGGAAAGGATTTGGTGATTAGGGTCCCTCCTGGAACAATAGTGAAGGATAAAGAGACTGGTCTTCTTCTTTCCGATTTGACCTATGAAAACCCTGAATGGATAGCTGCAAGAGGTGGAAGGGGAGGAAAGGGAAATGCAAGGTTTGCCACTCCCACAAATCAGGCACCAAGATTTTTCCAGGAAGGGAAAAAAGGGCAAGAGCGTCAGCTTAAACTTGAGCTTAAGCTCCTTGCCGATGTAGGGCTTGTAGGTGCTCCAAATGCAGGAAAATCTACACTTCTTTCCAGGGTAACTTCTGCCAGGCCAAAGATTGCAGACTATCCCTTTACTACCCTTGTTCCTCAGCTTGGAGTGGTGGAGCTCGGGGAGGAAAGAAGTTTTGTCATGGCCGATATCCCAGGTCTGATCAAGGGAGCACACCAAGGTGCTGGAATGGGAATTGATTTTTTAAGGCATATTGATAGAACTGCGGTGGTTCTCCACCTTGTGGACATTTCAGAAGGCCATGAAAGGGCAATTGCCACTTATGATACGGTGAAAAATGAGCTTTTAAGCTATCAGAAAGATATCGTAGAAAAAGAGCAAATAGTTGCCTTAAACAAGATTGATGTGGCAAGAGAAAAGGAGATAGTTAAGGCAAAGGAGACCTTGGAGAAGAGAGGTATTAGAGTTATACCTATTTCCGCCTATACCGGTCAGGGTCTAGGGAGGCTTCTGGATGAACTCTATCATTTAGTTATAAGGGTGAGGAAAGAAAAGGAATTTGATGAAAGAGAATCTTTTTAAAGAATACATAGAGAGTACAGAGAGGATTGTTATCAAGATAGGGAGTGCAGTTCTTACAGGTCCAGACGGCCTTGAAAAGGAAAGGATCTTTGACCTTTGTGAACAGATTTCAGAATTAAAGGCCAAAGGGAAGAAGGTGATTATAGTTTCATCTGGTGCTGTTGCTGCTGGTATCTCAAAGATGCCTGAAAGGGCAATGGGAAAAACTGTTCCAGAAAAGCAAGCTCTGGCTGCAATAGGTCAGGGGCTTTTAATGCAGGTCTATGAAGAGGCCTTTTCAAGATTTGATATAAAGGTGGCCCAGGTCCTTCTTACAAGGGATGGTCTGATTTCAAGACATCGCTATGTAAACGCCAAAAATACCATAAAGACCCTGATAGACTGGGACGTGATTCCCATCATCAATGAAAATGATACAGTTGCCACAGAAGAGCTACAGTTTACTGATAATGATGCCCTCTCTGTCCTTGTGGTCAATCTTTCCGAGGCAGACCTTTTACTTTCTCTTAGTGACATAAATGGGCTTTATGACAGGGACCCGAGGAAATTCGATGATGCCAGACTCATCGACGTGGTCAGGGAGGTTGATGATTCTATCTTGTCAATGGCAGGAGAAGGGCCTGGAAGGGCAGGAAGAGGAGGAATGAAATCAAAGCTTTTGTCTGCAAAGATGGTGACCTCCTTTGGAGTTCCTATGATTGTTGCAGGTGGAAGGGAGAAGGATGCAGTAAAAAGGATTTTTTCTAATGATAAAATAGACCACACCCTGTTTTTGCCAACGAGAAAAAAGAAGATATTTGGCAGAAAACCCTGGATCGCCTTTGCCCTTGAAAAAAAGGGTACAGTTTATCTGGATGAAGGGGCAGTAAAGGCCCTTCTTAAAGGTGGAAAGAGCCTTTTGCCAGCAGGAATAAAGGGGGTGGAAGGTGATTTTGAACAGGGTGAATGTATTGTGTGCCTGGACGAAGACGGCCGCGAAGTTGCCTGTGGTCTCACCAATTATTCTTCCAATGATCTCAGAAAGATAAGTGGTTGCCAGACAAGTGAAATCTGTGAAAGGATAGGTAAAAAGGCCATTAAGGACGAGGTTATACACAGGGACGATATGGTGACACTAAAATAAATAGGGCCGCTTATGCGGCCCTTTGACTCTAGTTCAGAAGCAGTAAATTAGATGTCAAAGTAAAGGAAGAATTCATATGGATGTGGACGAAGCTTAACTGCATTTACTTCATTTTCAGTCTTATATTCCAGCCACATGTCAATGACATCCTGAGTGAAAACATCACCCTTTAAGAGGAACTCATGATCTTCTCTCAAGGCATCAAGTGCCTCTTCAAGAGAACCAGGAGCAGAGGGGATATTTGCAAGCTCTTCTGGTGGAAGGTCATAGATGTTCTTATCAAGGGGTTCACCTGGATCGATCTTGTTTTCGATTCCGTCAAGGACTGCCATGAGCATTGCTGAAAAGGCTAGATATCCATTACAGGATGGATCTGGAGTTCTGAATTCAATCCTCTTTGCCTTTGGTGAGGCTGAATACATTGGGATACGGACTGCAGCACTTCTGTTCCTGCTTGAGTAAGCAAGGTTTACTGGTGCCTCAAATCCTGGGACCAATCTCTTGTAGGAGTTGGTGGATGGATTTGTGAAGGCGCAAAGGGCGCGACAGTGTTTCAGTATTCCACCAATGGCATAAAGTGCAGTTTCTGAAAGGCCTGCATATTTGTCTCCTGCAAAGACAGGGTTTCCATCCTTCCAAATACTTATATGGGTGTGCATACCAGTTCCGTTGTCCTCAAAAAGTGGCTTTGGCATAAAGGTGACTGTGCGTCCGTGTTTCCAGGCCACATTTTTAAGTACATACTTGAACCACATGAGCTGATCTCCCATCTGTAGAAGAGGTTTAAATCTCATATCGATTTCAGCCTGGCCTGCTGTAGCAACCTCATGGTGCTGGCACTCAACATCTATCCCAAGTTGCTGGAGGGTAAGAAGCATTTCTGTCCTCATATCCTGGAACTTATCTGTTGGAGGAACAGGAAAGTAACCTTCCTTGTGGCGAGGCTTATATCCAAGGTTAGGGCACTCATCCCTTCCGGTATTCCAGATACCTTCCACAGAGTCCACTTCGTAGAAACAGCCATTTGAGGCATTGTCAAAGCGAACATCATCAAAAATAAAGAATTCTGCCTCTGGGCCAAAATAGGCAACATCTCCAACGCCAGTGCTCTTAAGATAGGCCTCGGCCTTTTTAGCAATGTTCCTTGGGTCTCTGGTATAGGCTTCTCTAGTGACAGGGTCAACTATGTCGCCAATTAGAACAAGGGTAGGTTCTTCAAAAAATGGATCGATCTGGGCAGTGGAGGCGTCTGGAACAACAAGCATGTCACTGGCGTTAATGGGCTGCCAGCCCCTTATGCTTGAACCGTCAAAACCAAAGCCATCTTCAAAAGAACTTTCATCTAGCTCTGTAGAAGGTATGGTAAAATGCTGCCAAACACCTGGAAAATCCAAGAACCTTAAGTCAACAACCTTGATGTCCTTTTCCTTTATGAGATCTAGCACATCTTTTGGGGTCATAAGAAAAGTCCTCCTCATTTATTTTTTATGGCCTTAAAGCCTTTAGGCTTATCTTAAAGAGTTATTGCCTTTTTACTATAAATTTTTAAAAATACCATAGTTAATTTTAGATAAGGCAGCTTTTTGCCGAATATTCTAGTGCCTTTTCTAGTTCCTTTTTAAAATCTTCATCCTCTATCCTTTGACCGAGATCATCAAGTACATAAAAGACATCTACTACTTGATCTGCACTGGTGCCTATTTTTGCCTTAAAGATATTTATATTAAATTCTGCAAGGGTTTTTGTGACACTATAAAGAAGGCATGGAGAATCCTGGGCATAGACTTCAATAATGGTGTAAAAATCAGACTGTTTGTTGTCTATAACCACTCTGGTTTTATCCAGTGTGGGTATCTTGGGTTCACTGGACCCGAGCCTAGAAAATTTTTCGGCAAGTCTATGATTAAGACCAAGACGGTCCTGAATAGCCATTTTGAGGTCCTTAGAAAGCCGTTCCCAGTTAAATGAATCAAAGTCCTCATGAACCCTTGATCTCACATCAAGGACATCCACTACAGTTCCATCATTTAAAGTAAATATTTGGGCCTGTAGAATTGAAAGGTTGTAAAGGGCAAATACACCACATATCTTTGATAAAAGACCAGTTCTGTCCTTTGTTATTAAAAGAATTGACCAGAAATTTCCCCTATCTTCTGGCTCGCAAATTACTTTTTCCCTTGATAGCCTTTTTTGAAGCTCTATATGTCTTAAAATTGCTTCTGGCGTAAAACTCAAAAGATAATCTTCAGGAAGATTTTTTATGATTTCATCTGCTCCATCACCAATAAGGCTCTTTACTTTTTGTTTCATCCAGTCAACTGCGGCGATTCTGTCAGGATCAATGAGCTCATGCTGTTCTAAAAGGTGCGCTATTTTATGATATATTTCCAGAAGCAGTGCCTCTTTCCATTCGTTCCATACATTGGGACCTGTTGCTAGGGAATCTGCAATTGTTAAAAGATAGAGCATATTAAGGCGTTCTATTTGACCAATGTGCCTTGCAAATTTGAGAATAAGAGATTCGTCTTCGAGATCCCTTCTTGTGGCATTGTCAATGAGAAAGAGATGATTTTCCACAAGGAAGCTAAGGCACTCTATTTCACTTTTACTTAAGTGGAGTCTTGCCCCAATGGGTTTGACAATTTCCGCCCCCTTTTTGGCATGGCCACCTCCAAGCCCCTTTCCAATGTCATGTAGGAAAGTAGCGAGATTTAGCACCCTGTCATCTAAAAGTCCTTGAGTAAGAGGTCTGTATTTATCCTTTATGAGGTTTAATTTTACTATGCTTTCAATAAGGTGTTTATCCACTGTATTTACATGATAGACATCATGAATGGCAAGTGCCTCAAGATGGCCGAATTCAGGAATATAAGCACTCAATATGCCTGTATCTCTCATCTGATCAAGGACAGATGACTTTTTTGAGTGAGAAAGAACCTCAAAAAAGTATTTTGCAACCTTCTTGGATGTTTGCCATCTTTCTGGAAGCTTTGGAGCGATTTCTAAGAGAAGTTTTCTTGATCTGTAGTGAAGTCCCAATCCCTTTTGGGCACAGATAGCAAAGGCCCTCATGATGAGGTAGGGCTTTTCAAGGAGCAGTTCCTTATTAGGCAGAAATATTTTCTCTCCAAGCTGTTCTATTCCCTTTGTTATTTCCTTAGCCCTGTGATATCTCTTGGAAGGATTAATTACCTCTTTTACGTGCTCAAAAAATAGATCCGAGGAAACCGCAATGGTTTGAAGGTTCTTATGAAGATCCCTCATGAATTTTTCAACACCAAGTAGATCTCTTGAATCATAGTATCTAAGGGCCTTTGCAATTTCCTCTTGATATTCGAAATAGAGTCTATCGTTTTTTCTTCCGCTGGCATGATGGAGTTTATTTCTTATTCCAAAAAGATTGTCTCTGGCCTCCTTTATGTTTTTAAGTTCCTCCTTGGTGAAAAGACCTTCTTCAAAGAAAGAGTCAAGGTCTTTAAGTCCAAAAAGAACCTTTCCAACCCAGATAATTGCGTGAAGATCCCTCAGGCCACCTCTGCTTTCCTTTATGTTTGGTTCGAGAAGATATGTATGGTCCCCGAATCTTTTATGCCTTTCTTTTCTGTGGGCCATCATATCTTCGGCAAATTTACTCCTCTCTCCCTTTGTAAAGTGTTTCCAAAATACGTCTGAAAGTTTTTGGAAAAGCCTTTGTTCACCGCAAATTGGACGGGCATCTAATAAAGAAACCTTAAAGAAAAAGTCTTTTTTGATGTCTTCCATGCAGGCGTCTATGGTGCGAACGCCATGTCCTACTTCAAGACCTGCGTCCCAAAGGGGATAAAAAACTGCATTTGAGACTGCTTCTATAAGGTCTCTTTTCCCTTTTTCATACAAGAGTAAAAGATCTATGTCTGAATAGGGGAAAAGCTCTTTTCTGCCGTAACCACCCAAGGCCACTAGGCAAATGCCAGAGATATCTTCTTCAAAGGCAGAGTAGAATTTTTGATTTATAAATTCATCTATTACCGATGTGTGCTCAAGAAGAAGCTCAGAGCCCGACAGGCCCTTGTCCCAAAGGGCAATTAGAGCCTGCCGGGGTGATAAAAGATCAAAAACGCCTTTTTTTGATAAAAGGCCAGGCATACTGATTTAGGCCTGACTAAATGGCATCCTTGCCATGTTCGCCAGTTCTTACCCTTATAACGTCATCTACTGGAAGGACAAATATTTTTCCGTCTCCGATCTTACCAGTATTGGCAGCATTTCTAATGGTTTCAACAATTTTATCCACCATGTCAGCTTCAACTATAATTTCTATCTTTATTTTGGGTATAAAATCAACTACATATTCAGCGCCACGATATATTTCCTTGTGGCCCTTTTGTCTGCCATGACCCTTAACCTCTGATACGGTCATTCCTTTTATGCCTGCTTCATTAAGGGCATCTTTAACATCATCCAGTTTAAAGGGTTTGATTATTGCCTCGATTTTCTTCATGGTAATCCTCCATTAAAGGTTATAACCCATCTCACTGTGCTGGGTAATATCAAGACCCTGCACTTCTTCTTCTTTGTTGACCCTAAGACCAATAATAACATCCACTATCTTTAATATTATAAAACTCAAGATAAAGGAATAGATAATTGCAGATCCAGCACCAATTGCCTGTATTATAAATTGGTGTGGATTCCCAAAAAAAAGTCCATTTGCCCCGTCTGGATTCCAGTATGTTGATGCAAATAACCCTGTGGCCAGGGCTCCCCAAAGTCCACCAACCCCATGAACTGCAACCACATCAAGGGCATCGTCATAACCAAATTTAGTTTTAAGAAATATTGCGAGATAGCAAAGCGCCCCTGCCACAAGACCTATCATCATTGCTGATACGGGCCCTACAAATCCAGCTGCAGGGGTGACAGCCACAAGACCTGCTACAGCACCAGATGCAGCGCCAAGGGTTGTGGGTTTGCCCTGAATTATCCATTCAGTAACTACCCAGGAAAGCAGTGCACAGCCTGTAGCTATTTGTGTAGTGAAAAATGCAAGGACAGATATTTTCCCTGCAGAAAGTGCGCTTCCTGCATTAAAGCCAAACCATCCAAACCAGAGGATTCCAGCACCCAAAACAGTCATGGGAAGATTGTGGGGGTGAAAGGCCTCATGTCCCCATCCCTTTCTCTTACCAAGTATGATGGCAGCGGCAAGGGCGGCACAGGCAGAGTTTATATGGATTACAGTTCCACCTGCAAAATCAAGGGCGCCGAGCTTGCCCAGCCAGCCTCCTTGCCCCCATACCCAGTGGCAAACAGGCATATAGACAAGGCTTGCCCAAAGGATTGTAAAGACTGTAAAGGCTGAAAATTTAATCCTTTCAGCATAGGCGCCAGAAATAAGTGCAGGAGTAATAATGGCGAACATCAGCTGGAATGCGCAAAAAAGAAGGTCAGGAATAGTATCTGAATAAGGACCTGGATTAAGGCCTACTCCCTTTAGCCCGACATACTTCAAGTTTCCAATGAATCCACCAATATCTGGACCAAAGGCCAGAGAGTATCCATAAAGGACCCAGATCACAGATACCAGCCCGAGGCAAAAGATGCTATGCATTACTGTACTCAATACATTTTTGCCCCTAACAAGACCTCCGTAAAAGAGCGCAAGCCCCGGTGTCATAAACATAACCAAGGCTGTCGCTATTAACATAAAGGCTGTGTCACCACTGTTCATAGTAAGAACCCCCTTAAAATAGATTTAAGTTTTAGAAATTATAGGCGGTCTCACTATGCTGGCTAAGGTCAAGTCCCTGGATCTCGTCGTCTTCAGGCACACGGAGTCCAAAGAATTTGTCAACTACCTTAAAAATTACAAGGCTTACGATGAAGGAATAGACAAGGACTATGAATACACCTGAAAACTGGGTGAAGAAAAAGCTCGGATTTCCAAAAAAAAGGCCGTCGGCTCCGCCTGGGTTCACAGCCTTTGATGCAAAAAGACCAAGCATCAAGGTTCCGGCCAGTCCGCCAAGTCCGTGGATGCCAACCACATCAAGGCTGTCGTCATACCCGAATTTCTCCTTCATTGAGACCCCATAATAACAAAGTATGCCAGCAATGATGCCTATAATTATCGCTGAATTTGGCCCTACAAATCCTGCTGCTGGTGTTATTGTGGCAAGCCCCGCAATAGCACCAGAGGCAGCACCGAGGGTAGTTGGGTTACCCTGACGAATCTTTTCCATAACGCACCAAGATGCCATTGCAGCCATGCCAGCAAGGTGGGTTGATACAAAGGCAGTAGCTGCAACACCATTTGCAGCCAGTGCGCTTCCGCCATTAAAACCAAACCAACCAAACCACAGAAGTCCTGTTCCTAAAAGGGTAAGAGGCAGATTATGGGGCATGAAGCTCCTAGTGCCAAAGCCCTTTCTTGGCCCAAGGACAAGCGCTGCAGCCAGTGCTGCTGCACCGGAAGTGAGGTGAACAACAAGGCCACCTGCAAAGTCAAGAACTCCACGGCTCCCAAGCCAGCCACCTCCCCAAATCCAGTGGCAAACTGGGTTATAGACAAAGATGGCCCAAAGAAGACTAAACACTATAAAAGGCCCAAACTTTATCCTTTCAGCAAAGGCACCTGTAATGAGTGCAGGTGTAATTACTGCAAACATACACTGATAAATCATGAAGACCAGGTGTGGAATTGTAGTTGCATAGGTGTCACTTGGGGCAGCGCCCACTCCCTTAAGACCAAACCATGAAAGGTCTCCTATCACTCCTCCCACATCGGGTCCAAAGGACATGGTATATCCCAGATAGACCCATTCAAAGCTGATAATGGCCACCATGATGAGGCTGTGCATGATGGTTCCAAGCACATTTTTATTCCTCACCATACCACCGTAAAAAAGGCCCAACGCGGGGGTCATTAAAAGGACCAGGGCAGCCGAAACCAGAATAAAGGCTGTGTCTCCTGCAGAAATTTGATGCATAGTTCTCCTCCTTTTAAAAATTTTCCCCCATTATACGAAAAAAATCGATTTTGTTGAGCCATTTTTTTAAAGCAAATGCTTTGCCAAGTCTAAAATTCTCTTATAACTATTTGTAATTATTAAGAAAATACCAAAATAATTT
>WFZZ01000262.1 GCA_015489315.1 Deltaproteobacteria bacterium | reverse complement strand
TTCCATAGCAGAAAAACTCGGGATAGAGCCGGGGGAGGTCTTGGACTTTAGCTCAAATTGCAGTCCCCTCCCCTATCCAAAGGGCTTTCACGAATATCTTTGTAATAATATTGACCAGATGCATCTTTTGCCCGAGGTTGATTGCAAGACCATTCGAACAATCCTTGCCAATAGATATAATCTTTCTCCTGAAAATTTCCTGATTGGGAATGGAACCACTGAGTGGATTTTTGCCATACCAAGGCTTCTTATGCCCAAAAGGGCCTTTATCTGCCTTCCCACCTATGCCGATTATGAAGATGCATGTAAGGCCGCAGGGGTTGACGTTCAATTCGTAGGAACCTTTTCGGACGGCTCTGAAAAAACTACCCAGAGACTTATAGCCGAGCTTTTAAGTATTGACAGGAAAGACCTCGAAGGCGCCTTGTTATTCTTGTGTAACCCTAACAATCCTACAGGGCTTTTTATTGAGCCGGACGAGCTCCTTGAAGTCATAACGGCCCTGCCTGTAACCCTGACATGGCTCATCGATGAGGCCTATGCCCCCTTTGTGGCAGAAGATGAAAAAAGCTCCATTCTTTCAAAGGATATTCCTGAAAATTGCGTCGTTTTAAGATCATTTTCCAAAATTTATGGAGTACCAGGAATTAGAATAGGCTGTCTTGTAAGTAAAGGCGCCATCATAAAGGCCCTCTGGGAGGAGTTAAGGCCCTGGTCTGTAAACAGAATGGCTCAACTTGCCGTTTCGTTCCTTTTAAACAGGCCTGACTTTGAAGAAACCGTCAGGGAATACTGTAAAACCGAAAAAAACAACATCGTAACAGGCCTTAAACAGATAGAGGGCGTAAATTATGTTCCTGGGAAATGCCATTTTGCAATGTTTTCACTGGATAAAACCACTATTTCAGCAGAAGATTTGACAAAAAGGCTTAAAGAAAAGGGAATTTTAATAAGAAATTGTGCCAACTTTAAAGGCCTTTCAGGGGAAAATATCAGAATAAGTCCAAGGCTTAGCGAGGATAACCTTAAGCTTTTACTGGAGATTGGGAGCCTATTAAGAAGTTAATAATCTTTCTATCCAAGGCCTTTTAGGCAATATCACTTCCTTTAGATATATTTTGGCTCGAGGGCTTAACCTTTTTAAGCCCCACATGGCCCTTCGCCTCACCTCTTTTTCATTTTCCCTCTCCATGTAAAAGATGAGATTTGTATTAAAAAAGGAAAGGGAATCCGCATCCTTTAGGATGTCGGCTTCTGGTGTTCCTCCAAATTCATGTAGCCTTACAAGATCAATAACCTTTTTAAGTGTGCTGCCATTTATGCCTGCCTTTTTTAAAAGGCAGCCAAGAAGCCTTGCACTATTTTCACTATGCGCCCTTTTAAAAAGGTCGTAATCTGAAAAATTTTCTCTTTTTGTTCTTATTTGTGCTGGATATGCCCTTTCAATATCATGCCCCAGTGCGGCAATTTGAAGGGCCATATCTGCTTCTGGATACAACTTTAGAAGAATATTCAGGGTGTCTTCCCCGTGAATTGGATCTTCTGGAATCTTAGAGTGTCTTAAGATAGATTTTATCTTTTCAAATACCTGGCCCTTTAAGCAGTTCTCAACTGCCATATCCTTCTAATATTTTCCGTATGCATGATACCGGCAAGCATGATGAGAAGCTCTACTGGCCTGTAAAAAATTCCACTTAAAAAAACCAAAAAAATCCTGACATCCCTTCCAAGACGAATTCTTTTGCGTCTTTTTTGCCTTCTCATCCATCCATCATATTTATCCGCTGTATAGCTATTAATAAAAGAACCAATAAGGGCAAAGATTCCCAAAAGCCAGCCAGTATTCCCAAGCATCTTGTAGTTTGCCACATGCCAGGTTACGGCAGCTATCAAAAAGGCATCGGCATATCTATCTAAAACTGCATCAAGCCAAGCTCCATAATCTGATTGAAGCCACTTAAGACGGGCTATCTCGCCGTCACATCCATCGATAATACTTGCAATTTGCGCCATTATTCCCCCGAGGGCAAACCAAAGATAGGAACCCCTTGCCAGGAAAAAGGATGCAACAACTGCAAGAAAAAAGCTAATAAGTGTAATTTGATTTGGAGTAACAGGGGTATTTACTAAAAGGCTTGTAAGCCTTATAGAAATTGGCCTGTTTAAAAGCCTTGATATTGGCCCGTCTCTGCCTTTACTCCTTAAAAGCACAAAAAGCATTTTTTCAGCCCTCTTAAAGGCCCTTTTGTCGTCAAGATCTGCCCAAAATCCCCTTTTGGTTTCAACGGAACGAATAAGCCCCTTTTTACAAAGTCTTGCAACCAAATTACTAAGGGTCAAAGGGACATCTTTTTTTAGATCTTCTTCCTCAAAAATTTCAAAAACATCATATGAACAAACAAAAAGGCCTGTATCATATCCGTTAAAACCTGTTATTTCCTTTCCAATGGCCTTTATCTTTCCATTTTCTACTAGCACCTTTGTAACATCATCTCTATCGACCATGGAATTTTTAAGACGTTTGTCAACTAAAAGACACATGCCACCCTTGGGAGGACTGACAAAAAGCATCCTTTCCATAAGGTCCTTTGAAAAAACATGGTCGCACATGGAAAGGATGAAATCTCCTTTAAGTTTTGCCCTTTTTATTGAAAGAAAAGAGCTTCCATTTCCCAGCTCCCATTCTTCATTCCTGATGTAGCCGATATCTATTCCACTCAATTTTCCATTTAGACCATCGAGGAAACCTTCCACTTTATCCGCCTTATATCCAGTAACCACCAATACTTTCTTGATACCGCAGGCCGCAAAACCCCGTATGGCCCTTTCAATTAAAGGCATTCCCAAAAAGGGCACAAGGGGCTTGGGACGCCCCCTGTGATTCAGTCTGCTACCTCTGCCTGCTGCCAGGATAACTGCTTGTTTTATCTTGGCCATTTGTCCTTCCTTGGTTTAGGCAGCAATGACGTCTTTACCGTTGGTCACCTCTTCTTCACTGGAGTACATCTTGCCCTTTATAAAATCCTCTGTCATACGCCACGCCACATCATCTGGATATTGTCTTGGAGGATGCTTCATAAAAAAAGCACTTGGTCCCTCAACAACTCCAGACTCTCCTCTATCAAGGGCGACCTTACAACATCTTATGGCATCAATGGCGACTCCAGCAGAATTTGGTGAGTCCTCAACAGACAACCTAAGCTCAAGATTCATTGGGACATCGCCAAAAAGTTTTCCTTCCATTCTAATAAAGGCAATCTTATTGTCCTTTTGCCACGGTACATAGTCGCTTGGTCCAATATGTATATTTTCCCAGTCCATTCTTTCTGGAAGGACAGACTGAACTGCCTCTGTCTTTGACTCCTTCTTGGACTTCAGTCTTGAGCGGTTAAGCATATTCAAAAAGTCAGTGTTTCCACCAGTGTTTAACTGATAGGTTCGTTCAACCTTTACTCCACGTTTTTTGAACAAATCTGCAATAGTCCTGTGGGTAATTGTTGCGCCAAGCTGTGCCTTGATGTCATCGCCAACAATTGGGATTCCCCTCTGCCTGAATCTGGCCTCCCAAGTAGGATCAGATGCTATAAAAACGGGCATACAGTTTACAAAACCAACACCTGCCTTTAAGGCACATTCGGCCCAAAAACGCACTGCCTTTTCAGAACCTACAGGCAAATAATTGACCAATATTTCAGTACCCGTTTTCCTTAAATGCTCAACTATCTCATCCATTGTCATTTCCTTTTCATCAGACACTACAAAAGTATGGCTTTCAGGGTAATCCTTCATATGGTCAGATACTCCATCAAGAACAGGACCCATTTTGACGGTTACTCCCATCTTTGGGATGTCCTTACAAAAGATGGTTGTGCAATTTGGCTTGGCAAAAATGGCCTCGCTCACATCTTTACCAACTTTCCTTTTGTCAATATCGAAGGCAGAAACTACCTGTAAATCATGGGGTGCATAACCACCAATATCCCAATGCATAAGGCCAATTGCCTTATCTTTCATGGAAGGATTGTAGTAATGAATCCCTTGGACAAGGGAACTTGCGCAATTTCCTACGCCTACGATACCAATTCTTACCTTCTTCACCTGATTACCTCCTAAATTTCTTTATTTTTTGGGACCTTCCCCAGATAAAAAGACAAAAAATTTAGAAAGTAAAAACAAATGAAAGAAGGCTTGCAGGCAGAGGAAATCTGTTCGGAAAATTATCAAAATCCAATAAAAAGATTTATCATAACTTTCCGTTTGTCAAGTTATTTTGGGTTGATGATTACTTTTAAGACAATCTTTTTATATGGATTTTATCTCCAGAATGAAGCTTCAAAGAATTCCGGGCATTTCCACAATTTATTGAAATTTCAAGATGTCCAAAGCTACCAATAAGAGCTACTGGAAAACCTCTAGACACATCTGAATAGGTCTTTTTAAAGGGAATGTCGATATCCTTTTCTTTAAGATAAATCTTTAGTTCACACTCTGGTCCAAAATTGGTGGCTATATCTTTTACTGTTATATTGGTAATGGCACTTCCAAAATGATCAAAATAAAGGATTTCACCCCATAGGCCATCTTCTTTAAAAAATGGCTTTGGGATATCTAACCCTTTGATGACATCTATCTCTTGGGAAAACTCATCAACTCTTTTATCTAAACTTAAAAGGGCGCCAGCAGGTGCGAAAATATCTCTTGCATGAAAGCTTGAACTGGGGCGATTCCTTATAATTCCAAAGCTGGAAATAGTGTCCTTTAATTTATCCCAAAGTATCTCATAGGCCTTGTAAGAAGAAAAACTGGATAATGCCTTGGAAAAAATCCCATTATCAGGCCCAACAAAAAAATATTTATCTACCTCAATGACAATGGCCTTCCTTTTTCCCCCCACCCCTGGATCCACGACCGCTAAGAAAATGGTACCTTCTGGAAAATCCTTAAGACTTGCATCTAAATAAATGGCTGCCTGAAGAATATTCTGTGGATAAACTCCGTGTGTAATATCAATGATATTCACATCTGGATTGATTCGGGATATTACTCCCTTGCATATCCCCACATAAGGATCTATGTAACCAAAGTCTGTTAAAAAGGCTATGATAGCCTTTGATTTTACATCACCAGTAGGAAGGGGTTTCCACCGGGACCTTTCCGTCATCTTTAAAATTAACGATTAAATCCCTCCACCAGTTAGGAAGGGTAAAAGAAGATTTGTGAATTGAAGGATTGTAGTATCTTCCTGAAAATTCTCTTTTTGGCTCAGTAATTGAAAGCCCCTTATCCTTTGTGCCTGCAACAAAAGCGATCTCTCCTCCAAAGGTTGGCATTGGCGCCATATAGACAGAGACATTTTCAAAGACATGCAGGAATCTCTTTCTGATAAAGGGCATTACCTTTGGCATTGTGACAGGAAGACCTGACTGTCTAACAACAATTCCGTCGTCCTTAAGGATGGCTGCCAGATCTTCATGAAATGGTCTTTCAAAAAGGACGATGGCTGGGCCAATAGGGTCTGTGGAATCAAGGATGATTACATCGAACTTTTCACCCCTTTCCCTTGCTTCTTTAACATATTTGGCGCCATCTCCAATGATGAGCTCGACCCTTTTATCGTTCCAGTCACCGCAAATCTCTGGAAGATATTTCCGACATGCAATTATCACATCTTCATCAAGTTCAACCTGAACTATGCGCCTAATTGATTTATATCTCTGGACCTCCCTTAAGACACCACCATCGCCCCCGCCGATGATAAGGACAGATTCAGTATCCTTGTTGCGGGCAAGAATTGGCACATGGACCATCATTTCATGATAGATGAACTCATCGCCCAGAGTGGTCTGGACAATACCATCCAGAATAAGCCCTTTGCCCCACTGTTCATTTGAAAATATTAACAGGCGCTGAAACTTTGTGCGCTTTTCATAAAGGGGGCAAATCTCATAGCCGTGGATGTAGCCTGGCCCGATTCTCTCAGACCAAAGATAGCGAGTCAAGTGTCCTCCATATCTAGAAGTTGTCCTCTGGTTATCTCAATGACCTCCACATGGCCTGGATTTAAAATGGCCTTCAAATTTTCAAGGACCATGTGAGCATGGCCTTGATTGCGGGCAAATATGTCAAGGGCTGCATATTCCCTTTCTGGCCATGTATGAATCAATATGTGAAGCACCGGATTTGATACAGTAGCCGAAACTCCATATGGATCAAATTGATAGGTATTGACCCTTAATTCAGAATCTCTTTCTAAATTTTCAAATCCTGAGGCTGCCCTCTCCAGAATATCACCTATGACTTGGGCATTTGCCAGGGAAGAAAAAGGTGCCTTCCACATTTCAACCAAAAGGTGGGTACCAAGGCCAGTTGAAAAGGAACTATCCAACATATTGACCTTTTGTTTGGCTTCTGCCAATTCCTTATGTATTGGGGTCAGACTTGCTGTAGCCATAGGCAGCCTCCTGTTTCAAAGCTATAAGCCATGCATACTAACACTCCATAAATGCCCAAAATAATCCTTTCAGGGATGAAAAAGGCTTGACAAACAAAAAGACACCCTGAAACGGCGTGAAATCTAACCACTTTAAAAAAGAGTTGTCAATGAAAAACAGATAAGATTTTCTTGGCAAATGCCCTTTAAAAAATGGCTTTCATTGTTAAAATCAAGCCTATGAAAATTGGCGTACTCTCAGATACCCATGGAATAATCCCAGATACGTGTTTGGAAATATTAAAAGATGTAAAGCTACTGATTCATGCCGGTGACATTGGCGGATTTGGAGTAATTGAAAGGCTTAGAGAATTGGCAGATGTTAAAGCAGTCTGCGGCAATATGGATTCGGGTGCCCTTTGCAAAAGATTCCCAAGGACAGACCTTTTTGAGGTAAAGGGAAAATACTTTTATTTAATGCATGAACCCTATCTGCTTGATATTGATCCCAGGGCTGCAAAAATCGATTGCGTTATCTATGGCCACACACATATTCCCAAAATAGAAGAAAAGGATGGGGTGATCTACTTAAATCCGGGAAGCGTTGGAGTTCCAAAGTTTGGACGAAAACCAACTGTGGCCTTTCTAGAAATCACAGAAGATAAAATAAATGCAAAAATTGTTGAATGTTAATGGTGAAATATTTAGAAAGATTTGGTAGATTGTGAAAAGTATAATTTGATTCGTGTCGTCAAAGTCAAATTTTAAAGATGAAAAGTAACTCTAAGCAAAGTCTTTCACATCAAGATCTTATAGATTTTTTGGAACACGCCAATGACCTTGTTCAAAGTGTATCTCCTGACGGTCACTTCCTTTATGTCAATAAGGCCTGGAAAGAGACCCTTGGCTATACCGACGAAGATTTAAAAAATATCACCTTTTTCGACATCATAGCTAAAGAATGTCATGAAAAATGCAATTTAATTTTCCAAGAAGTCCTTTCTGGGAAAGAGGTCGAACAAGTTGAGACGGTATTTCGTGCCAAGGATGGAAGGCTTGTTTATCTTGAAGGAAGCTGCAATTGCAGATTTAAAGATGGAAGGCCCATAAGTACTCGCGGAATATTCCGGGATATTACAGAGAAAAAACGCATAGAAGAAGAAAAGATCCGCCTTCAAAAAAGGCTAGAGCGTGCACAACTCTTTGAAAGCCTTGGCATAATGGCTGGCGGCATTGCCCATGATTACAATAACATCTTAATGGGAATCCTCGGTTTTACAGAGCTTTTAAAAATGAAGGCAAGCTCAACTGAAGACGTCCTGCGCCTTGCCCAAAAGGTGGAAAGTTCTGCCCTGAGGGCAGCAGAGCTCACCAAACAAATGCTCGCCTTTTCAGGAGCTGGCAATATCTCTTTAGTCTCAAAGGACCTTTCATCTCTCATAGAAGGTGTTGCTTCACAACTAAAGGCCATTATCCCTACAAATATTAGACTTTCCTTTGAATTGGATAAAAGTCTCCCTGAAATAAATATTGACGAATCACAAATTGTCCAAGCACTCATAAACACAATCAAAAATTCAGTTGAAGCAATTGGGACAAATAAAGGAGAGATAAAGATCCGCACAGGGAGAATCACAATCCATGAGACCTTTTTTGATGATACATTTGTAGTTAATTATCCTTCACCTGGAGAATATGAGTTCATTCAGATAACAGATACCGGTCACGGGATTAATGAGAAGGATGCCCAGAAGGTCTTTGAGCCCTTTTATACAACAAAATTTCAAGGAAGGGGCCTTGGACTTTCAGCCGCTCTTGGTATCGTCAGGGGTCATGGTGGTACAATCAGGCTATCGAGCTCAAAAAACAAAGGCACCACGCTGGCCATGTATTTCCCTATAAAAAAGCTTGCAAAGGCGAAATTTTCAAGGAACCAGTCGATTAGTATTGAGGAATCAAAATACGATTTCAAAAGTCCTGTTCTCCTAATTGACGATGAAGCCATGATTAGGCAACTTTTAAGCCTCTATTTAAAGGACATGGGCCTAAATTCCATAGAGGCAGAAGATGGTCTTACGGGTATCGAACTTTTTAAAAGGTTTCACAAATCCCTCAAATTGGTAGTCCTTGATTGGCTTATGCCAGGGCTCGATGGGGCAAAGGTATTAGATGAAATAAAAAAGATAGACAAAAATATTCCTGTTCTTGTCATAAGTGGATATGATAAATCAAAGACCCTCAAGGAATTTCCGCGAGATATCATCTCGGATTTTTTGCAAAAACCCTTTAGCTCAGTGACCTTTAAAGAAAAGGTCCTTTCTCTAATAAGGCCTTCTATCCTTACAGCTAGTGCAGCTTTCTAATAAAGACCCCAAAGAAATTGTCCTTTCAAGGATATCAAAGGCCAACGAACTTTTTGAACGATATGGCCAAAGGCTTCTAAAAGACAATTACCTTACAGAGAGGCTTGCACTTTTGGCCATCGAAATAGAAAAAAGTAAAAATCTTATGTCAGAGCTCCATGTGCCAGAAACATGCAGTTTTTGCGCAACAAGGGTTAAAGGAGGCGGCTGTTGTGGAGAGCAGATTGCCACCTGGTTTGATCCCATCCTCTTGTTGTTAAATCTCTTAATGGGAGTTCCCCTTCAAAATAAAGGATACTATGAAAACTCGTGTATCTTTCTTGGAAGGGATGGATGCACTTTAAAGGCAAGATATCATTTTTGCGTAAACTATCTTTGTAAAAGGCTTATTGAAATGCTAGGAGAAAATGGTGTAAATGCCCTAAAAAGGCAGTATGGAAAAGAGCTGTTTCTATCATGGGAACTTGAGGTCTATCTCAAAAAGTTGCTCCCCTAGCATTTACTTTTTATAGAACCATCTTAAAATCGGTCTCAACATTTTTAAATGCATGTTTTAAAGATTCTACTTAATAATTAAGATATCTTAATGAGACTAAAGATAGCGCTTTTTTGTCCAACAGATTTTGAGCTTGAGGCCTTAAAGAGCGTTAATAAAGATATCCCTATTTCCTATTTCACTATTGGCTATGGTCCTCCTCAGGCAGCCTTTTCAACATGTAAGATACTTTGCAGGTATGACTTTGACCTGGTGCTTCTTTGTGGTATTGCTGGCATTTATAAAGATTTTGACAATTATAAAAAGGAAATTTTTATTGCAAGTGAAGAAATCTTTGGAGACCTTGGACGATGTGATGACAACCTCATTGAACCAGTAGAAATAAAAGGAATGAGCCAAAAAAGAAGATTTTATCTTGATAAAAATATAAAAAATTTTCTGGGGAGTTCTCTTAAGGATTTTTTTATTACACCAATGGTCACTGTTTCATGTTCAAGCGGCGACCATTTAAGATCACAGATGATATTTGAAACTACCAAAGCACCCATAGAAAACATGGAAGGGGCATCATGTGCACTTGTTTGTGAACATTTCAAGGTTCCACTGATTGAAATGAGGACAGCCAGCAATATTTCAGGGGTTAAAGACAAAAGCCAATGGGACATTGATGGAGCCCTTAAAAGGCTGTCGAGAGGAATAAAAAAACTATTTGATATACTTAAAGAATATGACTGATTTTACTCTTGGCATCTCACCCTGCCCTAATGACACCTTTATCTTTTACCACCTCTTATTTAAGAGCCACTTTAAGTTTAAGACCTTGATAAGGGACGTGGAAGAACTAAACAGACTTGTTCTGGAAAAAAGACTTGACATAAGTAAGGTATCCTTCGCATTGGCAGGTAAGACCCTTAATAATTACTTGATATTAAGGTCTGGAGCTGCCCTTGGAAGGGGCTGTGGCCCCCTTGTCCTATCCAGGGAAAAGATGGAGGTTCGTGAACTTAAGGGGAAAAGGATTGCCATTCCAGGTGAAAATACTACTGCTACACTTTTACTAAGGCTTTTTCTCAATGAAAAAAACGAATTTATTCCTATGCTTTTTAGTAAAATACCTTTTGCCATTAAGGAGGGAAAGGTCGATGCTGGATGTGTAATACATGAAACGCGCTTTACTTATAAGGATATGGGGTTACATCTTGTAATGGATCTAGGAAAATGGTGGGAACAAGAAACAAGGCTGCCAATCCCCCTTGGTGGGATTGTTGCAAAAAGGGATATTCCAGGGGATTTTTTACTTGAACTTGAAATGGCCATCAGAAAAAGTATTGAGTATTCAGAACAGAACTTCAATGAAGTTTCAAAATTTATAACAAGCCATGCCCAGGAAATATCAAAAGAGGTTCAAAAAAAACACATTGGTCTTTATGTCAATGAATTTTCTAAGGACATTGGAGACGAGGGCAAAAGGGCAATAGGAGAACTTTTTGCGAGGGCTCACAAAAAAGGACTTATGGATTTAGATTCGAAATTTAAAGAAAAAATCTTTCTAGATTAAAGGGAAAACCATGGAAAACTCCTTTAGTATATTTCAAATTGTTTTAGGAGCAGGACCTGTAGTTCAGCTTGTCCTTCTCATCCTTGTTTTGATGTCAATTCTTTGTTGGACCATAATAATCTTTAAGGCACGGATTTTTAGCCGTGCCAGAAAGACAAACCAAGAATTTGATACTTTTTTTGCTGAATTGAATGATCTTTCTCAGGTTGAAAGTAGAGCGAGAAGGATGCTTGACTGCCCCATGGCCCAGGTCTTTTTAACTGCCTATCTGGATTATTTATCACTTCAGAAGGATGTAAAATTTGAAAACACTAAACTTAACAGAAAGGCATGGATAGAGATCATCTCAAGGAGCATTTCAAAGGGTATAAAACAGGAAATACAAGATCTTGAAACCACGCTCCCTCTTCTTGCCACAACTGGAAACTCTGCGCCCTTTATAGGGCTTTTTGGCACTGTATGGGGTATAATGAAAAGCTTTCACAATATTGGCCTCCAGGGGAGTGCAAGCCTTGCAACAGTGGCACCTGGAATCTCAGAGGCTCTTATTGCCACCGCTGTTGGCCTAGCTACAGCAATTCCAGCAGTAATTGCCTATAACATCTTTACAAGCTCTACCCTTGACATGGAAAAAGACCTTGAAACCTTTGGAACCGATTTAATAAACGTAATTGAAAGAAAATTGTTAAAGAGGGAATCTGCCGCTACCATTAGATACAATGATGTCCCTAGAATAAGGACTTAAAAATGGGTATGTCAAACGGTAGCCCCAGGGGGCTTTTATCAGACATAAATGTCACTCCCTTGGTTGATGTAATGTTGGTCCTTCTAATAATCTTTATGGTGACTGCACCAATGATGACCAAGGGCGTTCCAGTTAACCTTCCGGAGACTACAGCCAAATCCCTTCCTCAAAAAAAGGAACACACTGAAGTAATTGTTACAAAGGAAGGGAATATTTATATTGACGGCATCCCTGCTGATGAAACAAGCCTAAAGAAACAGTTAAAGCTATCAAAGGAAAAGGATGGCTCAAAGCAGGTCCTATTAAGAGCAGATAAAGACGTCTCCTACGGGCTGGTAGTAAAAGTAATGGCCGCCATAAGGGAAGCTGGAATCAACAATTTAGGGCTTGTAACAGCACCTGAAAAGGTTTCTCCGCCTCAAAAACTTTCCTTAAAGAAATGACAACTAAAAGGCGCAAAAATCTATATAGATTCTCCTTCTTTCTTGCCCTTGTTCTTCATCTTACACTTATTTCCGGAATGATATGGGGTATTCCATTTTTAAAGACAAAAAAAGAGCTGGAAATACCCTATTCTGTAAAGCTATTTGAACCAAGGGAATTTCCTAAAAAGGAAGTTGCCAAAAATGTACCTCTAAACGCCAATGCCAATGCCAATGCCAATGAAATAAAAAAACAACAAAAAAAAGAAATAAAAAAGGCAATAAAAGAAAAGAAAACGACAACAGTTAAGCACATTAAAAAAGCAAAGAAAACTATAAGCAAAATAACTAAAAAAAAGGTTAATAAAAAAGCAATATCCTTAAAGCCAAAAAAAGAAAAAAAGAAGACAAAGAGAAAAGTTCAAAAGAAAAAAAAGAAAAAAACCAGAACCGCCTCAACAAAAAAGAAGAGCAAAAGTATTTCTCAAGAAGAAATTCTAAAAAAAAGAATAGAGGCAATCAAAAG
Organism: Deltaproteobacteria bacterium; assembly: GCA_015489315.1. Lineage (GTDB taxonomy): Bacteria > Desulfobacterota > Dissulfuribacteria > Dissulfuribacterales > QOAL01 > JAADCZ01. The sequence goes on along the minus strand of WFZZ01000262.1, from coordinate 1,062 downwards.
AGAGATTAAGGAAAAACAGGAAGAAGATTATCTTAAAAGGCGTTTGGCCTCACTGGAAAAGAAGGTAAAAGGCCAAAAAGGTGGAGTAGCAGGTCAAGGTGGTGCCTCAGGTGGGTTAAATGATCAATTAAGGCTATATGCCCGACTCATCTGGATTAAGGTTAGAAGAAACTGGCACTTTCCTGAAAGTCTTTTAAATAAAGGCGATGTAGAGGCAATAATATCAATTAAAATAGCGCCAGATGGAAGAATCATTTCAAAGCGCTTCGAAAAGACATCTGGTTTTCCAGCCTTTGACAGATCGGTCCTAAAGGCCATTTCAGACTCAAATCCCCTCCCGCCTCTTCCAAGGTCCATAGGCAAAGGCCCCATAGAAATAGGCATAAGATTTAATCCAAAGAGAATGAACTCCTGAAAATGCTAAAATCCAACAAGGTATTCATCTATATCCTCTTTACAGTGATGGTCTTTTTGTTTGCAGGCCTAGGCTCTTTTCCGCTTACAGATAGGGATGAAGGAGAATACGCATCTTGTGCCCTAAATATGCTAAAATCCCATGACTATGTTCTTCCAACTCTAAATGGACGACCATATCTTGAAAAGCCAATTCTTTTTTTCTGGATTCTTTCTGGTTCCATCAGACTTTTTGGTGCCAACGAATTTGCCTTAAGACTTCCCTCTGCCATATCAGGAGTATTTCTTATTAGTCTTCTTTTCTCATTCATAAAATTCACCACAAAGAAAAAAGAGCTTGCAGCTATCTCCTCCCTCATACTTCTTTCAAGCCCCCTTTTTCTGATCCACTTTAGGGCATGTATTACAGATCCCCTCCTTTGCCTTTTTATTGAAAGCGCCCTTTTCTCATTTTTCCTTTTTATGGAAGAGCAAAAGGGAAGAGAAGCCTTTTGGCTGATTGGCTCTTTTTCCCTTTCTCTGGCCTTTTTGACAAAGGGCCCTATAGCACTAGCAATAGTCTGTCCAATTATGCTTTTTTATGGATTTTTAAAAAAAGACTGGAATTTTTTAGGGCCAAAGTGGCTTTTAATAGCTATAGGTTCATTT
>WFZZ01000261.1 GCA_015489315.1 Deltaproteobacteria bacterium | reverse complement strand
TCGCATCATTTTTTGTGGGTATATATCAACGGCCAAATTTTTTTAAAAATATATTGGAATTAAGGCCCCATAATGTAAAATCGAACAAATTTTTAACATGTTTCCAAATGGAGGTAATTCGAAGTGAAAAGAATCGTAAATTTCTTAATTTTTTGTATTTCTCTTTATCTTATGGCCCTTTTGGCAGGATGTTCGATTTCTCACTCAATTTCTTCAAGCTCTGACTCGTCGAGGCGTCATCTATTCTTTCCCTGAGTTATTCTGGGCAAATATTAGAAAGGGGAGTTTCCTGGTCCCTATGGGCCAGTAGATTTACCTTTTAGACTCATTGCCCCTGATTCATTGCCCTTCCTTACTGCCTTAGCTACACTTGGAAAACCCGCAAGAGCGGCAAAGCATGCACCCTTCTTCAAGCTCAAGGACAGAGCCACAGTCAGGGCAGGTCATGACATTTGGCTCATTTGATTCTATTGTTATATTTGCAGCCTCTGCCAGCACCTTTGCCACTCCGTCTGGACAGGAAAGTATCTGTTTTCCATCGTCCCAGCTAGGTGAAGGGCACCTTATGCCTGAAAGCTGTTTTATAATGGCCTTTGGCGTAACTCCTGAGCGAAGGGCAAGGGAAATAAGTCTAGTTTCTGCCTCAATCTGGCAGGCAGCACATCCTCCTGCCTTACCCATCTGGGCAAATACTTCGCAAAAGTCCCTATCATCCCAGTTTATGGTTACATAGAGATTGCCACATCCAGTCCTTACCCTTTCAGTAATGCCGTGGGTTTTCCTGGGTCTGGGTCTAGGGGCTATCTTTCCATTGGGCGCCTCTTCCCCCTTAGTCCTTTTCTTTTCCTCCTTTTTTAGATTGAGGACCTGGACCGGCCTGCTTCCATATCGATAAATGGTTAGACCCTTAAGGCCCTTTTGCCAGGCAAGCATATAGGCCTTTTTGACGTCATCCACCGTGGCCTCGTTGGGAAAGTTTATGGTCTTTGAAACTGCATTGTCCGTATGCTCCTGAAAGGCGGCCTGAATTGCAATGTGGTCTTCAGGAGAAACATCTTGTGAGGTCACAAAGATATTTTTTATTTCCTCCGGGATCTCATCCATATCCTGAATGGAGCCTTTTTGTGCTATCTCTTCCATGAGTTCGTTTGAAAAAAGTCCCCTTTCCTTCATAATCTTAACAAACATAGGATGTGATTCTACAAGCTCGCTTCCATCAAGAACCTTTCTAATAAAGCTTATGGCAAAAAGGGGCTCTATTCCGCTTGAAGCCCCGGCAATTATGCTGATAGTCCCTGTTGGTGCAATCGTAGTTGTGGTGGCATTTCTCATGTAAGGGGTCTCGGGTGTGTCATAGATGCTTCCCTTGTATGCAGGAAAATTTCCTCTGACCTTTGCTAGTTCCATTGAGGCCTTTTTGGATTCCTTATCGATAAATGCCATTACCTTTTTTGCTACATCCACTGCCTCGGGGGAGTTATAGGGAATCTTCATGGCAATGAGCATGTCTGCAAATCCCATGACACCAAGACCGATCTTTCTTGTCTTCTTGGTCATTTTTTCGATCTCTTTTAGGGGGAATTTATTGGCATCAATGACATTATCAAGGAAATGCACTGCATCCCAGATAACCCCTTTAAGGTCATCCCAATCTATTGAGCCGTCTTCTTTTACAAATTTTCCAAGATTTATGGAGCCAAGGTTACATGATTCGTAGGGAAGGAGTGGCTGCTCTCCGCAGGGATTGGTGCTTTCTATTTCTCCTAGATGGGGGGTTGGATTTGAACGGTTGATCCTATCAAGGAATATTATTCCAGGCTCACCGCTTTCCCAGGCAGACTCAACTATCTCATTAAAGATCTGCTGGGCAGGAAGCCTTCTTACCTCCTTGCCGTTTCTCGGATTTATTAGGGGGTAACTTTCAGAGTTTTTCACAGCTTCCATGAATTCTTCTGTAAGGGCAACAGAAATATTGAAATTGTTGAGCTTTTCCATATCCTTCTTACAGGTTATGAATTTTTCTATATCAGGGTGGTCAATCCTTAATATGCCCATATTGGCTCCTCGCCTTGTTCCTCCCTGCTTGATGGTCTCTGTGGCCACATCAAATATTGTCATAAAGGAGATAGGCCCGCTGGCAACGCCATGTGTGGTCTTTACAAGGTCACCTTCAGGTCTAATCCTTGAAAAGGAAAACCCAGTCCCACCGCCGCTTTTATGGATCATTGCCGTGTGTTTTACTGCTTCAAAGATACTTTCTATGGAATCTTCTATTGGAAGCACAAAACATGCAGAAAGCTGCCCAAGGACTCTTCCTGCATTCATCAAGGTTGGGCTATTAGGCATAAACTTAAAACTTGTCATCAATTCATAAAAGCGCCTTTCGGTCTTCTTAAGGTTGGCATTTTTGTCATATTTTTTATCCGGCTTAGAAATGGCCCTTGCCACCCTTGAAAACATATCTTCTGGTGTTTCAACTACCTGGCCCAATTCATCCTTTTTGAGGTATCTTTTTGCCAGGACTACAAGGGCGTTATGTGAAAGCGGAAGGGATGTCCGTGGAAGTTCTAGGTGCATTTTGTGCCTCCTGGAAGATATTTAATTGTATTCTGAAAGGGGGTTCTCGAGCTTAAAATATATACAATATATTGTAATAATATAAAATATAAACCAAATATATAGTGCATTGTCCTTTCCATGTCAAGAAAAAAGATTTTAAAAATGAGTCTCTATTAGCTTGATACATGTTATGACCCGTTTTAGATTAGGGCACCTGCAGAAGTTTCTTGTACAAATCAGAATATATTGAACAGGGATGAAATTTAATCATGGCACTAAAGGTTTTTAATACGCTTACAAGGAAAAAAGAGAATTTTGAGCCAATTGAACCAGGTAAGATAAGGATGTATGTCTGCGGTATCACTGCCTATGACAGGTGTCACATAGGACACGCGAGAAGTGCAGTGGTATTTGATGTAATAGTTCGGTTTTTAAGAAGAGCTGGTTTTGATGTGACCTTTGTCAGGAATTTCACTGACATTGATGACAAAATAATAAAGAGGGCAAATGAGGAAGGAATAAGTTGTAAAGAACTATCTGAGAGGGAGATAGCAAATTATTATGAGGACATGGATGCCCTTGGGGTTCTTAGGGCAGATATTGAGCCCAAGGCCACAGAGCATATTCCAGAAATAATTTCACTCATAGAAAGGCTTATAGAAAAGGGCTATGCCTATGAGGCAAAGGGGGATGTATATTTTTCAGTAAGAAAATTTAAGGATTACGGTAAGCTATCAAGAAGACGGCTCGAAGAATTAATGGTGGGAGCAAGGATACTTCCTGGAGAAAACAAAAGGGATCCCCTTGATTTTGCACTCTGGAAAGCGGCAAAGCCAGGTGAGCCCAAATGGAAAAGCCCCTGGGGTGAAGGAAGGCCAGGCTGGCATATTGAGTGTTCGGCAATGAGCATGAAATATCTGGGAGAAACCCTGGACATCCACGGAGGGGGGCTTGACCTTGCCTTTCCCCACCATGAAAACGAGATTGCCCAGTCAGAGGCGGCCACAGGAAAGCCTTTCGTAAAATATTGGATACATAATGGCTTTGTGACCATTAGCGGGGAAAAGATGTCAAAATCCCTTGGAAATTTTATTACCATTAAGGATATCCTTTCAGAGTGTCACCCAGAGGCCCTGAGGCTCTTTCTTCTTTCAAAGCACTATAGAAGCCCCCTTGATTACTCAAGGGAGGCACTTAAAGAGTCAACTGCTGCCCTTGATAGATGCTATAAGGCCGTCCATGAGGCCAAGGAGATTCTTGATAGCAATATCAAAAAGAAAAGGCCCCTAAATGACGAGGCAAAGGACATAATTGAAGGATTTAAAGATATTGGCAAAAGGGTAATGTCTTCCATGGAAGATGACTTTAATACTGCCCAGGCCCTGGGGCACCTTTTTGACGGGATTCGCTCCCTTAACAGGCTAAATGAACTATTTAAAAAAGGGCCTTCAGTCCTTTACAAAGAGCCAATCAAGGAGGCCATAGAAAGGCTTTTGGATATTGCAGGACTTTTTGGAATCTTAAAGGAGGATCCTTCCCAATATATCCGAGAAAAAAACATGAAGGCCCTTTCAATGGCAGGTATAACCCTTTCAGAGCTTGAAAGGATGATTGAAGAAAGAAATAAGGCACGAAAGGAAAAGGACTGGGAGCGGGCAGATGCCATAAGGGATGAGCTTATGAAAAAGGGAATAATCCTTCAAGACACCCCCAAGGGGACTCAGTGGTCTGCAAATATCTAAAAAATGATCTCCTTCCGTAAGGCAAGGGCTATAGTATCCGGTCTTTCTCCCGTTGGCACTGAAAAGGTGCCTGTTTCAAAGGGACTTAATAGAGTCCTTGCTGTTGACATTCATTCAAGGTGCGACTCTCCTCCAAATGATTCATCCCTTAAAGACGGCTTTGCCCTTAAGGCAGAAGAGGTCAGGGATGCATCCTTAAATGCACCTGTAACCCTAAGGATCATAGGCTCCCTTTTTGCCGGGGAAAATCAAGGGCTTAAGGTAGAAAGGGGTGATGCCGTAAGGATCATGACCGGTGCACCAATTCCACAGGGGGCAGATGCAGTTATTCCCCAAGAGCTTACAAGGGAAAAAGGGAAAGATTGCCTTATTCTTGCATCAACAACACCTGGAAGGAACATCCTTAAAAGGGGGACAGACTGTCGGGATAAAGAGCTCCTTTTAAAAAGGGGCACAACTTTAACCCCAGTCCTTCTTGGCCTTTTGACAGGTGCAAATGTTAGCGAGGTGGAGGTCTTTAGGCTCCCCAGGGTCCTTGTTGTTGCAACAGGCAGCGAGCTTTCTGAAACAGGAGATTTTTCAGAAAGGGGAAAGATATTTCCAAGCAATAAGGCCACTATTATGGCCTGGCTAAACCTGTTTGGCATCCCTTGTCAGTCAAAGTTAGTAAAGGATGAAATTGAGCCCTTAAAGGAGCAATTGGCAAAAAGCCTTAAGGAATACGACTGCATAATAACAAGTGGCGGTATCCTTGACGGTGAAAAGGACCTGGTGATCTCAATCCTTGAAGACCTCGGGGTGGAATTTTTGTTTAAAAGGGTAAGGATGGGGCCTGGAAAGGGTGTATGCATGGGAAGAATTGGGAAAAGGCTCATATTCAATCTTCCAGGCGGCCCCCCTTCAAATTATATGGCCTTTATCTTTATAGCGCTTTTTGGAATACTTAGGCTTTCAGGGCATAGGGAAGATTTTCCAAGGATAATTAATGCGACTATTACAAAGGATGTAAAGGGAAGGTCTGACTGGACGCAGTTTTTGCTATCAAGGCTTTCTTTTAAAGGGAAGGCCTTTTTTGTTGAGCCAGTTGAGGAAGAAAGCAGGCTTAAGCGAATTGCCCTTTCCAATTCTGCAATAATAATCCATGAAGGCATCTCACGGATCAGAAGGGGCGAAGCCTGCAAGGTGGCGCTACTATCCCCCTTATGCCAGTTCTAAGTCATGGAAGAAAATATTGATGATATCAAGAGGCTTGTCATCTATGAAGACAACCACCTTCTTTGCCTCAATAAGCCTTCTGGTATGCCAACGGTTCCCGATGCAAGCGGTGACATCTCCCTTCTTGATCTTGGAAAGAGATATCTAAAAATCACACGAAAAAAGCCTGGAAACTGCTTTCTTGCTGTTGTCCACAGGCTCGATAGACCCGTTTCAGGCCTTATCTGCTTTGCCATAACCTCAAAGGCAGCAAGAAGGCTTTCAAAGGAGCTTAGGGAAGGAAGGTTTGAAAAGTCCTACTTTTGTGTGACTGACCACGCTTCCCCTGTTCTTTCAAAAAAAAGAAAGGGCATTATCAAGACCTTTCTAAAAAAGGACAGAAAAAGAAATGTTTCAAGGATATCAAGAAAGGGCGAAAAGGGTGCAAAACTTGCCATAACCCAATGGGAACTTAAAGGTGAAAGAGACGGCCTTTTTCTATATGCCCTAAGGCCCATTACAGGAAGGGCCCACCAGCTAAGGGTGCACATGGCAAAGGTCCTAAAGGCCCCAATCCTCGGAGACCTGAAGTACGGCTCCACCAAAAAGGTTCTTTCTGGAAGGGCAATTGCCCTTCATGCAAAAAGGCTCAAATTTTCCCATCCAACAAGAAGGGAAGTGATGGTTTTTACTGCCCCTTTGCCTGATTATTTTCCTTTTGGGATTTTGGGGTAGAAAGTGTGTTTAGCTCAATCTTTTCTGCTTCTTCCTTCCTGAGGGTTAAATGATAGCCTCGCACCTTCACCTCTATAGGGTCTCCCATGGGGGCTACACGCTCAACCTCAACAACGGAACCGGGCGTAAGTCCCATTTCAGCCAGTCTTTTTTTCAAGGGGCCTTTTGTCCGAATTCCCCTTATCAGTCCGCGTTCTCCTGCTTTTAATTCTACCAGTCTTTTTTTTTGAACCTTGTGTTCCTGACCGGACCTGGCAACCAGTCCCCTTGCCATGTCCAGGCAGTGCTCGCAGTTGTTTCTGTCAACCCCGCATTCCAGGTGTCTCTTAAACCCCTCAATCAGCTTGTCCCCGCCAAGTGGACATACTTCTATAAATTCAATAAATTGAACCAACCTATTTATGATTTCAGGGGATATCCCGTGCTCAAGCTTACATGCAGTCTTATTTGCATCGTCTTCATCTATTGCAAGAACCTTAACAAAAAAATCCTTAAGCACCTGGTGTCTTCTTACTATTTCCCTTGCAAGCTTTTCTCCCTTGGGAGTCAAAGTAATCACGTCATATGGGGCATAATTCAGAAAATTCCTCTTGGCCAGGGCCTTGAGTGCGCCTGTAACCGAGGCATTGCTGACCTGTAGTTTGGCTGCAATGTCCTTTGCCCTGACAGCGCTTTTTTCCTGGATGATATTGTAAATAGCTTCCAGATAGTCCTCTAGGCTGGCTGAAAGTCTGATGGCTTCTGTCATAGTGCTGTCCTTTTTTCTTTCATGTATTGAGCACCTATCGTCTTTTATCAAGGCCTAAGTTAAATTTCAAGAAAAAATTTAGTTGTGCCTAAATTTTTTTCTTGACTCTTAAGAGGAGTTATTTTAGATACTCTCACGAATTTAGGTTATCCTAAATTTTTATGGAGGCTTTAAGGAACCTTAACAAAAAAACTCAGTGTGGAAGGAGAAATAGACATGTACAGGAAACTTGCCGATCTCCCTGTGGGAGGCAGGGGAAAAATCACTGGTTTTAAAAGGGGATACGATGAATACAAGCGGAAGCTCATGTCAATGGGGCTTACACCAAATACCATGTTTGAGGTGGTCCGCGTTGCTCCCATGGGAGATCCGGTAGAGATAGTAGTACGG
>WFZZ01000260.1 GCA_015489315.1 Deltaproteobacteria bacterium | reverse complement strand
TCTTTCTTTTTCATTAAGGATTTCGTCTTTAAGTACCAATGATCTTTTTTCATAAAGGTCTATTTCATATTTAAGGGCCTTTTTTTCATCTTCAAGGCTTGACCTTTTGGCTTCTAACTCCTTTTCCTTTAATGAAAGATTCTTTATCTTTTCATGTAAGATATCTCTTCTTTGAGTAAAGCTTCCTATCTTGGTCTTTATTACAGATAGTCTTGATGAAATATCTATGTATCGATTTTGTAATTCTTCCTTTTTGTCCTTTAAAAGATCCCTTTCCCTAGTCCTTTCCTTTTCCTTTTTATTGATTTCCCTTAATCTTTCATCAATTCCTTTAAGTTCTTCGCAAAGACTTGAAAGCTTGTCTTCAATATCTGAAATATTTTCCCTTGCTTTTGTTATTCGCTTTTTGAAGGAGGAAATTGAGGCATTTAAGGCCTCTTTTTTTTGAATAATTACAGCAAGGGCCCTTTCGGCCTCTGAAATAGTTGATGTTAGTCCATCGAGCTCATCTTTTACCCTTTTTTCCTGTTCTCCTAAATCCTTTTCCCTTGAAAAGTGCCCTTCAAGTTCAAGATCAAGCCTTGAAATATCAAGTTGTATCCTTTCTATCTCTGCCTTTAGCTCATTCCCTTTATCTGATTCACCCTTAAGTCTTTCCTCAACCTTCTCCTCTTCTTCCCTGAGAGTTTTCCACCTTAGAACAAGGGCCTTTTTCTCCAAAGTTTCCTGTTCGTCTCTTAATTTCAAAAACCTCTTTGCCTTCCGGGCCTGTCTTTTAAGGGAGTTTGCCTGTCTTTTGACTTCAATTATCACATCTTCAAGGCGCTCAAGGTTCTCCTTTGTTGTCTTTAGACGAAAAAGGGCCTGAGAGCGTCTTTCCCTGTAGCGGGAGATCCCTGCCACCTCTTCTACTATGCCTCGCCGTTCCTCCTGGGTCATGCTTACAAACTGCTCTACCCTTCCCTGGTCTATAATCGAATAGGCCCTTGCCCCGGCTCCGGTATCCAGAAAGAGATAGCGTATCTCCTTGAGCCTGCAATTTTTGCCATTTAACAAAAACCTTGAAGACCCATCTCTGAAGACCATTCGCTCTACGGAAATCTCTGAAAAGTCCTTTAACTCAGGAGGAGCAAAATCTTTACAATCATCAAGCTGAAGCCTTACTCTTGCAGCCTCAGGGGCCTTTCCGTTTCCAGAAAAGATAAGCTCTTCTATCCTTCTTGCCCTTAAAAGCCTTACGTTTTGTTCGCCAAGGACAAAACGTATTGCGTCCACTATATTTGATTTGCCCGATCCATTTGGACCAACAATGGCACTGATACCTTTTGAAAAATTTATTACAGTTCGATTAGGAAATGACTTAAAACCTGAAAGGACAAGGCTTTTTAGTCTCATGCTCTTTTCGGGAAATAGCTTTATCTGGTCTTTCTTCTGGCATCCTTTAAAACAAGCTGAAGGCTTTTTCTTCCCTGCCAGAAATTTATGGAAGGTGTAAATGCAAGCTCAAGCTCCTCCCAAGAAAGGTCGACCTTATCCCCATGACCCCATGCCACGAGGTCAAGACAGGACCCTGTGGAGGTATGTTCCGGTGATATATAAAGCTTGAGGTGTCTATCTCCAATAAGTCTTGTGCCCTTAAGGAAAAAGTTCCTTGCACAAAATAAAGGGCTTTCATAACCAGGGCCAAAGGGTTCTAAAAGCTCAAAAAATCTCAAGTAGTCAGGGCTTGCCATTTCCCTTAAATCCACCTCACAGTCAAGGGAAAGATCCGTCTTTATGCCATACTTTTGAATTTGCTTGCTGATAATTTCTTCAAATCTTTCTTTAAATAAAGAAAAATCTGTTTTCCTTAATTTTAGTCCTGCCGCTACCTTGTGACCGCCAAACCTTGTTAGAAGCTCTTCACATCCAGTCAAGGCACTAAAAAGGTCAAGCCCCTCAGGGCATCTACCAGAACCTACGAGTTCATCCCCTTCTCTTGTAAGAAGAATAACTGGCCTTAAAACCTCTGAAATGGCCTTTGCGGCAACAAGCCCAAGGATGCCCTTTTGCCAGCTCTCCCCAAAAAGGATATAGGAAGATCTATCCCCCATTTCGTTTATTAGAGACAAGACCTCCTCTATTAATCTTTTTTCTTCCCTTTGCCGTTCCTGGTTATAGGCCTCAAGCCTTTCGGCCAGCCTTTTGGCTTCTTCCCTGTCATCACAAATCAGAAGCTCAAAGGCAGTCCAGGCGCTATCCATCCTTCCTGCTGCATTCAATCTAGGGCCTATTCTAAAGGCAATATCCCTGCTAGATATTGAATAAGTATTTCCATTTCTAAGACCTGCTCTTTCCATAAGGGCATCAAGGCCTGCCCGCCCCCCTTCCTTAAGGACCGATAGCCCTGCCCTTACCAGTATGCGGTTATCTTCAAATAGGGGCATCATGTCAGAAATAGTCCCAATGGCCACAAGATCAAGATATTTTTTAAGGTTCGGGGGCTTGGTCGAGCCAAAAAAGCCCCTTTTATAAAGATTTGTCCTGAGCGCCCTAATGAGATTAAAGGCCACCCCAACACCGGCAAGTTCCTTAAAGGGATAGGGGCAGTCATGCCTTTTTGGATTTATGACTGCGCTTGCATCTGGAAGCCTTGAAAGGGGCTCATGGTGGTCTGTTACCACCATGTCAATACCCCTGTCTCTGGCATAACCAACCTCATCGATATTCGAAATTCCGCAATCACAGGTAATTATTAGCTTGCATCCCGAATAAATAAGGTCATCTATCCCCTTTTTATTAAGCCCGTATCCATCCCGTTCCCTGTGGGGAATAAAACATTGAGGCTTAAGCCCTAGCTCTTTAAAAAAAAGATACAAAAGACTTGAGGCAGTGACTCCATCTGCGTCATAGTCCCCAAAAATCCCTATCTTTGACCTTGAAAATACATGGGGCAAAATGACCTCAACGGCCCTGTCCATATCCTTCATGACAAAGGGGTCATTAAGACCGACAAGGCTCACGGTGAGATGGCTTGAAATAGCATCCTTTGTCAAAAGGCCTCTATTTACCAAAAAGGCAGTGATGCTTCTGGGAAGTGAAAGCTCCCTGGACAACTGGGTAATAAGTCCATCTTTTTGGTTTCTAAATTGCCATCTGCGGTTTAATATCAGGGAAGGCATGGGGCTAAAAACTAATAGGTGAAAATCCAGGTGTCAATTAAGGCAATCGAGGTAAAAATTGACCCCAAAAAGGCCTATCTTTTAAGGTTTTTACTGGAAGGCTATGACAATTTGTTTGTCCTTAGCACCCTTGATAAGAAATTGGGCATTGTAAAGATTGACTATTGCCACAGCGAAGGCCATTTGCTTTGGGAAATACTAAGGGAAATTGGCCATGAAATTGGCCTTGACGGAATGATATCCAGAAATGAAATCTCTTAAGATTCATTTTGTAAAGGCCTTTTTAGCCTTTTTTTTCGGGTTTAACCTCATCTTTTTTCAAAGGGTGCATTTTTCACACGCCCAAGGGCCTATTGATCTAAAAACCGCCATTGAAATAGCCCTTAAAAAAAATCTAAAGCTTGCCCAGAAAGAGCTTGAAAGAGAGGCCAAGGCTTATCTTTCAAAGGCAGCCTATAAGGACATGCTTCCAAGCATTGACACTAACTATTCCTATACTGGAAGAAGGGATGCAGCAAGTATAGTTGTCTTTGGACATTCAACCACCATTTATGGACACGAGACCTACAAACTCAATTTAAATCTAAAACAGCCCATCTTCCGAGGTGGGCTTTTGTGGAACAGATTTAAGGCCGCAGAAATTGACGTTGACATTGCAAGGATGGCAGAATTTCAGGCAAAAAACGAGATAATAAGGGATGTGAAAAATGCCTATTACGAAATATTAAAGAATGAAAAGCTTCTCGATGAGGCTAAGGCATCCCTAAAAAGGCTTAAAAGCCAGTATGAAATGGTAAAATCATTTTTTGAGGCCTCCCTTAGGCCCAAAACAGACCTTTTACAAAGTACTGTCAAGCTCAAACAAGGGGAACTTGAGCTTATTAAGGCAAGACATGCACTTGAAATCTCCAAAAACAGGCTGAATCTTCTTTTGAGGATGCCACTTGACTCTCCCATCAGGTTAAAGGAAGATTTTCGGCCCTTGATTGTAAGACTCCCCCTTCAAAAACTCTATGAGCTTGCCCTTTCAAAAAGGCCGGAGATCAAAGAGGTGCGCCTTTCCATTGAAAAGACGGAAAGGGAGGTAAAGATCGCCCAAAGTGAATTTTTCCCCAGGATAGACCTTACTGCAACCTATGCAAAAGAAGGAGTCACCCCTGATGTCTCAAATAATCCCTATGGAGACCATGAAAATGCTCAGATATTTATAAATGCCACATGGGAGCTTTTTTCATGGGGGAAAAGGCGTGATAGGGTAATTGCCTCACAAAAAAGGCTTTCAGCCCTTCGTGAAGAGCTAAAGGACATGGAGGATAATATTAGGCTTCAGGTAAAAAATGCGTATCTTCTCTATGAAGATGCAAAAAAGGGGATTTCAGTCTCGCGCTCTGCCCTTAAAAGCGCAGAGGAGGACTACAAGTTGAACCTTGAAAGATACAGGAATCAGTTGGCAACCATAACTGATACCTTAAATGCCCAGGAGAGGCTAACTAAGGCAAGAAGCGAATACTTTTCTGCCATAGCCCTTGAGCTTACGGCAATATCAAACCTTGAGTATGCCATTGGAAAGGAGATAAGCCATGTTCCAGATAAAGAGGATTGAAACCGAGCCCTTTGACGACCAAAAACCAGGTACCTCCGGCCTTAGAAAGCCGGTACGGACCTTTATGAAACCGCACTATCTTGAAAACTTTATACAGTCCATCTTTGACTCAATGGATGGAGGGGCAGAAGGCAAAAGCCTTGTGATTGGTGGGGATGGTAGGTTCTATAACAACAGGGCCATTCAGACCATCATAAAGATGGCAATTGCCAACAGGGTAAAAAGACTTTTGGTAGGAAGGGACGGTTTCCTGTCAACACCTGCCACTTCCTGCATTATCAGGAAATATGGCCTTTCCGGTGGCATAATCCTTTCTGCAAGCCACAATCCTGGGGGTGAGGAAGGGGATTTTGGCGTAAAATTCAATATTGAAAATGGAGGGCCTGCCCCTCAAAAGGTCACAGACAAGATATTTGAAAAGAGCCTTGAAATAAAGCGCTTTTTTATGGCTGAAGGGCCGGATTTTCCAATAGATGCAATCAAGACAGAAAAGGTCATGGATACCACCATTGAGGTCATCGACCCTGTAAAGGACTACTGCGACCTCATGGAAGGGCTTTTTGACTTTGACAGGATCAGAGGGCTTTTTAGGAGCGGTTTCCGAATGGCTTATGATGGCCTTCATGCCATAACAGGCATTTATGCAAGAGAGCTATTTGTAAATAGACTAGGGGCACCCGACTCCTTTCTCAGAAACTGTGATCCCCTTCCCGATTTTGGAGGAGGACACCCGGACCCAAACCTGAAATATGCCAGGGAGCTTGTGGATATCATGTATTCGGAAGACGCCCCTGATTTCGGAGCCGCTTCAGATGGAGACGGGGACAGAAACATGATACTTGGTAAAAAATTCTTTGTAACTCCAAGTGATAGTGTGGCTATAATCTCTGCACACTCAAGAAATGTTCCCGGTTACAGAGACGGCCTATCAGGGGTGGCCCGCTCAATGCCGACAAGCTGTGCCCTGGACCAGGTGGCAAGAGAACTTGGGATAAAATGTTATGAGACGCCTACGGGCTGGAAATTTTTTGGAAATCTCCTTGATAAAGGTCTTATCACCATCTGCGGAGAGGAAAGCTTTGGCACAGGCTCAAATCACATCAGGGAAAAGGATGGGCTTTGGGCGGTCCTTTTCTGGCTGAATATCCTTTCAGTTGAAAAGACATCTGTATCAGAGCTTGTGAAGGGACACTGGCAAAAATACGGCAGAAACTACTATACAAGGCATGACTTTGAAGGGGTTTCAACTGATGGGGCAAAAAGGATGATGGAAAGCCTTGAAGGCAGGCTTTCTACCCTTGCTGGAATGGAGTTTTTGGAAAAAAAGGTGACGATTGCAGACAATTTTTCATACAAGGACCCGGTTGATGGCTCCATAAGCAAAAACCAGGGAATACGTATCATCTTTGATGACGGAAGCAGATTAATCTATAGGCTTTCAGGCACAGGAACAAAGGGCGCTACCATAAGGATCTATATTGAAGGCTATACAAAGAAAGAACGGGAATTATACCAAGATCCTCAAGTATATCTTAAGGACATGATTGCACTTTCAAGGGAGCTTTCAGAGATTGAAAAATTTACAGGGAGGAAAGAGCCAACAGTAATTACCTAAGCCATGAAAGAAGAAGGCAAAAATAAAAGACCCAAGACAGGAAAAGAACTTGGCCTTGCCCTTTGCCATGACTGCCACCTTACAGTCTTTATGTCCAGTGAGGATAGGGAACAGTTCTGCCCAAGGTGCAATGCAAAGGTGCATTTTAGAAAGCCCAATAGTATCTCTATGACCTGGGCATTTCTTATCACATCCATCATCCTTCTTTTCCCGGCAAACCTTTTGCCAATAATGAAGGTGAGCTATATGGGCTCAGATGAGCTATCCACCATTATGGACGGCATCATCTATTTTTTTAAAGAAGGCTCCTATGGAATTGGCCTTGTTATACTTGTTGCAAGTGTCCTTGTACCAATCTTTAAGGTAATTGGTATCCTTATGATACTTTTATCAATACACTTTAGGTGGAAAAGCTGGCTCAGGCACAAGACCCTGATGTTTAGATTCATAAAATTTATTGGCCGGTGGTCAATGCTAGATATCTTTGTCATTGCCCTTCTCTCAGCCCTTGTAAACTTTGGATTTCTAACCACCATTGAGGCAGCACCTGCCGCTCCATATTTTTGTGGAGTTGTAATCTCAACCATGCTTGCTGCAGAAAGCTTTGACACCAGATTTCTCTGGGATTTTTGATTTTCCGTGATAAACCCTTAAGGTTTTCCATATCATTCCGATTAGGGAAATAGGTCTTTTTCCTGATTTATTTTAAAAATCAATTTTTTTACTACATCCAAGGAGGATGAAATGACAAAAGGTGGGTTTATATCCAAATTCAACAATTTAAGTATTTGCGCAAGGGTGATTATTTCTGTTTCCTTTCTCATCTTTTTAATTCTAGCCTTTCAGGCCTATCTATCCATTTCGTCCATGCATCAGAAAAAAAACGACAAAATTGAAGAGGCTATAAAGGGCTCAGACGCATTCATGGATGAAGCCGAGGTAGTTGCAAAAAACCTTTTGCACAACGCAATTATAGTTGCAAATAACCCTAAGGTAAAAGAGGCAATGGCCCAAAGGGACAGAAACAGGCTCATAGAGGCCATAAAACCAATTATTCAAAATATAAAAAGTGCAGGAGATAAAATAAAATTGCATTTTCATGTCCCTCCTGGAAGATCCTTTTTAATGACATGGAGGCCTGAAAAGTTTGGAGATGACATCTCTTCCTTCAGGCACACAGTAACAAAGGTATTGGAGACAGGACAGCCAATAGCTGGTATTGAAGAAGGTAGAATTGGATTTGCAATAAGGGGAGTCGCCCCAATTATTGTGGATGGAAAGGTTGTAGG
>WFZZ01000259.1 GCA_015489315.1 Deltaproteobacteria bacterium | reverse complement strand
TTCTTGTATAATCGGTACCTCGATGATCACCAAACAGACGCGATCCAGTACCTAAAATATTAATTGCAGGATTTAGGTAATTTTTAAAGCATATGACAGGATATAAAATGTCCTTCACCGACCTCTTTTAGTTTTGGCACCTTTTTAAAGCAGATTTCTTGAACCCTTGGACACTTTTTGACGAACGGACAATAGTTTTCTTTTTCTTGCACATCCTTATGGATAGAAGGGCTTGGCTTTAGGTTTATGGTTTTCTTCCCCTTTTTTTTGGAAGTTTCCGGATCAGGAAGCGGGACTGCATCCAGGAGGTATTCTGTATATGGATGATGCAAAGAGTCTTTTCTCCTTTTTGAGAGGTCAAAGATAGAACTTGGCATAAGCTCAACCAGGTTGCCCTTATACATCACCCCAATCCTTTTGCTTACGAAGGCCACTATTTGAAGGTCATGGGAGATAAAAAGGCAGCTTAACTTCTCCCTTTCCTGAAGCTCGAGAATCAGATTTATTATCTGGGCCTGAATGGAGACATCAAGAGCAGAGGTTGGCTCATCAAGGACAACTAGTTCAGGCCTTGTGGCAAGGGCCCTGGCAATTCCTATTCTTTGTCTCTGGCCTCCACTAAATTCATGGGGAAAACGGTCAAGGACATCAGGCATATCAAGGCCGCAGATGGAAAGAAGCCTTTTGACCTCTTGCCTAAGCTCCTTTTTGGCACAAAGTCCATGAATCTTAAGTGGCTTTGAGATGATCTGAAAAATTGTCTTTTTGGGATTAAGGGAGGAATAAGGGTCCTGAAAGACCATCTCTGCCCTTTTTCTAAAGTCCCTAATATCACCGCCTTCAAGGTCGAAGACTGATTTTCCCCTAAAGGTGACCGTACCTTCACTTGGCCTTTCCAGTCCAAGGATCACCTTTGCAAGGGTGGACTTTCCACAACCGCTTTCTCCAACAATCCCAAGGATTTCATCCTGTTTGATGTCCAAAAAGACCTTGTTTAGTGCCCGGATCTTACTGACCTTTCCAGTAAAAAAACCCTTTTTGACAAAATATTCCTTTGAAACGCCTTCTATTTTGCAAAGGGAACCCTGTTCCATAACTAAAAAAGGCTTTCCCCTGTCATCTCCTTTGGTTTTTCTATGCCCATAAGCCTTAGTATTGTGGGGGCAACATCAGCCAGTATGCCTTTTTTTAGAGTAACATCCAGTCTGGTGTCATCAATCAGATAAAAGGGCACTGGGTTTGTGGTGTGGGCAGTTGCAGGGCTTCCGTCTTTTAGCTTCATGACCTCAGCATTTCCATGATCTGCCGTTATTATGACTGCTCCACCCATCTCTTTAAAGGCCTCGGTCACCTTCCCAACACACTCATCAACTACCTCACATGCCTTTATTGCAGCATCCAGCACTCCAGTGTGCCCTACCATGTCCCCATTTGCAAAATTTACAACTATGAAGGAATAGATTCCCTTTTTGATATTCTCCAAAAGGGCTTCGGCAATCTTTGGTGCGCTCATCTCTGGTTTGAGGTCATAGGTAGGGACCTCTCTTGGAGAGGGGATGAGTATCCTTTCTTCAAGGGGAAATGGCTCTTCTTCTCCTCCATTAAAAAAATAGGTGACATGTGCGTATTTTTCCGTCTCTGAAATCCTAAGTTGCTTTAGGCCCGAAAGGCTTACCTCTTCTCCAAGGATGTGGCTTAAATGCTCTGGCGGAAATGCAACAGGAAGATCAAAGGTCTCATCAAAGCGTGTCATAGTTGCATAGGCCAAAAGCTTGGGCCTGTGACTAACATCAAAAAACTTAAAATCCCTTTCTGTAAATGCCCTTGTAAGCTCTCTTGCCCTGTCTGCCCTAAAATTAAAGTGAAAGATTGCATCTCCATCCCCTATTGGGCCTTTTTCTTTTTTAAAACAAACCTCATTTTCAATGATAATGGGCTTTATGAATTCATCGGTCTCCCCCCTTTCATAGGCCCTTTTGACCGCCTCTACAGGGTCCCTTTCTATTCTAGCTTCTCCATTAACAAGCATTCTAAAGGCCTCTTCTACCCTCTCCCATCTCTTGTCCCTATCCATTGCGTAAAATCTTCCGCAGATGGAGGCGATTGTTCCAGAGCCTATTTCCCTTGTCTTTTCCAAAAGGGCCTTTATGTATTCTGCTCCACTTGTTGGGGGTGTATCCCTTCCATCCATAAAGGCATGGATACAGACTCTTTCTCCTATGCCCAATTTTCTTGCCATCTCCAAAAGGGCATAAAGGTGTTCAAGCTGGCTGTGTACACCTCCATCAGAAACAAGCCCCATTAGATGTAGCCTTGAGGAAGGGGACTCCTTTACCTTTTCCATAATGTCAGAAAGGACCTTGTTTTTAAAAAAGCTTCCATCTTCTATGGCCATGTTGATCCTAGTAAGGTCCTGATAGACAATCCGACCTGCACCAAGGTTAAGATGCCCCACTTCTGAATTTCCCATCTGGCCTTCTGGAAGTCCAACTGCGGTTCCAGAGGCGGTAAGAAGTGTAAAGGGATATTTTTCATAGTAGGCATCAAGATTTGGGGTCCTGGCAAGGCGAATGGCATTTCCATCTGTCTCTTCTCTCCAACCCCATCCATCCATTATTACAAGCATTACAGGTCTAATCTTGCTTTTCATGGTCTTCCTCCCTTACCAAGGCCCCGCCCATCATTATCATCCTTGGAGCCTCAATCCACAGACCTTCTAGATCGTAAAAACTCCTTACAGGCTCATAAAAAAGATGAACCACAACATCATCAAAATCCATGAGGATCCACTTTCCTTCCTCTTCTCCCTCAACGCTTTTGCACTTTATCTTTTTTTTACTGAGATCGCGCCTCATCCTGTTGGCCATGCCCTGAACATGCCTTGTGGATCGGCCTTGGGCAATGATAAAAAAATCCGCCAGGGGAGAAGTGCCCCTCATATCCAGGACAACAATTTCTTCCCCCTTGTTGTCAAGTATTGCATTATAGATCTCCCTGGCCATTTCAATGCTTGAGGCAGCAGGGTTATCCGAATCTTTTGGAGAATTTCCTGTGACGTTTCTCCTTTTGTCTAAAACATAAAGTCCATTTGCCATAATGTATTCCTGAACCTTTTTAGTTACTAAAAACCTTATTGATTTATTTTTTTTTACTAAATCCCTTATCTTAGTTGAAGAAATGCCTAGCGGAGTTACAGGCACAATTAACAACCTTTTATTAAAATCACCATTGACCTTTTCATTTTCAAGTGATGTTATTTGGTATTCAGGGAAAACTGTGGAGGCCTTTTCGATTATATCTGACCTTTTAAAAGGGGGTCTAGTAATTACCACCAGGTTAGAAAGCCTCGGTATCTCTCTAAATTCCTTCCATGTATCTATTTCCAAAAAGGCATCGGCTCCCACTATGAAAAAGGGGACTATGTGTTTAAGCTTTTGATTTTCTCTAATAAAACGCAAAAGGTCAACTGAATAGGATATGCCCTTTCTAAACTGCTCAAGATTGCTTGCCTTCAGATGACTTAGGCCCTCTGTTGCAAGCTCCACCATCTTGAGCCTTTTTTCAAAACTTGTGCAACCTGCAGAAAGCTTATGAGGAGGCATAGGGGCGGGCAAAAACCATACTTGATGAAGTCCGAGCCTCTCATAAACCTCCTCGGCCGCTCTTAAATGGCCAATATGGATCGGATCAAGGGTCCCGCCAAAAAGGCCAATCTTTTTTAGCCTATGTCCTGATCTGTCCGTCTCCAAAGGCAATAAACTTGGTAGTAGTAAGCTCTTCAAGGCCCATTGGACCATAGGCATGAAGCTTTGAGGTGCTTATGCCTATTTCTGCGCCAAGCCCAAGCTGACCTCCATCGTTAAACCTTGTAGAAGCATTTACAAGCACTAAGGATGCGTCAACCTCATTCAAAAACCGCCTTGCCCTCTGATAATCTCTTGTGATTATGGCCTCAGTATGATTTGAGCCATATTTATCTATATATTCCATGGCCTCATCCATAGAAGAAACCACTTTTACTACAAGCTTTAGGGCCAAAAATTCCTCCCCCCAGTCCTCATCTTGGGCCTCAACTGCATAGGGGAGGATTGAAAGCGTCTTCGGACAGCCCCTTATTTCAACGCCTGCCTCTTTAAATCTTTCCCCAATCCGCGGGAGAAATTCATCGGCTATCTTTTCATGGACCAGCATCCCTTCCATTGCATTGCAGACCCCGGGCCTTTGAACCTTTGAGTTAAAACAAATCTCAACGGCCATATCCAGGTCTGCATCTTCATCCACATAGCAATGGCAAACGCCCTTATAGTGCTTTAAAACCGGAATCTTTGAATTTTCCACCACAAATCTTATGAGTCCTTCACCACCCCTTGGGATAATGAGATCGATCTCCTCTTCCCTAGATAGAAGCTCAGTTACAGCACTTCTATCTGTGGTGGGAATGACCTGGACAGCCTCTTGAGGCACGTTGAACTCAGAAAGGGCATCCTGAAGTATCCTTGAAAGGGCAATGTTTGAATTGATGGCATCGGAACCACCTTTTAAAATCACTGCATTTCCAGCCTTCAAACAAAGCCCTGCCGCATCTATTGTGACATTTGGCCTAGATTCATATATCATTCCGATAACGCCAAGGGGGATCCTTACCCTTCCAACCAAAAGGCCGTTTGGTCTTTTCCACATCCTAGTCACCTCACCTACCGGATCAGGAAAGGATGCCACCTCTTTAAGCCCCTGGGCCATGGATTCAATGACCTTGTCAGAAAGCTCAAGCCTGTCTAAAAAGGCATCAGAAAGCCCTTTCTTTCTGCCATTTTCAAGGTCTTTTTTATTCTCTTCCTGCAAACTCTTTTTTGAATCCAAAAGCCTCTGGGCCGTTGAAAGAAGCACCTTGTTTTTCACATCAGTTGAAAGTATTGCAACCTTTCTTGATGCTTCTCTTGCCTTTTTTGCCATATCAGCGATAAGAGTCTTCACCTCACCCATAGCCATCTATCTCCTGAAACAAAAATAAAAAAGGGGATTAATAAATAATCCCCTTTAGTTTAATATGAATGGCGTTATTGTCCAGTATTTAGGACTTTATTCCACTTTTACCTCAATCTTCTTTGGCTTTACCTCTTCGCTCTTTGGCAGGAATATCTTTAAGACACCTGCATTCATACTTGCCTCGATCTTTGACACATCCACATCTGGCCCTAAGGTAAAGGCCCTTTCATAGGCCTTTCCGTTAAATTCCACATAAAGAGGGGTAATGTCTTTTGGAACTACCTGACCAATCTCACCTCTAATGGTCAAAACATTTTTGTCAACCTCAACATCAATCTTGTCCTTTGGCACACCTGGCATATCTGCAAAAAGGACCACACCATCTTCTAATTCATATATATCCACAGGCGGGGTAACCACCACCGGCCTGGTCTTTTGCTCCTGGACTGGCACCCTTTCTTCCTTTACGGCCATCTCAGTTCCTTTTACATCAGCCATATTTTCACCTCCTTTTTAAACTTTTAGGAAACTTTTAGGAAACCTTGACCTCGATCTTTTTGGTCTGTTCCTCTTCCTTCTTGTTAATGGTGACCGCCAATATTCCATTAGAATACTTTGCATCAATGCTCGAAGTATCGAGGCCTTCAGGAAGGGCAATTACTCTTCTAAACCTTCCACTAAACCGCTCCTTTCTGTAATAACCTGTTACCTTTTTGTCTTCCTCAAGCTCCTTTGAGGTATCCCTTCCTGCAGAAATGGTAAGCATGTTTTTCTCTATGGTTAGATCCAGGTCCTTTGGATCAAGACCTGGTGCAAAGAGATAAATATAGATCTTATCGGCAGTTTCTCCGATATTTACTGCCGGAATTGCCACCCTTTGACTGGATGAAACTGTTGGAGAAAAATAGTTTTCATTAAAGATTCTCTCCATTTCACGATTTAACCTGTCAAAGTCCTGCCATATCGGATCGCTTAGAGAAAACCAGGGTCTAAGCATGGTTCTATCCTCCTTTGTTTTCTAAAATATCTAATATTTTTAGCAAGCTACAGAGCTTTTTATCCTTACAGTAAGCATTAAAAGGTAGGAGTCAAGGACCTTTTCATATTTTTTCATGTTCTTAAAT
>WFZZ01000258.1 GCA_015489315.1 Deltaproteobacteria bacterium | reverse complement strand
CTTATTACCTTTTTGGTAAAATTGTTTGCATCGACTTCTTCCCTCTTCAATTCAATAAAAAGCCTTCCCTCAGGAAGAAGTTTGAATCTTCCATCTGATTGAACCAGCTTTAAAAGTCCATCAACGTCTTTAGGACCCTCTGGAACAAAGGTCATGGTCAGCTTCATACCCTGTTTCCAACTACCATCTAGTCTTAAGACGTTAAGGTGCCTTAAAAGGGCCTTTATAATCATTATATCTAAAAGGTTCTCTACTTCCTTTGGAACAGAACCAAATCTATCCCCTAGTTCCTCAATGACCATTTCTTTATCCCTTTCAGTTTCAACTTCTGTAAACCATCTATAAAGCTCCATCCTTTCATGAACACTTGGGCAGAACTCTTCAGGGATATATGTTGGTATTCCAAGGCTTACCTCAGGCTCAATTCTCTTTTCAGTCTCTCTGCCCTTAAAGGCATCAATGGCCTCTTTTAAAAGATCAAGATACAGGTCATAGCCAACTTCTGCTATCTGCCCTGCTTGGGCTATACCTAAAAGATTTCCAGCCCCCCTTATCTTTAAATCCTTTAAAGCAAGGTGCATTCCGCTTCCTAGCTCTGAGGTCTCCATTATTGCCTTTAGCCTTTGTGCAGCCTCTTTTTTCAAATCGTCAAGGCTTGGCACAAAAAGATAGGCATAGGCCTTTAAATGACTCCTTCCTACCCTTCCCCTTAATTGATATAAATCAGCTATCCCAAGTCTATCTGCCCTGTTGACTATCAAGGTATTTGCTGAAGGAATATCAATTCCAGATTCTATTATTGTGGTACAAACAAGACAATCTATTTCTCCCCTAACAAATCGAATCATAATCTCTTCGAGCTTGGAAGGTTCCATCTGTCCATGGGCGACTTCCACCCGCACGTCTTTAATAAGTGCCTTAATGTGATCTGCCATCTTGAATATACCTTTTATACGATTCTGTACAAAAAATACCTGTCCTCCCCTTTTCTTTTCTCGTAAAATGGCCTCTTTCAAGATGGCATCATCAAATTCAGCAAGAAAGGTCTTGACAGATTGCCTTCCTTTCGGCGGATCCTCAAGGATGGACAGATCTCGGATCCCTAAAAGGGAAAGTTGAAGTGTTCTGGGTATGGGGGTGGCAGTAAGGCTAAGGCAATTTACCTCCTTTGTCACTGCCTTAAGCCTTTCTTTTTGCTTTACGCCGAATCTATGTTCCTCATCCACTATCACAAGCCCAAGCCTTTTAAAGACCACATCTGATTGAAGTATCCTGTGGGTACCAATCAATATATCTATCTTTCCGCTTCTCACTCCATCGAGGACTTGTCTTTGAATGGCCTTTGATTTAAGACGGCTAATGGCAGCAATATTTACTGGAAAATTGTCAAAGCGTGTCCTAAAGGTCCGTTCGTGCTGTTCTGCCAAAAGTGTGGTGGGAACAAGAACGGCAACCTGAAAACCGTTTTGAACTGCCAAAAAGGCCGCCCTCATGGCAACTTCGGTCTTTCCAAAGCCAACATCCCCGCAAAGAAGTCTATCCATGGGATAGTCGGCCTCAAGATCTTCGATTATCTCATTTATGGCCTTTTCCTGATCCTCTGTAAGCTCATAGGGAAAGCCAACTTCAAATTGTCTGTACATCTCATCTGGCGGCAAAAAGGAAATACCCTTTGTGACCTTTCGGATGGCATAAAGCTCAACAAGATCATGAGCTATCTCTTTGATGTTCTTTTTTACCTTGGCCTTTCGATTTTGCCACGTCTTTGCACCTAATCTATCAAGGCTTGGCTCCCTTCCTTCAATTCCCACATAACGCTGAAGAAGATTCAATCTGTCAACAGGTACATAGAGCTTATCTCCACCATGATATTCAAGATGCACATATTCACCAGAAACACCTGCGATATCCATCTTTACAAGTCCATGATAAAGACCAACTCCAAAGTCCCTATGAACAATAAAATCCCCTGGAGCCATCTCGGATATAGAGGCTACAGCAAGTTTTTTTTGTCTTCTTTTGGGACTCTTTTTAGAAATTGAGACAGAAAAAAGGCTGTGATCAGGTATAAATACAGAAGAGTCATCCAGTAAAAATCCTTCTTCTAGAAAACCCCTTACAAGAAAAAGCCCTGAATTAGTCTTTAGGACACTTTCCCAAAAATCATCCCTTTGGGAAAAGATATGAAAATTTCTTTGATAGTGTTCAAGAATGCCTGTAAGCCTGTTAAGGCTTTTTTCATTTTGGTAGAAAAGAAAAACCCTTTTTCCCTGAGAAAGCCATTTATCTAATGATTCAATAAATCTTGCAAATATCTCAAGTCCTTTTCCAGAAGATATTGTAAGGGCTCCATGCTCTACTCCCTTTATATTTAAAGTCGTTTGACTGCCTTTTTCAAAAAGTGAGGGGAGAAAAAGATCTTTTTTGCCTAAGATATTGGTTGAATTTAAAAAGATGCGCCTTTTCCCCCCTATTTTCTTGTCAAGATTATCGAAGTCAAGTACATATCCAGATTTTTCCATGACAAGATGTCCCCTTTGAAAAAGATTCAAAAGGGTTTCTTCCATCTTGGTCATGGTATCTATCATTTCCCTTTCAATTAAAAGGGTATCCTCAAAAACAAGAATTGAATCTTTAGAAAGATAATCAAAAAAAGAGCCAGGATTTTTGTAAATAAATGGCAAAAGACTCAGAGTTCCTTCCGTATAGCGCTGATGTTCGAGGGCTTGAAGTGCATCTTTTACCATTGAACCAGACCACTTCATTCTTTTGGCATATTCAATGATGTTTGAGGAGGCATTTTCCAAAAGATCTTTAGAAAAAATGCACTCTTTTACCGGAATAAAGACAGCTTCTTTGAGCCTTCTTACTGTTCTTTGATCATCTGGATCAAAAACCCTTATTTCTTCAACCAATTCATCAAAAAATACAAGCCTTATGGGACGTAAATAATTGGGGGTAAAGATGTCTAATACTTCTCCCCTAACTGAAAATTCCCCTACATTTTGAACTCTAGGAAGCCTTTCATAACCTGCTTCTGTTAACCATGATATAAGGGCACTACGATCAATTTCTTCTCCTTCAAGGGCAAGCTCAATATTATTTAGAAGAATATCCCTTGGAATGATCCGCTCCATAAGGGCCCTTGCATGGGTCAACACTATTATATCCCTAGACTCAGCAAGATGAAAAAGTGTATTTAATCTTTGAGCAGAAATTTTAGTTGAGGGGACAAGGGGCAAAAATGGAAAATGCTCATAGGCTTGAAAAATTAAAACCTTTTGGGGTGAAAGACTTGATAACTCTTTAGCTCTTTTAAAAAGGGTGTCTTTATCCTTAACTATCCAGATAAGACCCTTACACTTTTTTAAATACTTTAAAAGCTCTAAAAGTCCGCCAGAAATAACACTGGTATTAAGTTCAAGTGGGAAACCCTTTTTAAAAAGGCTAGATGTATGTGTCATTTAAGAAACTTTAAAGGGAAGAAAGACTATACAATTGGGGGATTAGATTTTTTTCAAAAAAGCTGGTGAGTTCTTTTTCTAATTCAATTAGTTGGTTCTTTGAAAAGACCATTTCAAATTCATTACTTAGAAGTTCTTTTAAGACCTTATTTAGAGTAGCCTTTTTCTCAATTTTTATAAATGTTTCTCTGAATGCCATATATTCTTGGTCAAAAAGACTTTTAAAATACTCGTAACCACCTTTACTGACATCTTTTTGGAAAAAGACCTTATAAAGCGAATCAGAAAATTCCTTTTTTATATTTTCAATAGGAAAAAGGCGCCCTTTTGAAGCGAAATTTAAAAATTCTTTTTCTAGGATTACAAGGAAACAAAAGACAATGCCCTTTGATATGACTATAAGATCTTCCTTGGTCAATTGGTCCCTTTTGTGGCCATATTCTTTAAGAATATTTGTTGCATACCCTATAATCTGAGCGCTTAACTCCTTGGTCCAGGCATCAACCGTGTCTTCATTATGTCCAAGTTGATTTCCTGAATTTCGGAATCTGTGCTTAATTTTAATATCTTCTTTTCTTAATGTTTCATTCATAAAAATTTATTCTTTGTCTTCTAAAAATACGCCAACCACAATTACTGGTCAAGAAGTTAGCCTATTTTCCAAGACAAAAATTTGAAAAGATCTTATCAAGGATATCTTCTGTAGCCGTCTCTCCTGTTATTTCACCCAATAAATCAAGACCTTTTCTTAGATCAATTGCAACAATGTCAGGGCTCATTTTCTGATTAATATTTTCAAATGCTGAAGAAAGATAGCTAATACACCTTTCTAGTACCTGCTTTTGTCTAAGATTTGGGGCACATTTTACTGTTTCTATTCCTGAATCCCTGGTAAGAATTTCAAAAATCAATTCTGTGAGCTTGTTTAAACCTTTTTGTCTTTTGGCTGAAATAAGACAAAAAGGCACCTTACTTAAAATAGGCGCATTTTCTCTCAAATAAGAAATCAACTCCTTGGCCAGACCGTTTGCATCCTTTACCTTATCAATCTTATTAAAGGCCACAATTATCTTTGTATTCGGATATTCCCTTAAAAAGTCTATAACTGCCTGATCTTCTAATACAATTCCTTCAGAGATATCTATGAGCCATACGAATATCTTAGCCTTTTTTGCTACTTCATGGATTTTTTTAATCCCTATAGCCTCTATTACATCTGGTGCCCTTCTTATGCCGGCTGTATCCATAAGAGTTACAGGTATCCCGTTTATCTCAATCTGCCTTTCTACTACGTCTCTAGTGGTTCCGGGAATATCTGTAACAATGGCCCTTTCTTCAAGGCAAAGGGCATTTAAGAGACTGGATTTCCCAGCATTTGGACGACCAATAAGAATGACATTTACTCCAAACCTTTGAATCTTTGTCTTTTCATAACTTTCTATTAGGGTCTTAATAGGCAAAATTACCTTTTCTTTTAGCCGCTTACTAATCTCTTCTTCCTGAAGTATCTCAGCATCTTCTTCTGGATAATCAATTGCAACCTCAATGGCTGAAAGGCAATAGGTCAACTCTTCTTTTATTGAGGCTAGGATTTCATGAAGTCCACCTTTAAGCCCTGCCATCCCCAGTTCTGCAAGGCCTGAACCTTGGGCTTCAATAATATCAAGGATTGCCTCAGCCTGATCAAGACTTATCCTGCCATTTAAAAAGGCCCTTTTGGTAAACTCGCCTGGCTCTGCAAGCCGTGCCCCCTGAGACATTACTATAGAAAGGATATGGCTTATAACAGCTGGACCACTATGACATTGGATCTCAACAACATCTTCCCTTGTATATGTCTTGGGTGCCTTCATGTAAACACATAGGGCCTCATCAACATCCTTGCCTGTTTCTGGATTGAAAATTGTCCCATAATAGAGTCTATGGGAAGAAAAGGGGCAATCCTTTCTGGCGGGCCGAAATATGAGCCTTAAAATGGGAAGACTTTCAGGGCCGGATATCCTGACAATTCCAATTCCCCCTTGACCCAAGGGGGTCGCAATGGCACAAATAGTGTCAAATTCCCTGTCTAATTTCACTTTTTAAAGGGCAACTATCTGCCCCTTCTATTATTCTTTTTCCTTCTAAGTGGGGTGATTATCACCTTTCTTTGGGAGCCATCGCCTGAACTATGAGTTCGAACTCCCTTAAAATCCTTAAGGGCAAGATGTACTATTCGCCTTTCCCTTGAAGGCATTGGCTGAAGACTTACCGCCCTTCCTGTCCTTTTTGCCCTAATGGCAAGACGCTCTGCAAGGGCAATAAGATTTTTCTTCCTTCTGTCCCTATACCCTGTAGCCTCTACCATGATTCTGGTGGGAATGTCAGATATTTTTCTTTTTAGGTAAAGATTTACAAGATATTCTAGGGCATCTAATGTCTGACCATCTTTTCCGATAATTAGAGAAAGATCATCTCCTGTTATGTTTAAAAAGGGCTTTTTACCTTGGCTGATAACTTCGGCATGGCCAGAAAGTCCTGAATTTTTTAAAATACCATTCAAAAATTCACATGCCTTTTGGGCCAGGCCTTCTAATTTTTCAAGGTCCGTCTCCTCACTAATTTCTCCAGCTAAGGGGCCTTCGACTTCTTCATTCACTTCCTCTTTTTTTGGTAATTCCTTTACAGTTTCTTCCCCAGTTTCTTCATGAGGCTTTTGTTCAAAAGGTTCTGCTACTATTCCTTTTTTGGGAAAGGCCTTTATCTTTGCCTTTTTCCCGCCAATACCAAATAATCCTGTGGAACCTCTTGTTATGATTTCTATCTCAAGGTCTTCTTCTTCACACCCAAAAAATTCACAAGCAAGCTTTACAGCCCTTTCCACAGTCTTTTCTTCAAATTCTTTTGGTTCTGTATTAAATGTTTGCATACTCGACAGAGCCTCACTCTACTTTATTCAGTAAATTTATTTACATAATATTGTTGCACAATTGACAGAATATTGTTTACCAACCAGTAAAGCACTAAACCAGATGGAAAATTAATAAACATAAAGGTAAAAATAATTGGCAAAAACTGCATCATCTTTGCCTGGGTTGGATCCAGGGATGAAGGGCTCATCTTTTGTTGTAAATACATGGATGCACCCATTAGCAATGTCAATACCGGTATGCCACCTATCATTGGAATCTGTATTCCTGGGATCATCAACCTGTCAGGGGCAGAAAGATCATTGATCCAAAGAGCAAAGGGGGCATGTCTAAGCTCTATTGCCTGCAATAGGACCTTATACAAGGCAAAAAATACTGGTATCTGGAGTAGCATTGGAAGACAGCCACTCATGGGATTAACCTTGTAGGTCCTATAAAGCTGCATAAGCTCCTTATTTAGTCTTTCCTTGTCATCTCCGTATTTTTCCTTAAGTTTTTGAAGTTTTGGCTGGAGCTTTTGCATGGTTTTCATTGACTGGGCACTTTTATGAGCAAGTGGCCAAAAGAGGACCTTTATAAGAACAGTAAGGACTATTATGGCAACACCATAATTATGAAGATACTTGTAAAAGAAATTAAGAACATATAAAAGAGGTTTTGCAATGGGATCAAACCATCCAAAGTTTATTGCTTCTGAAAGATTATGGCCAATTGCCTTTAACCTATCAATTTCCTTAGGCCCCAAATAAACAATAATTTTACAAAGTTCATTTCCAAGGGGAATTCCAGAAAGGCGGCTTTCGGTAAGGCCTAAATCATCAAGTTTTTTTATTCCAAGACGCCAAGGGCCTTGATGTTCTAGGGGGACTAAAGCAATCATGAAATAGTTGTCGCCAAAGCTAACCCAGTCAAGTGGCCCTGAAAATTTATGGACGTCTCCTACTTCCTTTAGCTCTATCTCCTCAAGACCCTTTTCAGGAGTGTAATAGGAAGGACCAGAAAAGATGTAACGAGAACCGGCCTTATAAGGCCTATCGTAAAGAAATACCGAAAAGCCATTTGATGAGGCGCCTTTTAGCCTCATGGTCATCTGTGCAACATAACTATCTCTTTTAAATAAAAAATCCTTATAAAGTATCACTCCATTACCAAGATCAGTCTTAAAGGTAAGTTGTGCCTCTTTTTGTTGATGGTTCAAAATTACCTTCTTCGCACTTGCAGAAAATAGCCTTGTCCTCAAATCTATCTCCTGACCAGAACCACGTATCTTGACACCGAGAGGCAAAATAGGAGGCTTTACATTGATTAGATCAACACCCTTTGCACCTTTATCAAGGCTTTCCTTATATTTTTTAAGGACAAAATGTTTAAAGGTAGCTCCGTTTTCACTCATAACTGCCCTAAAAAGGGGAGTTTCGATGATAACATCCTTTCCATTACCTTTTGGAGCCGATGGTATATCAAGGGCGGACAATGTATTTTTTATTGACGCCTCTTTTGGTTTTTTTAGGGAAGGTTTACCAACTTTATTAGATAGACTTTGTTTTAAAGATGAATTTGTTGCATTAGTTCCATTTATGGCAGTTGTAGGCACCATTTGGTTTCCGAAAAAATATTGAAACCCTGCCAATACTGCAATAGAAAGCACTATTGCCAATAATGCTCTAGTTTCCATAATAAAATCCTTCTATTCAACAAAAAATTAATGTAAAGGAATCTTAGGGAACGGGATCAAACCCACCTGGGTATAAAGGGTTGCAGCGGAGAATTCGTAATAAGGAAAGATATATTCCCTTAAAAGGACCATATCTTAATATGGCCTCATAGCTATATCTTGAACAGCTTGGATAAAAGCGGCAGGTATTTGGGAAAATAGGTGAGACAAACGCCTGATAAAATTTGATAAGCGCTAATAAACCTTTTGTAATAAGACCAATTTTCAGGCCTTTAATCCCTTTTTGCATGAATTCTTTTGGCAATTTTTCTACCTGCCTCCTCTATCCTCCCATTCAGTTCCTGCCAACTGCTTTCTAATATGGCCTTTTTGGGCAAAAAGATCAAATCTATCCCTTTTGGGATTTTATATTTATTAAGTCTAAAAAGCTCTCTACACAGCCTTTTTGCCCTATTTCTCTTAACTGCATTACCAAAGCGTTTCCCGACTCCAACCCCCATTCGGGAAATATCTAGATTGTTTCGGGCAAATACCAAATTAAACTCTGGAAAATTGATCCTTTCACCTCTTTTAAAAACCTGTTGAAATTCTTGACTCTTTCTAATCCTCTCCGCCTTGGTAAGTTTGAACCTTCCCCTTGTCAATCCAAAAATCTATTAGACACAAAGCCTTTTTCTTCCCTTAGCCCTGCGCCTTGCCAAAACCTTTCTTCCAGCTTTAGTGCTCATACGCTTTCTAAAACCGTGTGTCCTCTTCCTCTTAATGATACTGGGCTGAAAAGTACGCTTCATCAGTCACAAACTCCTTAGTCAATATATATTTAAAAACGACTTTATAGTCTATATGAACGGAGGTTAAAATTTTTACTAATCCCTTGTTATTATGTCAAGATTACCTTTGCTTTTTTATAAAAAAACAAATTTCTCCATCAAGCTTATTTCCTTGCTTTTTCAAATGCACTTTGTTAGTTTTTGAGCGTTTAATATTCGAAGAAATGTAGGTAAAAAATATGGTATTCGGTGCCCTTTTGGGGTGGCTTTCAAATGATCTGGCAATAGATTTGGGTACAGCAAATACCCTGGTATATGTAAAGGGTAAAGGCATTGTCCTTCGTGAACCCTCAGTTGTCGCAGTAAAAAAGGATTCAAGGTCAACCAGGGTCTTGGCCGTTGGAAAAGAGGCCAAAATGATGCTTGGAAAGACCCCTGGCAACATTGTTGCCATTAGGCCTATGAAAGACGGTGTAATAGCGGACTTTGAAGTCACCGAGGCCATGCTTAGATACTTTATACGAAAGGTCCATAACAGGAGAACCCTGGCTCGACCTAGAATTATTATTAGCGTCCCTTCTGGAATCACTCAGGTTGAAAAGAGGGCAGTAAGAGAATCGGCTGAATCCGCTGGAGCAAGAGAAGTCTATCTCATTGAAGAACCCATGGCAGCAGCCATTGGAGTTGGTCTTCCAATAACTGAGCCAACTGCCAACATGGTGGTTGATATTGGCGGTGGCACGACAGAAGTTGCTGTAATTTCCCTTGCAGGGATTGTATTTTGTAAATCTGTACGAGTTGCAGGGGACAGAATGGACGATGCGATTTTACATCACATTAAGAGAAGACATAGTCTTTTAATTGGTGAACACACCGCAGAAAAGATAAAAATGGAAATTGGTGATGTTCTTCCTGAACCACCTTATAAAAAGATGGAAATTAAGGGGAGGGATCTTGTATCAGGTGTTCCAAAGACCATAGAGATCGACTCTTCTGAAATACAGTCTGCCATTTCCGAACAGGTAGAGACAATAGTTGAAACAGTAAAGATAGCACTTGAACAAACACCTCCAGAACTTGCGGCAGACATCGTTGACAAGGGGATAGTATTGACAGGTGGAGGAGCCCTTTTAAAAAATCTCGATAAGCTTTTAAGGGAAAAAACTGGGCTTCCAATCATAATAGCAGATGACCCACTTTCCTCAGTTGTTATCGGTTCTGGACAGGCCCTTGATAATATCAATATCCTAAGAGAAATCATGATCAGTTGATTTATTTAGAAATTGTCTAGAAGGTCAAATAATTCCTCAGGGAATAGCATCAAAAAACTCTTTGTCATCTTTCTTGTAATTGCTCTGACCCTTGGTGGTTTTAGTCTTCTTCATCACTTTAGGTCCAGATTGACAAAGCCTATGGAGTTGGCATTAAAGGATGTGAACGGAGAACTCCAGGATTTCTTTTCCTTTCCCTTCTCAAAATTAAACTCTATCTGGAAAAATTACTTAGACCTCGTAAGAGTAAAACAGGAAAATAAAATATTAAAGGCCCATTTATCCCAGCTACAAGCCGAAATAACCACCTATAGGGAGGCCCTCATAGAAAATGGCCGACTTAAAAAGCTTTTACAAATCAAAAGAAAAAGGCCGGAAAAATCAATCGTAGCCAATGTAGTTGGTTTTGATCTTGCCTCCTGGCGAGCAATTATCACAATTGATGTTGGTAAAAAACAAGGTGTCTTAAAGGATATGCCTGTTTTGAGCCAAGGCGGAGTTATTGGAAGGGTAATTGAAGCTGGAATGACTCATAGTAGAGTAATGCTCGTTACAGACTATAACAGTAGGGTTGCTGCCATCATACAGAGAAATAGAGCTAGAGGAATATTAAAGGGACAGGGCAGAGGAGGATGCATTCTTGATTATATCAAAAAGGGAATTGATGCCCAAGTAGGAGACATGGTGATAACATCTGGTCTTGATGGAATTTATCCCAAAGGGCTTATTCTTGGAAAGATCAAACTTGTAGGACCAGGTGATAGGGCAGAGCTATTCCAAAGTATATTGGTGGAGCCTGCTGCGAACATGGATGAGGTTGAAGAAGTGCTTGTCCTATTGACCAAAAAAGAGGAAAGATAAGTTGAAGACATCTTTAATATTTCTATTATTGTCATATTTATCTCTATTACTCAATACTACCTCACAATTCCCTGAAAGACTTTCTTTTCTCCACATTGACCTATTACCCGCCTTATTAAATTGGTATGCCCTTAACGAACAGACATTTAAAGGCGCCTTTTTTATTTTACTCGTTGCAGCAATTTCAAGCCTCTTTTCAGTTCTTCCTTTCTGGTCTTTTTTTATTAGTTACTTAATAGCTTTTTTGATAATAAGATATATTTGTTCCAATGTCCTTGAACTTTCCTGGCTCCACATACACCTTTTGACTTTATTTTCAAGTATAGAGATACTGGTAATAGAAATGATTTTCACAGGAACGCCTGAACTCCTTTGGCCTTATGGCATGACCCAGGCCTTTTTTAATCTTTTATTGAGTCCTTTTTTATTTTTTATAGCCAACACAATTTTGAAGTTCAAAGAACAGACCTCAACTTCAAGTAGGGAATGAAAAAGTCAGAGGATAAAAAAAATAATTCTAAAATTAAAGTATTTGGCACCAAAATCCGCCTTAAACGCTTTGACTATAAAGAATTAGATCAGCGGTTAAGACTTGTAACTTATGCAAGGCTGTTTCTTTTTTTATGTTTTCTTCTAATCTGCACAAGGCTTTGGTATCTACAAATATTAAAGGGAAACCAATTTAAGGCCCTTTCTGAAAAGAACAGCATTAAATACATAAGGCTTCAACCCTATAGGGGCAATATTCTTGACTGTTCGGGAAGATTAATAGCAGGAGTTGAGCCAAGTTTTAACATTGGTATTGTTCTAAAGGATGTAAAAAATGTTGAATGGCTAATTGAAAGGCTTGCTCCTTTACTTCAGTTGTCCCCTACTGACATAAGAATGAAACTAGTTGCTTCAAAGAATCAGCCATCCTATTTACCCATAATTGTGAGAAGAGATGCCACCTGGGAAGAGCTTTCTAAAGTGGAAGCTCGACTTTTCGAACTTCCTGGTGTCGTTGTAGAGGTTGCCCCTTCAAGGCAATATCCCTTTGGCCCAGTTGCGCCACATCTTCTTGGATATTTGGGAGAAGTCAGCCTTGAGCAGCTTCGCCAAAAAAAGTTTGCTAATTCAAGGCCTGGTGACCTTGTTGGCAAATCAGGCATTGAGCTAAGGCATCAAGAAGAACTTTCAGGTATTAGCGGCTATAAAATGATTGAAATAGACGCCAGAGGAAGACTTGTAAAGGTACTAAAAATAAAAAAGCCGCAGCCTGGAAAGGACATTCAGCTATCACTCAATCTTGATATACAGCTTGCGGCAGAAGAGGCCCTTTCAGATAAAGTCGGTGCCGTTGTAGCCCTTGACCCAAGGAATGGAAAAATATTGGCCATGGCAAGCAGCCCTAAGTTTGACCCTAAAATATTTGCAAGGGGGGTAACTAAGGACGAATGGAAAGAGTTAAACAACCCTCTTTTGACTCCTTTGGTCAATAAGGCCATTCAGGGGCAATATTCTCCTGGTTCTACCTTTAAAATTGTTATGGCCTCTGCTGGCCTCAATGAGCACGTTATTAGTCCTTCTTCAACTTTTTTTTGTAACGGTTCATTTAAGCTGGGAAGAAGGCGTTTTAGGTGTTGGAAAAAAGGCGGACACGGACAGACTAATCTTTATAAGGCCTTAGTCCAGTCCTGCGATGTCTATTTTTACAATATTGGCCTTAAACTTGGTGTTGACAGAATTTCAAAATATGCAAAGGGATTTGGCCTTGGAGAAAAAACCGGTATTGACATAAAAGGAGAAAAATCTGGGCTTGTTCCTACAAGAAAGTGGAAACTTAGAAGATTCAAGGAGCCATGGCAGAAGGGAGAGACCGTCAATTATTCCATTGGACAAGGCTTTCTACTTGTAACACCAATACAGCTTGCACGCCTAATCTCTGCTGTTGCAAATGGTGGAAAGTTATTTCGTCCTGAATACTTACTAAATACTGAACCTAATCTTCAGGGCATTGTGCCTGTTAAAAGTTGGATCCTCAGAACTATTATTCCCGCCCTAAAAGGCGTAATTTCTGACAAACACGGCACTGCCAGAAAATGTAGAATTGAAGGGCTTGAAATAGCAGGAAAGACTGGGACTGCCCAAGTAATCAAGCAGAAAAAGAGAAGAGAAGATGAAAAAATGGCCTGGCGTTATAAAGATCATGCCCTTTTTGTTGCATTTGCCCCTGTAAAAAATCCTAAAATAGCCGTTGCAGTTGTAATAGAACATGGGGGACATGGTGGATCAGCTGCTGCTCCTGTTGCCAGAGCTGTTATCGACAGATGGTTCAAGCTTCAGATGCCCAAACCTTCTACCATAATTGAGCAAACCGCCCAAAAAGAAAAGGCTAAGGTTCATGGATAAGAAAAGGCTTTTAAAGGACCTTGACCTTCCCCTTTTGCTATGTCTTTTTCTGATTATGGCCTTGGGCTTTATAAATCTTTGGAGTGCAAGTGCCGCCTCAGGATATCCCTTCCACATTAAACAGTTACAATGGTATTTGATAGGAACAGGATTTATGTGTGCGGTCTGTTCCTTTGATTATAGGAAACTTTCAAACTATTCAGGCTACATTTATGCCATTACCATCTTGTTGCTTATAATTGTCATGGTCGCTGGTAAAAAAGTATCAGGCTCACAGAGATGGATTTCCCTGGGATTTTTTAATTTGCAACCGTCTGAACCTGCAAAACTCTTGATGGTAATTGTTATCAGTAGTTTTTTGGCACGGGAAGATAAAGAACAGTTCGGACTGACAGACCTTATTAAACCATCTCTTTTGGTATTTATTCCTTTCATATTGATATTTAAACAACCAGATCTGGGAACAGGGCTTTTGATTCTTATAATTTTTGCATCCCTTGTCTATTTCGTAAGGCTCAAATGGAGCACATTTGTAACCATATTCGCCTTTTTATTGTGCGCCATACCACTGGCATGGAAGATAATGAAACCCTATCAAAGAAAAAGGATAGAGATATTTTTAAATCCAGAAGCTGATCCCTTTGGCGGTGGCTGGCATGTTATCCAATCAAAAATAGCCGTTGGTTCAGGTGGCCTATATGGAAAGGGCTTTATGCAAGGTACCCAGGCACAATTAAACTTTTTGCCAGAGGTACACACAGATTTTGCCTTTTCCATCTGGTCTGAAGAATGGGGGTTTGTAGGGGCAGTTATACTTATTTCAATATATTTTTTATTCCTACTTCGATGCCTTAATATTGCTCAAAACACCAGGGATAAATTTGGCTCCTATCTTGTTTTTGGTATAACCGCTATGATATTTTGGCAGGTAGTCATCAATACCTTTATGGTTCTTGGACTATTACCTGTTGTTGGCATTCCCCTTCCGCTTATAAGCTATGGAGGCTCCTCTGTAATCACCACCCTTTTAGGCACAGGTCTTATCCTTAACGTAAAACTGAGACGCTCCTTGTTTCAGGGAAGCTGACAGGTTATTATTAAAAAAACGGGGATGTAGCTCAGTTGGGAGAGCACCACGTTCGCAACGTGGGGGTCGGGGGTTCAAATCCCCCCATCTCCAAAATCTTATGACCTGCCTGTAACAAGCTTGGTTCATCCTATTGACAATAATAAAATAGTCACCTAGAAATAATTTTAGGTTGAAATTTGTTGGGGATATTAAAATTTCAATCTACTGGTTCACTCATTAAAGGATAATTTCTTTTCGCCTTACCTTTTCTTATCAGCCAAAAGGGGGTGTATATGGCGTTTGGGGAAACATGAAAGAGTTCTGGCGCCGTTTATTTCTTGTGGTTGGAGTCTCTATTGCGGTCTGTATGTGGATGTTTGCAGATCTTGCGCCCCGCGTGACAGTTATGTCTGTCGATTTCGCTGAGGAGCAAAAAAACCAGATTCGCTTCATGGGTTACGTTTCCGAAAGGTATCGGTATCTCGCATCCCTGCCGCTTGAAACGTACGTTCTGAAAATGGTAGCAGATAGCGAAATCGAGGCAGGCCCGGGTTGGAAGGCCTTTGCGGCCCGGATGGACAAGATCCTTGAAAATTCAAAATCTGATAATGGCAGAATATACGCGGGTTCGGCTCCCAAACTATGGTTCAAGTTGCGGGCCCCACCTTTCAATAGGCTCGCCCCACGTTTCATGCAGTCCCACCAACACACCCTTTATCTTCCTTATGAAAAAAACGGAAAAACTTCGTATTTAAGATTTCAGCTACACACCTACAAAAGCGACGATTTTGCCCTGGGTACAGGGTATCTAGGCAGTATGCCGCCCACCCGTTTCTTTTATCCCCTGCGGGCCTGGGCGTGGCTTCCGATCCTAACGGGATTGTTGTGTTACTTTCTGCTTCCCTGGCCGGGAAAAGACCAGGAAGAAGTTAAGGTATCCAGGGTGGCCATCGTGTTCGGGGACATTGTCGGTCTGGGGTTCTTTGCGTTCTTTTTCAGCCTTCCGTTTTTCATCTGCGGAGCCGTCCAGCCGGTGGGGTGCTGGGGGTTACTGGCACTTTTTCTATGGCCCTTTGCCTTGGTCGGATTATGGTTGATGACACTCAACGCCAAAAGCGGCTCCTTCTCCATTCGATTTATTCCGGGAGGATTTCACCTCCATTCCCCTTTCTTTGATGAGGATGTCCTTTACGGACAGCTCGAAAAGGTCACCCCTGCGGTTTTGAAAAATCCTCGGTGGCATCGGATACTTTCTGGCCTTGCCGCACTGTTCAGCCAAGGTGTTGAAAAGACGCGAATGATGGGACTATATCTTTTGAATTCATCGGCCAGCTATGGAGGACTTCATTTCAGGTTTCGAGACGGCCGTACCCTTTATCTCTGGTACCAGGACCAGGTGGGCAACCTGCTCTTTAAGGGCCTCCCCCAGTTGCTTGAGCAAATCAAGGCGATGGGTCTGCTAGACGAATCGAACACCATTGAAAAGAAGGGATTTGCCACGGATATCATGACCTTCTCCTCCGACAAGAAGGGAAGGGTTCGGCGGATCAGGCCCATGCTCCTTTTGGCCGGAACCCCCTTATGTGTTTTGATCGCCTTCCTCTTCCTGGGGAAAGGGCTTGAGGCCCGGGACGACGCGCTCCTCACTAAGGCCGCTTCCGCCGCAAAGCTCCTAAAAAAAGACCACAAGATGATACCTCAGTCCAAGCTGTCCATGCCACCTCTGAAGGGGAGGTGATTAAGTGGTCCCCTTTTTTAGACTAGATATTGTTTGCTTTCACCATTGGTACACAGTTGCTTATTTCCCTAATCAGCTCGGCAAGCCTATACAAAACCTTACTAAAAAATAGGGGTTGGAGAAATTTTATGAGTTAAAATTGTTATTTTTGAAGAGTTTAAAAAAACAGGTTGTATCTAACTTATTAGAAAGAACTGTTTTTTACTTGATTTGTTTGAAGTTTTATAGGAATTAATGAAAAATTGCAAAAAGGTGGTCTCAATGACAG
>WFZZ01000257.1 GCA_015489315.1 Deltaproteobacteria bacterium | reverse complement strand
TGTGCATATGGCAATCCTGGCAGACAACCCCTTCCTTGGCATAAGGCCCATTTTTCCATTCGCGATAGGTGGATTTTACCCATGCCCCATAGGGACTTTGTTCATCATGGCAGGTAGCGCAAAATTCAGCGCTTTTGTGAAACTTGCTAAAACGGGTCTTGTGGAAGGGAGACTTTGCGTCTTTTCTTGGCCCATATTTGGTCTTTCCAGGGGTAATTTCCCAACTAAAGTTAAAGGGCTCCTTCTGGCTTGTTCCTGTAATATTATGACATATCTCGCATGATACCCCTTCATTTGCCCTTGTGTTTTTGTCTGCAGGCTTTGGTGGAATGTCTCCTGATAAAAATGCCAATGGACCATGACATGCAATACAGCCGGCTTTAACGCCTGAAACCTTTTCCAGTTTTTGGGCATGGGGTAGAGCAAGCTCAAAATATTCCACCTGATCCCATGAATGGGTATAGCTTTTTGACATCATGCTGTCATTCCATTCCTGGTATATTTTCTTGTGACAGGCACCACATTTTTTAGGGCTGCTAAAGTCATTGTATTTATATTGGCCCATCTTCGCCCCTATACAAAGACCAGGTAATAACATGGCAGCTATTAAAAAGACCGCTATCCTTTTAATCATCTCCTTCCTCCTTTATAAAAAATTATTGATTAGGGGCAGCCAATCTGCCCCTACAACCCAAAAATTACTTGGCGTGTTTAGACAAGTATTCCTTTACTCCCTCAAAGGTTGGCTTCATGGCATCTTCGCCAGGCTTCCAGTTGGCAGGGCAAACCTCACCATGGGTTTCATGGTATTGCAATGCCTCGAGAATTCTTAAGGCCTCGTCAATATTTCTTCCCAAGGGCAGGTCATTTACCAACTGATGCCGAACGATGCCGTCCTTATCTATGAGGAAAAGCCCCCTTAGTGAAATTCCAGCATCCTCAAGGAGCACTCCATAGGACAGAGAAATTTTCTTGGTTAAGTCAGAGACAAGTGGATAGCTTATTCTTCCCACTCCACCTTCTTCCACTGGGGTTTCCCTCCACGCAAAGTGGGTGTAGGGTGAATCCACTGAGATGCCAAGGATCTCGCAATTCTTTTCCCTGAATTTTTCTGCCGCCTTGTCCAAGGCGATTATTTCACTTGGTCAAACAAAGGTAAAATCAAGGGGATAGAAGAATAGAAGAACATATTTTCCTTTGTAATCGGAAAGAGAGATGTCTTTTATCTCTCCGCTTGGCATTACTGCCTGGGCCTTAAAATCCGGGGCTTCTTTTGTTACCATTACGCACATAGTTTTTCCCTCCTTATTTTTTGTTGATCTAAGTCCTGCAAAAAGTAGTTTTACTCATGCATAATTTAGATAAAAGTTAATCACCATGTCTCCACAAGCAATTCAAAATGTGCCTTTTTGTGGGCGCAAGCAGGGCACTTTTCAGGTGGCTCATTCCCTTCATGGATATAGCCGCAATTTCTGCAGCGCCACTTGACAGGCACATCCCTTTTAAAGACCTTTCCTTCCTCAATATTTTTGGCAAAGGCCTTGTAGCGTTCTTCATGGAACTTTTCAGCCACTGCTATGGCCTCAAAGACACAGGCAATCTCGTTAAAACCCTCTTCCCTAGCCACTTTGGCAAACTCAGGGTACATTTGGCTATGTTCATAATTTTCACCCGCGGCTGCTTCCTTGAGGTTTTCAAGGGTTGTTCCAATCTTACCTGCTGGGAATCCAGCCGTAATCTCTACTTCTCCACCTTCCATAAACTTAAAGAGTCTTTTGGCATGTTCCTTTTCCTGATTTGCAGTCTCTTCAAATACTGCTGCAATCTGGACATATCCTTCCTTTTTTGCCTGGCTTGCAAAATAGGTGTATCTGTTTCTTGCCTGGGATTCACCAGCAAAGGCCTTTAAAAGATTTTTTTCTGTCTCTGTTCCCTTTAGGGATTTGCTCATGGTTTAACTCCTTTTAAGATATATTTTTTTGTTTTTATTTAGGCGCTAACAAGGCTTTTACCTGCCTCTGTAATCTGGTATCTACACCTTTGTGGGCTTTCAAGAAGGCCCTTTTTCTTTAAGGCACTTATGCGACAACTTAGTGATTTTGATGGAATGCCCGTGGCCTCAGAGATGTCCTTTGTTGCAACAGGCCCTTCCATTTGGGCAACTGCCTTTAGAATCTTTTCCTGCTCTTCGGTAAGCTTAATCTCCTTGCCCTTTTTTGAACCGCACCTGCAACCCATAATTTTTACCTCCTTATATATTGTAATTAAAATTTTTATTTTTCAATTATTTTTCTTTTTTCCATCTGGCAATCTGGACAAAGCCCCATAAACTGAAGCCTTTCTCCAAAGATTTTATATCCCTTTGTATCCAGAATGA
Organism: Deltaproteobacteria bacterium; assembly: GCA_015489315.1. GTDB lineage: Bacteria > Desulfobacterota > Dissulfuribacteria > Dissulfuribacterales > QOAL01 > JAADCZ01. The sequence continues at coordinate 443 of WFZZ01000257.1, read as the reverse complement.
TTTTTTTTAGATCACAGTCATGCGAAGTTTCAATATCTGCTATCTTTCCACACTTTACGCAATAAACGTGGCTGTGAGGTGATACATCTCCGTCAAAGCGTTTTTGGCGACCACCATATTCGATTTTGTTTATAATTCCGGCATCAGACATCTGCTCTAAATTTCTGTAAACAGTGGCAAGGCTAATTCTGGGAAGCCTTTGCCTTACTGCCTCAAAAAGCTCATCTGCCGTAGGATGGCTTTTGGTTTTTCTAAGTTCTTCTAATATTATTTCTCTTTGATTTGTAATTCTCATTAGAGATTTCATCCTTTTTGATAATTGTTATTATATGCGATATTTTAAAATTCTCTTTGGATTTGTCAAGTAAAAAAGATAAAAAAAGTCAAATTTATAAGATATTCTTTTTATTGACAGAATTTTATAAAATGACTACTTGAATTCG
>WFZZ01000256.1 GCA_015489315.1 Deltaproteobacteria bacterium | reverse complement strand
TCTATAAACTTTTTCTTGATTGTAACTTTTATATTTAGCATTTTTAATGTTTTTCTCTCACCATTGCCCCTTTTTGCATCAGACAAAAATAAAAATTCTAATATTCCCCTTCCAACCGGCCTTTCTAAGGACACCCAGTTTATCATCTACTACATTGACAAGAGGTTCTCAGAACTCCAACGAGAGATGGACAAGCGCTTTGAGTTGGTAGATAAGAGATTTGAAGGAATTGACAAGCGCTTTGAGCAAGTAGATAAAAGATTTGAACAGGTGGATAAAAGATTCGAACAAGTGGATAAAAGGTTTGATCAGGTGGATAAGAGGTTTGAACAAGTGGATAAAAGATTCTCTGAAATAAGAAATGATATGGATAAAAGATTCGAACAGGTAGATAAAAGATTTGATCAAGTGGATAATCGTTTTAATGATGTTGGCCAGCGATTTAACCAGCTGACAACATTTTTATGGATATTGGCTGGCATCTTCACCACCATTACAGCTACAGTCATAGGCTTTGCCTACTGGGACAGACGCACAATAATCCGCCAGGCAAGGGAAGAGGCCATAGAGCGTATAGAAAAAGAAGGACGACTTCAGGATTTTATCAGGGCTCTTCGTGCCTTTGCCAGAAAAAATCAGGAATTTGCTGAGATTTTAAGATCATTTAATTTATTATAAATTTCTTTTATAAGAATTCCGCCAAAAATCAAACTGTTAAAATGCAAAAGGGATGTGGTTAAAATCCGGCTTTCCATCTTCTTTAAAGGTTATGGCAAGGACATCAAAACGGATACCTTTAAAGTCAAGGCCCTTTCCTTTTTGCTGAAGATACGCCTCTGCCACCTTCCTTATAACCCTTTGTTTTTGGGGGGTAACTGCCTCTTGGGGGCTCCCAAACCTTTTGCTCCTTCTTGCCTTTACCTCTACAAAGACAAGCCAGCTGTCCTTTTTGAGGATTAGGTCGATCTCTCCAAAACGAAGCCTGTAATTTCGGCAGATGATTTTATAGCCCATTTCCCTGAAGTAATCTTCCGCAAGGGCTTCGCATTCCCTGCCAAAGGAGCGGTTAGTCCCCTTCACCAGCCCTTACACCTCTAAATGTCATCCTGTGAATGGGACATGGCCCAAGCCTTTTTAGCATCCTTTTATGAAGACTTGTGGCATAGCCCTTGTGCCTTTCAAAGCCATAGTCTGGATATTTTTGGGCATATTCAACCATAAGATTATCCCTATAAACCTTTGCAACAATGGATGCTGCTGAAATGGAGCAGGAAAGGCTGTCTCCCTTTACAATGCACCTTTGGGGAATGGGGCAGTCGATGCCCTTATTGCCATCGATAAGTATTGCCCTTGGCATTATGGAAAGCCCACCAACAGCCTCTTTCATGGCCAAAAGGCTTGCCTTTAGGATATTTATTTTATCGATTTTTTCGGGAGGGACAGAAGAAACGGATATGGCAAGGGCCCTTTTTTCAATCTCCTTTAAAAGCCCTTGCCTTTCTTTTGGGGTCAATCTTTTTGAATCTGTTATTCCAAGATGAGAGATGTCTTCTTGAAGAATTACTGAGGCCGCAACTACCGGGCCTGCAAGGCAGCCTCTTCCAACCTCGTCAACACCGGCGACTGGCCAAAGCCCCCTTTCTTTAAATAGCCTTTCATAATACCAGGCATCAATGGGCCCTGGCTCAATATCAAAGAGGGTTTTGGGCAAATCACATGGTCCTCTTGTTCCTGATCTTATGCCTCATGGCCTTTCCTCTAAGATTTCTCAAGTAGAAAAGCTTTGAGCGATTATGACGGCCAGTTTGAACAATCTCTATCTTTTCAATCCTAGGAGAATTTACAGGGAAAATCCTCTCTACCCCTACGCCATAAGAAATCTTTCTAACCGTAAAAGTTTCTGAGATCCCCCTTCCCTTTCTGGCTATCACAACGCCTTCAAAGACCTGGATCCTTTCCTTTTCTGCACTCTCCCTGATCTTTACGTGGACCCTAACTGTATCTCCTGGCCTGAAAGGGGGGATATCTGTCCTCATTTCCTCAAAGGCCAGCCTTCTTATGACATCCATAGTTATTGCCTCCTGAACCTTGAAATTCTATCAAGCGTAATGGCTACGGCACTTCTGACTGAAAGATGGTTATAGCCTGAAACCCCTTCTATTGGGCAAATAACGCCATCTGTCTCTTTTATACACTCCTCATGGAGCCCAGAGGCCGTACCAAAGACAAACAATATACATTTATTCTCATTTTTTTGCACTATTTTTTCAAGATTTTTCCAGGAAATGCATCCTTCCCTTCTTCTGGCAGAAGTTGCAAGTACAAGAAGAGACGAGCAATTCTTTGATATCTTCTCAATAACACCAGATAGTGTATCTTCCAGTTTCACCTTTAAAAAGGCCTCTTTCCGATCGGGGTTAAATCTTGCTCCAGCCCCTTTAAGCCAGTGTGCCATAACCCTTTTGGCAAGCTCTTGCTGCTCCTTTGATGGAGTAACCACAAAAAAGGCCTCTACCCCATAAGTAGCGGAAGCTCGGGCAATGTCATGGATATCGAGATTTGTTATTGCAGAACAAATCTTTTCTCCCTGCCTGTTTAGGACAGGATAATGTATAAGGGCAAGGTAAATCTTCACTTATCTTTTCTTTCTAATTCTTCCAAAAACGCCTTGTCTTCCCTGCTTAGTTTAGCCCTTTTAAGTAGCTCTGGCCTTCTTTCAAGGGTGATCCTTAAGGCCTCTTTTCTCCTCCATCTTTCTATTTTTTTGTGATCACCACTTAAAAGGACATCTGGAACATCCATTCCCATAAAGCTTTTAGGGCGGGTGTAATGTGGATACTCCAAAAGCCCTGTTGCAAAGGAGTCTTCCCTGGCGGATTCTTCTTTTCCAAGGACCCCTGGGACCAATCTTGAGACGGCATCAACTACGACCAGGGCGGCAGGCTCACCTCCAGAAAGGACGAAATCTCCAATGGATAACTCCATATCCACAAAGGCCTTTACTATCCTTTCATCCACCCCTTCATATCTTCCACAGATAAGTATAAGATGTTCTTTTTTTGAAAGCCTTCTTGCAATTTCATGGTCAAAGACCTTTCCTCTAGGGCTTAAAAGGATAACGGTTGCGTCCTTATCATCTTTTTTTGCGTGGGTAATTGCCTCTTTTAAGGGGCCAGGGATCATAACCATGCCAGGGCCACCGCCATAGGGCCTGTCATCAGTGGTTCTATGCCGATCTTTGGTAAAATCCCTCAGATTTATTATCCTTACATTAATTAAACCCTTCTTGATTGCCCTTCCAAGAACCCCTTCTTTTAAGGGAGAGTCGAAAAAATTCGGGAAAATGGTTATGACGTCAAAGGTCATTATCTTTTCTTTTTAAGCGGGGTAAAGGTTGCTTCGATTAGGCCCTCTGGCAGATTGACCCTGCACTTTTTTTCGCGCTTGTTAACCTCTTCTATGAAACCCTCTACCATGGGAATTAGTATTTCACCTTCCCCATTTCTTACAATCAGGCAGTCATTGGAGCCTGTCTCAAGGATTTTTTCAATCTTTCCAAGAAAATTTCCGTTCTCATCAAATACATTCATGCCTTTTAATTCATACCAGTAAAATTCATTGTGATCCAATCCTGGTAGAAGATCCACCCTTTGAAAGACCTTTTTCCTGGAAAGCCCCTCTGCCTCATTCCTGTCATGGATGCCAGAAAGAAGACAAATGACATCCCTTTCGCCCTTTAATCTAAAGCGTTCGATAACAAGCCTTTTAAAAAGGTTTTTTTGTGAATCCTTGAGAAAAATACAAGAAGGCTCAGTGATGCTTTCTGGCTGGGAATATACCTTTATTAATACCTCCCCTTTAAGACCGACAGCCCTTTTGATATGACCCACCACCACATACTCATCCTTCATGGGGATAAACTCTTTGATGAAAGGGATATATGGGGCCTGTTTAAGCCAACAGGCCCTTTCAAGGTTGGGATTTTATTCCAGGATCTCCAGGACAGCCCTTTTCTTTAACTTGGTAGAGGCTGCACTCAAGATGGTTCTCATGGCACGGGCAGTTCTGCCCTGTTTCCCAATAATTTTCCCAAGGTCTTCTTTTGCAACCTTAAGCTCAATGACCGAGGTCTGTTGACCTTCAACTTCATTCACCTCAACCTTGTCAGGATAATCAACCAGTGCCTTAGCGATGTGTTCAATCAATTCCTTCATTTTTTTACCTCCACTTTAACAGCCTACGGCCAGGATATCCAAAATTCCTAAAACCCATTAAACAGTACAACCAACCTTTTTCATTAAGGAACGCACTGTTTCAGATGGCTTTGCCCCAATATCCAACCATTTTTTGACCTTATCTTTATCGAGCTTTATCTCAGCAGGGTCCTTTAGTGGATCATAAGTACCTAGTATCTCAAGAAATTTACCATCCCTTGGTGCCTCTGAATGAGCGGCAACAATCCTGTAAAATGGTCTTTTCTTTCTGCCACCTCTTGCCAATCGAATTCTTACTGCCATTTATTCCTCCATTTTTTATTTATATTCATTTTTTTCCTAAATTAAACCCCTGAAACAAAAAATATCATCAAAAGGGGAAAAGCCCCTTTGGAATCCTTTTGAAATTACCCTTGCTGAACTTCTTTAACATCTTTTGCATCTCAGAATAATTCTTTAAAAGCTGGTTTACATCCTGAACTGTCGTCCCGCTTCCCTTTGCAATTCGCCTTTTCCTGCTTGCATTTATAATTGTATGTTTACGCCTCTCAAGGGGCGTCATGGAATTGATTATTGCCTCAATCTTAACGAGATCCCTTTCATCAGGCATCATTCCCTTAAACTGTTTTATTTTGTTAAGCCCTGGAATCATGGATATGATCTGCTCAAGGGAACCAAGCCTTCTTACTTGTCTTAGCTGATCCCTAAAATCTTCAAGGGTGAATGTGTTTTTCTTAAGCTTTTCTTGAAGCTCCAGGGCCTTTTCCTTGTCAAGGGTATCCTGGGCCTTTTCGATGAGGGTAAGGACATCCCCCATGCCAAGGATTCTATCGGCAATCCCCTTGGGGTGAAAGACCTCAAGGGCATTTAGCTTCTCGCCCACTCCAACAAATTTTATAGGGGTTCCTGTAACGGCCCGAATGGACAAAGCTGCCCCACCTCTGGCATCACCTTCCATCTTAGTAAGGATAACACCGGTTATGGAAAGAAGGTCATTAAAGGTCTTGGCGATATTGACTGCATCCTGTCCTGTCATGGCATCTGCCACAAGGAGGATTTCTTGTGGCTCCACCTGTTCCTTAATGGCCTTAAGCTCTGCCATTAACGCTTCATCGATATGAAGCCTTCCAGCAGTATCGATGATTACTGTATCATGGCCCTGCATCTGGGCCTGGGCCACAGCCTGTCTGGCAATATCAGGTGGAGGAGTTCCTTCCTTTGTCTCAAAATATGGACAGTTAAGCTGCTTGGCCAAAGTTTCAAGCTGTTTAATGGCGGCAGGTCTATAAATATCAGCAGGCACAAGATAAGGCCTTCTCCCCTTTTTCCTAAGCCACCTTGCAAGCTTTGCAGCAGTTGTGGTTTTACCTGAGCCCTGAAGACCAACAAGGACTATTACAGCAGGCTGGCGGCCTGAAAGGTTCAAACCTTCTGCAGTCGTCCCCAGAAGGTTGATAAGCTCTTCATGAACTATCTTTATTACCTGCTGGCCAGGAGTAAGGCTTTCCATAACCTCCTGGCCAATTGCCCTTTCCCTTACATTTTTGATAAAGTCTTTTACGACCTTGTAATTGACATCGGCCTCAAGGAGTGCAAGGCGGACCTCTCTTAAGCCCTCCTTGATGTTTTCTTCACTGAGGGTTCCCTGGCCCTTTAACTTCTTAAATACCTTATTTAGCCTTTCACTCAGGTTTTCAAACATTTAATTTCCAGTATAAATAAATTTTTGGGGCTAAACCGTCTAAAAATACTAGGACGGTTAGGGCATGTCAACAAATGTCGGTCACAAATTTTTCTTAAAACTTATTTGCAAGCCCTTTAATCAATGTTTTTGCCTTGACAATCTCAAAAGATTCTTTTAGAAATCGTTTGCCTTTAAAAAAGGCGAACAATATAATTGTGTCAATTTTCTAAGGAGCGATATTATGAAAACTCCACTTCCCAAAATAGATGACATTGAAAAGAAGTGGTATGTGGTGGATGCATCAAACAAGGTCTTGGGACGCCTTGCAAGTCAGATTGCTATAAGATTAAGGGGAAAGCATCGGCCTGATTACACACCACATCTTGATACAGGTGATTTTATAATTGTCATTAATGCTGAAAAGGTACGCCTTACTGGCAGGAAGTTAGATCAAAAGATGTATTATCGTCATTCTGGTTATCTTGGCGGTCTAAAAAGTATGACTGCCAAACAGATGCTAGAAAAAAAGCCAGAAGAAGTGATCCGACAGGCTGTTAAACGCATGCTTCCCAAAAATAAACTGGCCAGACATCAGTTAAAAAAGCTTAAGATCTATAGAGGCTCTGAACATCCACACCAGGCTCAAATGCCCGAACCACTCGAGATACCAGCATAAAAAAGAGGGAAAAATAATATGGAAAGGATATATGCTACAGGGAAAAGAAAGACAGCGGTAGCCAGGGTATGGATATATCCTGGAACTGGAGAGATTACTGTAAATGGAAAGAATTTTGATGATTACTTTGACATTGCCGTTGCTAGATTGGTGGTAAACGAACCTTTTGAGGTAACTGGAACACTAGGAAAGATTGATGTAAAGGCCACTGTTAAGGGTGGAGGTAAAAATGGGCAGGCAGAGGCCCTTCGCCATGGAATAGCAAAGGCCCTTCAGACAATGGACCCTGACCTTAGATCAGCCCTGAAAAAGGCAGGGTTACTTACAAGAGATGCCAGGGTAAAGGAAAGGAAAAAATACGGCCTTGCCGGAGCAAGGAAGAGGTATCAATACTCGAAACGTTAATAGCTTTCTAATATCTAGAATAGAAAACAAAAAGGAAGGCAATGCCTTCCTTTTTTATTAATATCCGTGTTTAAAAATTATTCCTCGTTTTACTAGCTCTTTTACAATTATCTCAATACATTCATTAATTGATTGATTGATAACCAGTGAAAAGCTCAAGGTCAGGATTTTTTGGTGGTTCGTAGGGCGAAGATATTCCAGTATAATTTTTTATTATGCCAGCCCTCGCCTTTTTATATAGGCCTTTAACATCTCTTTTTTCACAAATCTCTAAAGGACAATTGCAATAAATAACAATTACATCTTCAGGCCCTATTATTTCCTTAACCTTTTGCCTATCTTCTTCAAGTGGTGAAATAAATGCAGTTAAGGAAATTACACCGGCATCAAGAAATAACTTTACCATCTCGGCAATCCTTCGGAGGTTTTCTGCTCTATCTTCCCGAGAAAAGCCAAGATCACTGCAGAGCCCATGACGAACATTATCGCCATCAAAAACGTAGGTCCTACATCCCATTAAATGGAGTCGCTCTTCGACTGCATGAGCCAAAGTGGATTTCCCCGAACCGGACAGTCCTGTAAACCACAGATTAACACTTCTGTGGCCATTTAAAGTCTCTCTTCTAGGTCTAGTTACAGATGCTCTGTGAAATATTACGTTCGGAGATTTAGCCATGATTTTTTATTATATCATTTAATAAGGTGATTTAAAATTGTCTAATGTCTCTTTCTATATTTTTTGAGTTTTAGCACGTAAAACAAAAAGAAACGAAAAAAATAAGGGTTTCTTTTAATTACAAAAAAGAAAACTAATTGACATCATACTTTAAAAAACC
>WFZZ01000255.1 GCA_015489315.1 Deltaproteobacteria bacterium | reverse complement strand
GTCTGAAAGGGCCTTTTTTAAGACCGGATCTGTTTTAACCGCCCTTTTATAAAGGGTTAAAAGGTCTTCTGCACCAAAGGAGTAACTTGATACAAAGAAGATTGTGAAAAATATAAAAAGGATAAGGGATACTTTTTTAGGAAAAAATGAATTCATATTCAAAAATGGTAATTTCAAAAGGACCGGTTTGCAAGCACTTTTAAAATAGAGGGCTAGATTCTATGAGGGTTCTTCAACATCAATGTGGATGCCATTTTTATCAAGATGTCTTTTTATTTCCTTTGAAAGCTCCTCCCAATCAAGGACAGAAAAGCCGTCATCGGTAAAGATAATGGTCGTATTTATGCCATTAATCTGCCAAATATCTTCTTTTAATCTCGATGTCATGACGGACTTAACAGATTTCCATGGAATATAGGTCGTCCTACCACTTTTATCCGTAATAGATATGCCTTCTTCTCCCACCCTTACTTCTCTTGGTTTCATGAGTATAAAGCGTCCATAGTATAGCAAAAAACCAAAAACTCCGCAGAACCCAGTATATATCCATTTATCCCACCCGAGAATAAAACTTGTCAGCAAAAAAGTACCGATTCCAACCAAGCTGCAATTTATAAGGGCATTTTTTACAGAAGGCTTGTATGTTTTCATGTCCTGCCCCCTATTAAGGGGATTTCATTTTTGCTAAAAAATCAATCTAGTGAAATTATCTTAACCCTTATCCCTTTAAATGCAATTTGACCAGAAATGGGGCATCGACTATCAAGATTGGTCACAAAGTTTACTGTTTCAAAATCGCACGTTTTTTTTGAAAAAGGGCTTCCTTTTCCATAGGTATTTGGGATAAAAACAGTATCTTTCCTTATACCATCTGTAATCCTTGCTTTGGCAAGGCACCTACCATAGGGGCTTTGAATAATAATCTTTTTTCCATTAAAAATACTTAGCCCTTGGGCTGTTTCAGGGTGTATCCAGCACTCCTGACATGGTGAATATTTATTAAGTCTTTTTATCCAATGACAAGTATGCCCCATTATGGCCTCTGAAGGCTTTCCTGTTGTAAGGATAAGTGGATAATCCTTCCAGTCTTTACCGGTTTTAAATTCAACCTTAAACATATATGTCTTTCCCTTTTGAAAGGGGGACAGGACAGGGGTTTTTAAGGGCCTGATGGTTTTGGTCTTTTTGTTTGCAATATCTACATCTGTATAAAAGTCAGGGAGAACCGGTAATCCTAATGTATTAAATCTTTTTTCAAGTTCTTCAGTCCAAAATTCAATCTTTTTTGAAGGAGTAAAAAACCTTTTATCATGGAAAAGGCCCTTTCTCTCTTCAACCTTTCCATCTTTCAGTGTTATTGGTGCACGAAGACTATTATCTTTTTTGGAAAGAAAATTTTTGACAAGATAACCACCTTTCTTACCGCAAAGGTCCTGAAGAAAAACAGGGTCCTTCATGGCATCTGTAAAGATATCGCCAAACCCTACCCTTTTCCCAAGCTCTATCCACCACCATCTATCAGGTTTTGCATCAAATGGAGGATTAACTAGCTTTGGACACCAGACAAACCTGCTTTCGTCAGAAACAGGTGATATGCCTCCTGCCTCAATCCAAAAGGCTGCAGGAAGCATGAAATCAAAATACCGGGAACAAATATTTGGAACTATTTCATTGGCAACGCTTAAATCAAGTTTCTTGACAAGACCTCTTATTCGATCCTGCTGGGGCCATTGAACAAGTGGGGTTCCTGTTGAAATAAGGGCCCTTAGCTTATATGGATAAGAATCGTCTTCAAGTGATTCGAGCCACATAACCGGATTTTTACCAAGCTCCCGCTTGGCCTTTGGTATCTTTTCCTTTGGAATAGGCAAGGAACCAATCTTAAAGGCCCCATTATTAAGGCATGCAAAGCCATTTCCCTTTTTGCCATAGCGTCCAGTCATGGCGGCCAAAAGTGAAAAGGCCCTGTGGGTATGGACTGCATTTTCATGGTGGCTTATTCCGGCATTTGCCACCATAATGAGCCTTTTTGATTTGGCAATCAAAAGGGAAAGGCGTTTAATTTCCTCCTTTTTTAGGCCAGTTATGGATGATGCCCAGTCAAGGGAAAAATCATTTTTCGTTAAGTATTCCTTATACTTCTCAAAGCCAATGGAATATCTTTTTAAAAATTCATTATCAATAAGCTCATTTTCCACCAGAAATTTGCTGACCGAAAGCACAAGAGCAAGATCTGTTCCTGGTCTTATGGCCAAATGAAAATCTGCAATCCTTGCAGTTTCCGAACGCCTTGGATCGATTACAGTAATCTTGCATTTGCCCTCTGACTGAATTTGCCTAAGCCTTTTAAAAATAACAGGCTTAGTTGCAGCCATATTTGAACCAACAAGGATATAATCATGGGCAGAAAAAAAGTCATCATCTGTATATATCCAGGGTGTGTTTCTTGAACCTACCACTGTCTCAGTGCCAATTTTCCCGGAATAGTTACAAAAAGGCCCTGTCTTTTCATAGTTTCTTGTGCCAAAAAGCTTGCAAAAGGCCTTGCTGATGTATCTGGCATCAAAGGCACTTCGTCCTGAGGCCCAAACACCCAGGGCCTCTCCCCCATACTTTTTTCTAATTTCAATTAACCTATGGGCTATTTCGTCTAGGGCCTCATCCCAGGTAACTTCTACCAGCTTTGCATCCTGTCCATAGCCAGAAATCCTTTTGATAGGTCTTTTAAGGCGAATATTACTGTTTAAAAGCTCTAGGGTTCCAAGGGGTTTTAGACAGATCATTCCCTTTGTGAGTGGATCATCTGGATTTCCAGTGACGTGCACTGCTCGCCCATTTTTTATATATACGATCATGCTGCATCCGCATTGACACCACATACAGCCTGTTACATGTCTCTCACTCCCCTTTAAAAGGTCACTGGGGACAAGAGCCTTGGCCTCTT
>WFZZ01000254.1 GCA_015489315.1 Deltaproteobacteria bacterium | reverse complement strand
TCAGATGTGTATAAGAGACAGCTTTTGATGTTATTATTATTTATTCTGATATTTTTATCAAAACAGATCCTTACATATGTTTGATTTTCCATTGCCTTCATTTTTGCGAATAATAAATCATAAAAGATTTCATTAGTTGCCTCATTCAATTTTATAATCCATCTCCTTGTCTTAAATGTATGAGTTCCAATTAAAAGCAAAATAGCTATGATTGAGATCACGACCATCAGCTCAATTAGAGTAAATCCCTTTTTTTTCTTGTTATAAAAATATCTATTCATAAGATTTATTCGTCATTGCCACTTTGGCTTATATCCCAAGACCATCCAAGAAAAGCTTTATCCTTTACTTTGATATCAATTTTAAAAATTTTTGCATCACTTGTTTGTATAAAAAGGGTAGCTTTGTTCCCTTTATTTTGACTGTAAATAGGCTGACTTGGAACTCCTGGACCAAGATTTACAACATAGCCTCTTTCGCCAATTTTTGTGTACTCAGCCATCCCGAGCTCAGAAACAGATTTGGAAAAAGCAGGTTTAAGTCCACTATCACTAAGAATATCCTCTGTGGATGTACAAAATTGCTTTTCTTTATTACTGACCCATTTGCAACCTGAATGAGAAATACAAGTTGAATTGGAGTCAAACTGTTCGCAACCTTCGCAGCTGTCGGATTGCGGGTCCCAGTGACAAGACTTATGGGTCAGGCAGGAATCAATTTCAGAAAACATGCTGCAATTTTCAAATAAATTTTTACAATCATATTTAAGTATATATAAATAGCCTTTTCCTCCGGAACTACACGGGTCATCATTAGGAACAAATGTGGTCAAAAAGACCAACTTTCCTGCAACTAATGGAGAAAATACCATTCTTTCTCCAGGCTGGTTAAAGTCAAAAATACAACTCCAACAGCTATTATCACAATTAGAAATACAACAACTATCTGGATTTTCATTTTTTACCCAAGAACAACGTGTTCCAAACTCTGCCTCTTCACACTTATGTTCAAAATATACATCAAAACCACTCGCAAAATCACTTGAAAGATTTGTTCCGGAGGGTACTAGACTGCCAGAATTATCTTTTAAGTTGTAAAAAGACATAATGGCCGGATCATTTGAATCGTCATTTTCTCCTTGACTGGTGTCAAGTTTACCTGTACCTACAAAAAACCGAAGAGTATAATTATCATCGAAGGCGGCAACTGGTGATATGGTAATAGGTTGTCTGTCTGATCTGAACGGGTTCGCTAGAATTAAGTTTTGACATGTGGAATTGGAAGAATCATAACAGATCTTTTTTGTTTTCAGTTTTTCAATCTTTAGTATCTTAGAAACATCATCTGAAAAATTAAACTTCATATTATAAAAATTTCCATTAATATCACCTAAAACAATATGATCTGTATAACCATCTGGCCCCAAAAGCATTCCTGAACACCGACCTTCAGACCAAGTACAATATTTTGCCTTTATACAAATATCTTCTTTTCGCTCAGAAGAGGCATTAGCATCATTAATATAATTACATCCATATATATCCCAAATATCCAAAGACAAGGGTGTAGTAAAGGCATAGGGAATGGAATTATCACCATTTGTTATTTTTTTAAAAAAACCATTATTAAAGAGTTTATTTATTATATCTGGCCAAAAATTTTGGAAGATGTTTACGCCCTTTTCAATATCAAGGGCTAGTAAATATGGCCTAAAAATGAGCTGCTTTTCATCATCAGATAGGAAACTTGGCAACTCATCATTATTAAAAATTTTTATAGAACCGCCGACAATAACGAACCAGTTTGAAAGATTATTTGAACCATATTCATTAAAACTTGTTGGATTGGTATCATCACTTAGTGGGAGGATAAGCCCATGGGCTTTGAATGTGACATCGCTGCCAAGTTTTAAATAGGCCATAGATGGTTCTGTCCAAGATGCACCAATGGTTTTTAAAGAGTTATTATTGCCATAAAGCTCTAAATATCGTTGTTTTGTAAAAGGTGCTTCATATCCTGAATTATCATGTAATATTAAATTTCTAAATAGGGAGTATTCCCATAGCACTTTTGGATTTTTAGGGTCTGTAATATCAATTGCGAAATATACATCACCACCCTCTTTTTCACCTCCTACAAGGACGGTATGCCATTTGTTATCGGATTTAAATTTGACATTCCACGCCCTTGGTGACAGATCTACCATAAATCTGTGTCTACACCCTCCAGGTTTTCCATATGTTGGTTCAGCTAGATATTTCAATTCTGATAATAAATTACTTGGAATGTAAGCCCAAAGTTCCTCTCCTGTATCAACCGAAAAAGCGTGAAGCATTCCATCATTTGCTCCCACATAAATAACTTTTTCTCGGTTTTGATGATGGATTCGAAATGAGTAAAAACAGCTGTCTGTGTCATCTTCAAGCATTCCTATTATTTGATCACGAGTTTTATCTCTGCACTTTTGAGAATCATTGTCCCATTGGCAGGCAGGCTGATTATCACAAATATTTTCATCTAGTTCTTCACAATCTGGAGATGTGCATAAGTTGTCAAAATAGCTCCAAAAACAGCCATAGTTTGATTCATGTAAATTACATGATTCAGGATCTGTAAACTGAAAACATTTTTGTAACTGTTCACATCCCCTTCTGGCAATTTGACCAGGAACTGAGTTTTCGCTGGGTGCTCCAACTACAATTGGAGATGAATAAACTATATCGCCAAGATTCCAATTAAACTTGCGGTTTCTCAGCGTAGTTCCATTTCCATTTATCTCTCCTCTTACAAATTCAATCAAATATTGAATATCGTCTGAGTCTCCTTGATTACCATCACCGTCAAAATCTTCTTGAACATTTAAATAGTTATTCCAAAAAGTGGCATTCGTATCTGTTGAAAGATCAAAATTGACTTGTTGATTGTTCAAATATGTAAATATCCTTCTAGGAGTAGTTCTTTCTGTAAGTTTTTCCCCAGCGTCAATACAATTTTTAATCCCTTCCATGTCAGAACAAAATTTAGAAATACATCTTGTGCCAGTATTTATACAATATTGCTCTGGACATGAGTCCTGAGAACATAATTCGAAATCATATCTAGAATTAGGTTTGCCAGTGCATAAATTTTCACTCCAGTCACATCCTCTAGCTAAACAGCTGTCTTTATTCGTAAAAGTGGAACAATCAAAATATGGTTTATAGACTTCTAGATGTCCTCGCCAAGTTAAAATGTCAGGGTCATCATCATACGATGTAAATGCACCACGAATTACCAAATCTTCTCCAAGTACCTGTTGTGTAACTGTTGCAACTGAAGACGCTGCACCCGTTGATTTTGAAATGATTGAAAAGATTTTAGATAATTTTTCTTCTAATTCTTCTGGATTGTCAGCAAAATATGCAGTTCCGTTAACATCTGTATGTCCATGAATGGCCATATAATTTAGTTGTTGCTTGGCCTTATCTATCAATCCAACACCTATTACATAGGTTTTAATGTCAAATTCATAGTTAGTCCCAGAAATATTTTTAATTAAATGATGTAATGAATCGATTTTATTTAAAGTTGTGGCATTTAATTCATCAGCAGTTTTTGGACTACCATTTTCATCTACACTTGGTAATCCATCTGTTACTAAAACAATGAAGTTTTTCTGACAGCGATATTTAATTGGACTATTGGAACCTCTAAAATAATCAATGGCAGTTTGTAATGCACCAGGAGTTGGAGTCAATCCTGCACTTATTATATAGGGACATGTATTTTTATCGCTATTACCACAACTCATATAACCATTTTCATCATTTTCCTTTTCGTCTAATTTTGATAATAAATTATTAAAAGTAGTAGAATTACTACCGTCTAAATTAGTTAAATTATCAATAGGTACATGAATATATCCATTTCCAGGTGAATTGTTAGAAAACCAAGTTTTTCCAACGTAGGTCCAGCTTAAACGACGGCCAAAATCATAAAAACCAAGTGCAAAATCCGTATCAGTGGGTACAAATGTGCTACTAAACCAATAAGAACTATAATTTGAGAAATCATCTGATTCTCCAGTTTTTGTATGGTAACAACGGTAGTAGTCATAGGGACTTCCTTCATTTGGATTATATGAGGTAGAATAACAATATGCATTTCCAAGATTAGATGACGAATACATTGGGAGAGATGTTTTATAAAAGATTGAATGTGATGGATCAGACGGATTCGTAATAAAATTTGTTTTTGGATACACTAGATTGCAATATCTTGTCCTTTGTTCGGAACCAATTGAATAATTTGTAGTTATTTCATCCCGATATTCTACATTAAATTGAGAATTTTGATTTTGACATTGACTTTGGCACGTTATTTTTGCTTCAGTTGAATTAGTGGAGCAATAGGTTTGACATGCTTCAGGTGGATTTGGACAATAAGATTTTGGATTATAGGAGACAAAATAAGGTGAATTGTGGAGATAGTAGTTATGTACGTTTGATATTTTAAATGTTTCCAATCCTATTCTTAATTTTTTTTGATTTGTTCTTATAATTTTTTTTATGGCCTTTTTGGCCTGGACCATTTTGCTTGTGCTTGTATATGAGCCTACTGCATTTCCATAAAAGTCTTCATCCATACTATTTGAATTATCTAGTATGATTAATACGTTGGGTTTGACCGAAGAACTTACTACAGGAGGAGGAGCACAAAGTTCATATGCCGATAATAACTTGCTATATGAAATAAAAATAAAAAGAACAACTAATATCTTTTTCATATCTTTTCCTCATTTTTTTATATTTATCGGGAAGAAAATAAAAAAACTTTTGTGAAAAAATCGTGAAAAATTCCCATTAACTCTCTTGTATAGTGAACAAATGTTCACTATAATAGGGGCATGGATCTTACAAGGCGACAAAAAGAGATACTTTCATTTATTCAGAAAGAGATAGAGGAAAAGGGGATAAGTCCAAGTGTAAGGGAGATATGCGGTCATTTTGGCCTTAAATCCACATCAGGGGTTCATCGCATCCTGAAGGCCCTTGAAAGAAAGGGATATCTGGCATCAGCGCCTGGGAAAAAGAGGTCATGGAGGCCAACCCGGTTACAAGGGGGCCTTTACAAAAAGAGACTTTCTGTTCTTGGGCAGATTGCTGCCGGCCTTCCAATAGATGCCCAGGAAGAGGTTTTGGAGGAGCTTCCTGTTGACTCAGGCCTTTTTGGGCAGGAGGGCTGTTTCGGCCTTTATGTAAGGGGAGATTCAATGACAGGTCTTCACATAAAGGATGGGGACATAGCCATAATAAGGCCTTCAAGGGATGTGGAAGACGGAGAGGTGGCAGCGGTCATGGTGGAAGGGGTCATTTCCGAGGCGACACTAAAGATTGTCAGGAAAAAGAAGGGAAGGGTAGAGCTTCATGCAGCAAACCCCCTTTATGAGCCGCTTGTCTTTGAGGGAGCTGATGCAGAAGGGGTTAAGATACTTGGAAGGCTTGTTGGCCTTATAAGAAGGGGAATCTAAAGGGCCTTTTTATGAATGATCTCATAAACCTTGATGTCACAAGCGCCTATTCCTTTCTCTGGGGAACCTTTTCTCCAGAAGAGCTAGTAGGGGAGGTAAAGGCCCTTGGAATGAAGGGGGTGGCCCTTACGGACAAGTGGAGCCTTTATGGGGCCATAAGATTCTTAAGGGCGGCAAGAAGGGAAAATATCACTCCCATAATAGGAGCAAGGATAAGGATAAAAAATCTTGGCTGGACCATAGCCCTTTCAAGGAATTTAAGGGGCTACGGGAACCTTTGCCGTCTAATAACCTATGGAATCTACAAAAACCAAAGGCACCCAAGAGACATCCCCTACTCCTTTTTAAGGGAACACAGTGAAGGCCTTGTCCTGATAGTGGGCATTTATGGCTCAAGATTAAGGAGGCTTTCAAAAATGGGAGATACGGAAGGGGCAGGGATTCTTCTTCTTTCCATAAAAAGGCTCCTTCAAGAAAACTTTCCCCTTTTTATTGGCATCTCTTTCCATGAAAAAAAAGACACCCTTTCAAACGAGATACTTTCCTTTTATGGAAAAAGGCTAGGACTTCCAACTGTCTTTATAAACCACTGCGCCTTTCTTAAAAGAAAGGACTATTGCCTTCATAGACTCTTTGTAAATATCCAGAAAAGACACCATCACAAAAATGTTAATCCCCTTCCAAATGACTCCTTTTTTCTTAATAGCCCAAGGGATTTATCCAGATACAATATGGAAAAAGAGGCCATTAAGAATACCGAGCTAATCCTTGATCTTTGCAAGGACTTTTCCTTTCCTTCAAAAAGGCTAAACCCTCCAAGGTTTCGCCCAAAAAAGGATGCAGAAAGGGAGCTTTCAAAAAGGTGCCTTCTTGCCCTTTCAAGGCGTTTTAAAAGGATTCCGCCAGACTATATCCTCACCCTTGACAAGGAGCTTTCCATCATACGCTCAAGGAGCCTTTCAGACCTTTTTCTCCTTGTTGGCGATATATGCCAAAGGGCAAGGTGTAAGGGGATACGCCATTCCGTAAGGGGCTCTGCCGCAGGCTCCCTTGTGGTCCATCTCCTTTTAAAAGGGCCTGACCCCTTAAGGCACAATCTTCTTTTTGAAAGGTTCATAAACGATGGAAGAAATGACCTTCCCGACATAGACATTGACTTTGATTCTGAAAGGCGGGATGAGATCACCTCCTGGCTAATGGAGCGTTTTTCAAAAGAACCCTTTTCTTCAAGGGCGGCCCTTGTTGCAACCGTTCACACCTTCAGGCCAAGAAGCGCAGTAAGGCTGAGCGCAAAGGCCCTTGGGATAAGCGCTTCCGATATAGACATGCTGGTAGGAGCGCTTCCCTGGTCCCTAAGAGGAATCTCATTAAAAGAGGCAGTTGAAAGGCTTCCTGAATTAAAGGACTCTCCTCTTAGGATGGCAGGGGGCCTTCTGGAGATGGCCTCTAGAGTCGAAAAGCTCCCCTTTCAGACCTCGGTCCACCTTGGAGGGGTGGTCCTTGCCCCTAAAAACATCCTTGACTGGAGCCCTATATTTCTTTCCAGAAAGGGTTTTCCTGTAACGCAGCTTGACAAGGACGACATCGATTTTCTTGGGCTTTTAAAGATAGACCTTTTGGGGCTTAGGATGCACACTGCCATAAAAAAGGCACTGGATGTTTTAAAAAAGATGAATAAGGAGATAGACATAGAAAACCTTCCCCTTCATGACAAAAAGACCTTTGAGCTTTTAAGGACCGGGAACACCCTTGGGATATTCCAGGTGGAGTCTTCAGGCCAAAGAAACCTTATCTGCAGGCTTAGGCCAGGCTCCTTTGAAGACATAGTGGCAGAGATCTCCCTTTTTAGGCCAGGACCTGTAAAGGGGGATATGGTAAGGCGCTTTTTGGAAAATAGAAAAAACAAAAAAATAAAGGAAGACATCCACCCCTCAATAGCCCCCATTCTTAAAGAGACCCATGGCGTCATTGTCTTTCAGGAGCAGGTATTGAGGATTGCAAGGCACTTTGCAGGGCTTTCCTATTCAGAGGCAGATGCCTTTAGACGGGCCATGACAAAGGACAGAAAAAGACACGAGATGGAGGGTCTTAAGGATGCCTTTATAAAAAGGGCAGTAAAGATGGGGCGAAAAAGGTCAGAGGCAGAAAGGGTCTTTAGGAAGGTGTCCGCCTTTGCTGCCTATGGCTTTTGCAAGGCCCATGCAGTCTCCTTTGCACACATCACATGGCAAAGCGCCTGGCTTAAGGCCCATTATCCCCTGGCCTTTTACATTGGGCTTTTAAATGCCGGTCATGTTGGCTCATATCCTCCCTATGTGATACTTGGCGAGGCAAAAAGAAGCGGAATCCCCGTCTATCCTCCCTGTGTAAACAGAAGCGGCCTTGAATACACCAGAGAGGGGAAGGGCATAAGGTGCCCCCTTACGGTTGTAAAAAACATAGGAAGAAAAAGGGCAAAAAGGATCATTGAAGAAAGAAAAAGGCAAGGGGAGTTTTTATGTGTGGATGATTTTCTTTCAAGGATAGACCTTCCCCATGAGGCCCTTAGGTCCCTTTTTATGGCAGGCGCCCTTTCCTTTGAAAATGAAGAAAAGAAGATTGCTTAAAGAGATAAGCATGGAGCGCATCTCCATGGATGTCTATTGCAGGCATCACCCAATAAGCGGGATAAGAAAGATGCTTGATGCCTTTAACATAAAAAGGGCAAGGGACCTTAAATATCTTTCTTCCAAAAGCCACATCCTTATAACCGGCCTTTTGATATTCTTTCACACACCGCCAACAAGGTCTGGCAAAAGGGTGATCTTTGCCACCCTTGAGGACGAAACCGGCCTTTTTGACCTGGTGATTCTTCCCCATGTCCAGTCCAGGTGGGCAAAGACAATATATGAAAGCGAGATACTGACCATATCAGGCAC
>WFZZ01000253.1 GCA_015489315.1 Deltaproteobacteria bacterium | reverse complement strand
GTTATAGAGTTTAAATTAATTAATGTAATAAGGCCCCTTCCAAAATATAGTAATGTATTTGTATTCGTAGTAATTAATATCAATTTAATTCTTATCCTAACTCTAAGCTTTCTGGTAATAAGAAATCTTGTAAAACTTCTTTTTGAAGAAAATATTCATATAATCGGTATAAAGCTCAAAAGAAAGCTTACTGTTGCATTTATAATAATTTCTCTTCTTCCAACCATTCTTTTGTTTTTTATTTCCCTTCAGTTCTTGCAGACAAGTTTAAGATACTGGTTTGATATTAAAATTGAAAAAAGCCTTGAACAGGCTATTTCCATCGGAAGGAGCTTTTACAACCATCAAATTGACTACATTAAGGATATTGAAGACCCTCTGGTAAATGAGATAAGCATCAGATGTATTAATGACAGGAGATTTGACATACAATGTATTGACAGTCTTTTTAATACTGCTTCCTTAGATATTAGAACCACTCCTCTAAAAAAGACCATTAACATAAATCTGGTCCAAGTAATCGAGAAAAACGGCAAGGTAATCTGGAAAAGACAGTGGCTTCCTCTCACAGAAGATTTAGCACCTCCAGAAAAGGAAATTCTTAAAAACCTTGGAAAAAAAAATCTTTATCATATTATCACACATGAAATCCCATCAGGCAGTCTCATAAATGTGGTAAGACCAATATTTGATCTGGATTTTAATACAATAGGATACTTACTTATAGGTAAGATCCTACCCCAGGAAATAGCTTCAAGATTAGAGGATGTCAAAAAGGGATACGAAGAATATAAACAATTAAAACTCTTTCAGGACCCTTTAAAGACAAGCCTTCTTTCAAGTCTATTTCTAATCACCCTTCTAATAATATTTGTTTCCATATGGTTTGCACTAAAGCTTGCCAAAAGCATAACAGAGCCTGTCCAAATGCTTGCAGATGCCACCCAGAGGATTGCCCATGGAGATCTTGATTTTCATCTTGATATAAAAGGAAGAGATGAGCTGAGCGGGCTTGTAAAGGCATTCAACATAATGACTCAGGATCTTAAGGAAGCTAAAACACGGGCAGAAGAGGCAACTAAAAAACTTTTAAGGAGCTATTCAGAGCTTGAAAATAGAAAGGCCTACATAGAAATGCTCCTTGAACACATTACAACTGGTGTAATAAGCCTTGATAGAGCTGGCAAAATTACAACAATTAATAAGTCTGCCTGTGAAATACTTGAAAGGGATCCAAACGATCTTATTGGCCTTGACTACAAATCCCTTTTAAAGGGTGATGAGCTCTCTGATCTAGAATCCATACCGAAGGAACTATCCCGTTCGGGAAAAGGAACCATAAAAAGATCCATTCGTCTAGAGATAGGAGATCAGGTCAAATCCCTGCTGATAAATTTTTCTCTATTAAAAGACAAAAAGGGGCGCACTTCTGGAATGCTAATAGTCTTTGAAGACCTTACCGACCTTGAAAGAATACAAAGACTTGCTGCTTGGAGAGATGTTGCAAGAAGAATAGCCCATGAAATAAAAAATCCCCTTACGCCAATAAAACTTTCAGCACAGAGGCTAAGAAGAAAATTTAAAAACTTCTTCTCTGGTGATGATGAAAGGGTGTTTGAATCCTGTACAAAAACTATCATAGATCAGGCCAACGAGCTTAAAAGGCTTGTGGATGAATTTTCCAAATTTGCCCGTATGCCTGCTCCTGAACTCAGGCTCCAAAGTATTTTACCTATAATTGAACAAGTAAAGGACATGTATAGCCAGCTTATAAATATCTCCCTTGAAGTCTCTGATGATTTTCCCAAAATCATGATAGATGAAGAACAAATTAAAAGATGCTTTATAAACATAATTGACAATTCAATAAATGCAGGAAAGGCCAAAAATCTTAAGATAAAATGTACTTTTAAGAAAGAACAGGACATTGCGACCATTTCTATTGAAGATGACGGAATAGGTATCAACAAAAAAGACCTCCAAAAGGTCTTTGATCCATATTACACTAGAAGAAAGGGTGGAACAGGGCTTGGACTTTCAATAGTTAAATCTATTATTGATGCCCATAACGCAAAAATAGCTGTTGAGCCAAATAGAGGTCAAGGTGTTAAATTTATAATAACATTTACCAATGTCGTAATTTAACCTTAAATCATGTCTAAGAAAAAAATAATGATAGTAGATGACGAAAGGTCCATCTTGGACTCTGTTGGAGGCATCCTGGAAGATGAAGGATATAAAATAATTCTTGTAGATGGCGGAAAGCCATGTCTTGAAATGCTGGAATCTGGTGAACTTCCTGATCTTGTGCTCTTAGATATATGGATGCCTGACATGGATGGAATAGAGGTCCTCAAGGTCATAAAAAAACAATGGGCCTTTTTACCTGTCATAATAATGTCAGGGCATGGAACCATAGAAACTGCGGTCAAGGCCACAAAACTCGGCGCCTATGACTTTATTGAAAAACCCCTTTCTATAGAACCCCTGATCCTTACCATCGAAAATGCCCTGAAATTTAAGGATTTGCAAGAGGAAAACAGACTCCTTAAGGAAAAGACAAAAAGGGTTGTAAGTATAACAGGTAAAAGCAAAAAGATTATGCAATTAAAGGAACAGATAAGGATTGTTGCCCCTACGGATGCATGGGTACTTATTCAGGGTGAAAATGGAACAGGTAAAGAGATAGTAGCACAAACCATCCATCGTTTGAGTAAAAGAAGCCACAAACCAATGGTGGAAGTTAACTGCGCTGCCATACCAGAAGAACTAATTGAAAGCGAACTTTTTGGCCATGAAAAGGGCGCCTTTACAGGGGCCACATCCATGAAAAGGGGGAAATTTGACCTTGCAAATGGGGGAACCCTTTTCCTTGACGAAATCGGAGACATGGCCCTTAAAACTCAGGCCAAGATACTCAGAATTCTTCAGGAACAAAAGTTTGAAAGGGTTGGAGGCTCTAAGACCATTTCCGTTGATGTAAGAATCATTGCAGCCACTAACAAGGACCTTGAAGAGGAGATAAAAAAAGGCAACTTTAGAGAAGACCTCTATTTTAGATTGAATGTCATTCCCATTGAAATTCCTCCTTTGAGGGAAAGAAAGGAAGATATTCCCCTCCTTGTTGATGAGTTTTTGAAGGAATTTTCAAATGGAAGGGTAAAGATTGAAGAAGATGCCCTTAATGCCCTTTGTGATTATGACTGGCCTGGAAACATAAGGGAACTTAAAAATCTAATAGAACGGCTTGTGATTCTTTCAAAGGAAGATACCATAAGGATTGATGATCTTCCAAAGAATCTAATCTCAAGCAAAAAAAAGCAAGGACTTAAGGAAGATATGCTTCGTGATATAGATGTTTCCTGTTTCACCTGTCCGGATTTCAAAACTGCAAAATCCATTTTTGAAAGAGAATACATAAAGAAAAAACTCAATGAATTTGGCGGAAATATTAAAAAAACGGCAGAATCAATTGGAATAGAAAGACGTCACCTTTATAGAAAGATTAAGTCCCTCGGGATCCAAAACTGATTCTTTTTTCCTCTCCCCTTGAAAGCCTCTTGAGATTGTCAGAGTGTCTAATCCAGATAATAAAACATATTGACCAAGACATGGCCTCAAAAAACATGTCAGGACAAATTAGACTAATAAGAAGAGGAAGTGATGTAGCAGCTGCAAGAGAGCTCACAGAAACAATTCTAAAAAAATAGGCTACAGCAAAAAATACGATGGCACCAAAAGCAAGGGCCAAAGGACATATTGCCAAATAGACTCCAAGGGTAGTAGCCACTCCCTTTCCACCTCTAAACTTCAAATAAACCGGATAACAATGCCCTATCACTGCCATAAGACCTGTAACTGCAATATAGAAATTAGAAAGTGGAATTATGCTCACAAAAAAAACAGGCAAAAAACCCTTTAGAAGGTCACATAAAAGTGTAATAATCCCCCACTTTTTTCCCAATAACCTTGAAATATTTGTTGCACCAATGTTGCCACTGCCAAATTTTCTTGGATCCTTTCCCTTCACCTTGGAAAACAAAAGTCCAAAGGGAATGCTTCCAAATAGATATGAAAGTAAAGGAAAAATGATTGGATATTCTAAAAAGATATTCATTTTAAATACTCTTACCTAGGCAAATAAACTTTCGAGTTCCCAAAAACTTTCCACGTGAAACATTGTATTCAAATCTGAATTTTTATAGGCTATTAGTGGAATTCCAGCCCTTTTTGCCACCTCTTCATCAACCTTAGAGTCACCAACGTAAACCGAATCTTTCAAGTTTACCCCCAGTCTTTTTACAATCAAATGGATTCCTTCGAGGTCTGGCTTTGGTCTTTTTACATCAAGGGCGCATACTATTTGGTCAAATAGTTTATCAAGTTCATAAATTTTAATAAGTTTTGGCATTGTTGTACTTCTATTGGTGGATATAGCTGTTAAGAATCTCTTTTTTAGTCTTTTTATACATTCATTAACTCCAGGCTCCATTGTCATATATTTCAAAAAATCCCCATAATCCAGACTCTCATATACCTTAAAGGCCCTTTCCATAAGATCAGGCTGATTTCTAAAAAGATATTCTATAGATTCTTTTGCAGTGTGCATATGGCAAAAGGACATTTCTTCATCATCTATTCCACCTCTACCAGCCACCCTAGCTATTTCGTTATAAAAGGCCCTATTTGCCTCATAGGAATCAAAAAGGACCCCATCGCAGTCAAATATTATGAGTTTTTTTTCTTTAAGGTTCATATCTCATTGGTGACTATCTTATACAAAAGAATCCTTTCTAATGGAAAAATTGCATTTTTTACAACTGTAAGTTTTCCGCTCAACTAAAACCTTTGGTTCTTATCTAAGCTGATTATTTAACATGTTTTTTATAGAAAACCCTTTAAGAGGTATTCTTTTTTTTATATTTTTTGATGCCATAAATACCTTGTGTGTTTCACCCATTCCCTGTGGAAATATAAGGGCCTTTATTCCGGCAAGCTCGGGAGAAAAGGGATTTATCTCACCAAGAACTTTTTTTACAGTTCTTTCAAAGTCTAGACCTCCCAAAAAGGCCCACTGAGGTGTAAGGCCTTCACAAAAAAACCCCTCTGATTCAAAGGCTTCAATCACATCTGAAAAGTTCACATGGGCAGTCATATCTATAAGGCCTGGCATTTTATAAAAATCTTCAGTGGTCTGATGTCTACTGTATCCAAGAATAGTCCCTCTGTTTCTATAGGGTGCATAATATTCTTCTTTACTAAAACCATAATCTATTATTATCACGTATCCCTCTTTTAAAATTGCCGACAAATCCCTTGTCCAGTCAAAAATCGCAAGATTTACCTCTGTTCTGTAATCTTCAGGGATATCTGATAAATTTCTTCTTATATAATCTAATAGCCTTTTATTAGTAATTTCTTTTCGTATTTCAAAAAATTTTCCTTCCTTTTCGTCTACAAAAATCTCAAAAATGCCTTTGCTATTTCTCTCTATTACATGCACAGGAAAGGCATCCAATAATTCATTAGCTATGATGACCCCCTTAAACTCGTCTATTTCCTTTAAGGCGTTTAAAATCACTATATGATCTAAGTATTCACTTAAATTTTCTCTTAATACCTCTTTTCGTCTTTGAATTGGCTCAATTATTACATATTTTAACTGGTTAAAGATCGAAGGTTCAAAGTTTTTAAAATACTCTAGGATATCCTTCGAAAGGATACCTGATCCTGCGCCTATCTCACAAATATTTAGGTCACCCTGATATGCAATATTTTCAAAACATTCTTTTACTTGGACAGAAAGAAGACATCCAAAAAGCCTAGAGGCATGAGGAGATGTTACAAAATCACCATCTTTTCCAACAGGAAAATTCCTCTGTGAATAATATCCAAAATCATCTTGATAAAGACATAACTCCATATAATCTCTAAAAGAAATTGGACCGCGGATTTTAATTTCTTTTGAAATATATTCTTTTAATTTATTGATTTTATTAAACATAATTTTTGTAATTTCTTTTATCTATTGTTTAAAAAGATTTGAAAAGAACGAAAAATAATTTGTTTGTTTAAATTGGTTATAAATTCATATGTTATTAAGGTTTAAAT
>WFZZ01000252.1 GCA_015489315.1 Deltaproteobacteria bacterium | reverse complement strand
ATTGTGAAAAGATTTCAAAAAGGAGGGACTTAGCAACATGAATGAACCACATGTAACTTCTTTGACTGCGGGTAAGGCCCTACCAGTCACCACGTCGCGGGCATACAATGCCAGCATTGCTCTTTTTGGTCTTTTGGCTGCAGTTGGGATAGCCTTTGGCCTTCACGCCATGTACATCGGCCACGATGCTGCCTATAACTGCACAAGAGAAATCCCCTGGGGACTTTTAATTGCAACCTATGTATTTTTTGTTGTTACATCCACAGGGCTTTGTATTGTCTCATCAATTGGGCACGTCTTTGGCTTTGAAAGCTTTGTTCCAATTGCAAAAAGGGCAGTATTTCTCTCAATTGCCACCATTGTTAGCGGTTTTTTGGTAATAGCCTTTGAGATAGAAAATCCCTGGCGTATGGCTATTTACAATGTAATCTCCCCAAATCTTACATCAAACATCTGGTGGATGGGTACCCTCTATGGTGTTTACCTCTTTTTTATGGCTGTTGAATTTGCCATGCTCCAAATGGGCCGTCATAAACAGGCTGCCTTGATGGGACTTGCCGGTGTACTTTCTGGTATTGCAGCCCACAGTAACCTCGGTGCAGTCTTTGGACTCCTTGGCGCCAGGGAGTTTTGGCATGGTCCTTATATGCCAATCTACTTCATCACCTCTGCTGCCATGTCTGGATGTGCAGCAGTCCTTCTTTTCACCTATATTGCCTATAAAGCAAACGGCTGGCAGATGAGTGACAAGCTCAAATCCTCATTAAGGGCAGTGGGAATGCTCGGCGCTTTCCTCATGGCAACATTGGTCTTCTTTGACATCTGGAAGGTTATCTCTGGTATTGCCGGACATCCTCCAGGAAAATATGAAGCAACTATGGCTCTTATTGCCGGTCCTTATGCCATAAATTTCTGGGTTGGTGAAATCCTTCTTGGCATGGTGCTTCCTTTTACCCTGATCATCGGGACCAGAGGAAAGAGTGTTCCTGCGCTTTTCATCGCCGGCGCCATGTCAGTTATTGGAATCTTCTTTATGCGCTATGATCTTGTCCTTGTAGGTGAAATAGTTTATCCATTCCATGAATATGGAGTAATTGACTTTCCAAAATACCTTAGCTATGTACCAAGCCTACATGAAATAATGATTACCATTGGTGGCCTTAGCTTCTGCGCCATGGCCTTTTTGATGGGAGAAAAGATTTTTAAAGGTCATCTTGCAGAAAAACATTAATTCGTTGGGAAAAAATCAGTTCTAGATAACGAGGATAGAAAACTGGGGGCCTCCTGGCCCCCTTTTTAACAGATTTTTTAAAAGAAAAGATGCCCGGAAAAAAGAGACAGAAAAAAAAGATAACACTCCCTGGGAGGATGGTACCTGTTTACCCAATTGGGGTTGCTGCCAAATTGCTTGATGTCCATCCAAGGACACTTCGCCTTTATGAGGCAGAAGGTCTTGTCTCTCCCCATTATAAGGGAGGGCGACGCATCTTTTCCCAAAGTGATATCCAGTGGATATCTTGTCTTCGTTCTATAATTCACGATGAAGGTATTAGCATTCCTGCTATAAAAAGGCTTCTTAAATATGAACCCTGCTGGAAGATACTTAATTGCCCGAAGGAGGTCCATGAAACCTGTGAAGCAAAGGTTGACTGGACAGAAAAGTCAGGAGATGACAATGAAACCTTAAATCTTTGCAGAAGGTGTAAAGAGAGATTGGAGCCTTAAGCCACCATAAAACCTTTTACCCAAGAAACTCTTCCTCTTTTATTTCATACTGAGCAATCTTTCTTCTCAAAGTATCTTTGGAAATTCCTAACTCCCTGCATGTTGCCATCTTTTTTCCTCTGTTTCTCCTTAAAGAATTCACGATGGCCATCCTCTCAAGTTCTTTAAGGGACATGGGCATGTCAAGAGGAAGAACACTGGAAGCCTCGGATTCTAGATTTGAAGAAAAGGGCTCTGGAAGATGTTCTGGCATTATAAGCCCGCCATGACATAGGATAAAGGCATATTCGATTATGTTTTCAAGCTCCCTTATGTTTCCTGGATAATCGTATTTCATCAGGATATTAAGGGCCTCATCAGATATACCAGAGACGTCCTTTCCCTTTTCCACATTGAATTTGTGAATAAAGTGTTCCACCAGTAGTGGAATATCCATAATTCGTTCCCTTAAAGGCGGCAGGTTAATACTGACCACATTCAATCTATAATAAAGGTCCTCTCTAAATTTTCCTTCTTGAACAAGGGCCTTTAGATCTCTGTTGGTGGCTGCCACTATCCTCACATCTGCCTTTACAGGCTTGTTTGATCCCAGAGGTTCATACATCTTGGTTTGAAGTACCCTTAAAAGTTTTACCTGAAGGGCAGAAGAAATATCTCCTATTTCATCTAGAAAAAGGGTTCCACCCTCTGCAGCAGCAAATCTTCCTTCTTTATCATGTTTTGCATCTGTAAATGCACCTGCCTTGTATCCGAAAAGCTCTGATTCCAAAAGTGTATCAGGTAAAGCCCCACAGTTTACAGGGACAAACGGCCCTCTTTTTCGTTTGCTAAAATTGTGAAGGGCTCTTGCCACAAGCTCTTTTCCAGTCCCACTTTCACCAAGAATAAGGACATTGCTATCACTCATGGCTATTTCCGGGAGGATCTGAAAAATTTTCTGCATCTGCGGGCTCTTACTGATGATATCTCCAAAGGTGAATCTCCCGTTTAACTGCCGTCTTAGTTGATCTATTTCCCGGAGATCTCTGAAGGTCTCTACCCCACCTATTATGTTTCCCTCTGAATCCAAAAGTGGGGCAGTGCTTATGCTAATTGGAACAGATTCACCATTAACCCTTTTAATTATGACCCTTTTGTTTGAAACCCTTTTCCCCATCCTGATACTCATGGCCATGGCACATGCCTCTCCACAAAGGCTAGACTGAAATACTTCTCTGCAAAGCTTTCCCATGGCCTCACTGGCAGGCATCCCCGTAATCTCTTCAGCAGCTCTATTAAACGAGGTAATTCGCCAATGTCTATCCACTGTAAAAACCCCATCTCCGATGCTGTCGAGAATAATTTCCTTTTCTACCTCTCCTGTTATGTCTCTAAAAACCTCAATCCCACCATTCACCTCACCAGTTATATCAACAAAGGGAGAGGCACATATTGAAATTGGAATAGTGTGGCCATCTTTATGCCTTATAAAGACCGTACTCCCAGAGATAGTCTTTTTTTCTTTAACAGCCCTTGAAAGGATACAACTATGAGAACAAATATTGCTTTTAAATATATCTTTGCACTTTTTTCCAATTACTTCGGATTTTTTCCATCCCGTAATCCTTTCTGCCGCCTTATTGAACTCCATTATCTCCCAGTCCTGATTTACAAGAAAAATTCCTTCTCCGATGCTATCTAAAATTGGTATTCCAAGAAATTCTGGGCCTTCACATCTTATGGTTACCGCAATCCAATCAATGGAGCTATCAATGTTTCTTCCAACAAGGGCAGTTACGATAGCTGTTCTACAACTGGCATTCTTAAGAATCACTCGATAGTTAAATACACCATGCCCCTTTTTAAAAAGGGGAATAAGGGGTAATAGGGCAGAAAAGGGGGTTGATTTAATTATTTCTTCAAAGGGCCTTCCAATCACCTGTTTTTCATCAAAGAAAAAGGCTCCTTGGACCTTTCCATTTATTTTTTTAATTACAAGATTTGAATCCAATAAAAAGGAAATCTGATGGAATTCTTCTGTAGGACAAACTGGTGTAATTATATGGGTTTCATACATGAGTTTAAAATTTTAATTTTTCATTTTTTTATTAAATATAACTTTCAGGATTTGGATTGCCAATAGCAGATAAATTTGCCAGTGCCTCGAATATGTGGGAAAGAATATGCTGATCTGGACAATAGGCTCTAAATTTAACTTGATCAAATATCATGGACTTAATTCCAATTCTTAAGATCCTTTCTCCAGATCCATAGTTAAAAAGGACTTCAAGATAATAGTGTCTAACACCTGGCAAAAGTCTTTCTTTATCTATCTCGAAATGGGAACAAAATGCATTTAGGTTTTCAAGAACAAGGGAAATAATTTCGTCCTTATCCCCTAAAAGGTCCATTTCGGCTTCAAGGGAGTAAAAACCTTTCTCTGCCTCTTTTTCTAGCTTTTCTCCATAAAGAAATCTTCCTTGATAATTAAGGCCTATCCATTCATAAATCTTTAAAAGCAAAATGGCAGCGGTATCTACTGGGTCAATTATCCTTTTTGCAGTCTCTGCCCCAGAAAATATCTCTGAAAGTACAGTAATCCAGTTTGCTATTGTATCCGGAACCCTATCCTTTAAGGCCTCTTCGTCTTCTGGAGTAGAAATGGAGGGAAGCCCTTCCTCTTTTGCAATTGTAGCATAAATTGAAATAAACTCTTTTCTTAAGTTGTCTAAGATATCTCTATCAAAAGGCCTTTTATATGCAAGGAAAAGGGCCTCCTTAAGTCCATGATCCCTTTGACTATTTAGAAGAGTAAGCTTTTTTTCAAAAATTTCCTTTTCCATATGGAGCCTCTAAAAAACAAAAAAAAAGGCCTGCCTTAAGCAGACCTTTAATTTTTAGGCTAAAATAGCAATATTATTTTTTATGACAACCACCGCACTTGGTTGGAGCACCTTCACTCTTATGCTGTTTGTGACAATCCCTGCAGTTCTTGTGGGCTGCCTTCATAACACTGTTGAGCTTCTTGTTTTCAAAGCTCTTATTGTGGCACTTATCACATGTCTGAATTTTCATTCCTTCCTTGTAGGGAGAATGACCTGGGCCATGGTGACACTCGCCACACTTTGTCTTTTCCTGATGTTTCCAGTGTGCAAAATGAACATCACCCTTTTTGGCCTTTAAGGTAATGGTCTCAGGACCCTGGCCAGCAACTGCAATGCCAGCAACTACAAAACTAAAAAGCATTGCTACTAATACTGAAACGATCTTTTTGCTCATGAGCAACTCCTCCTTTCTTTTTTGGGCTTGATTGAAAATGAATAATTATTCACTTGGTGATTTTTAATTTAGCATTTGACTTTTGTCAACTGAATTCATGTTCATTTCTTCAACAAAGAAAACGAAAAGAAAACATTATTAGAAAGTTATCTTTTAAAAAAGAAACAATAACCCTATCAACAATTGAAATCTATTCCACAAAAAGGGGAACAAAGGAAAAGGAATCCACATCTACAAGCCCCCTATCAGTGAGTTTTAACCTTGGAATTACAGGAAGGGCAAGAAAGCTAAGGTTCATAAAGGGATTTTTCATTTTGCATCCAAGGGACCTGATTGCCTTCAAAAGCCTTTCCAACTCTTCACTTACCACTTCTGCAGGCTTTTCTGACATAAGTCCACATATCTTTAGCGGCAAGAGGGCCTTAGTTTCTTTTCTAGTGGCTACACAAAGCCCTCCACCTGCCTCAATCAGGGCGGAAATGGCATTTAACATGGACTCATCATCTACTCCTGCTACAATCAAATTATGGCTATCATGGGAAACTGTGCTTGCTATAGCCCCTTTCTTTAATCCAAGCCCCTGAACAAAACCATATCCGATATTTCCTGTCCGGTGATGCCTTTCAATTACAACAAGTTTAACAATGTCTCTATTTGGATTAGAAACAGCAAGGCCATCTTGAACCTTTGCCTCTACGATTTTTTCGTCTGTCAAAATCTGGCCTTCTCTAATTCCAATTACCCTTATGCGCTTAGATTTTGCTGGGATTTTTAGGTCAATTCCAGATAGATCTATGTTGATGCTCTTTGATATCCTTTCATCAGGCTCAATTTCTTTAGCCTTAAATAAGGCCTTACCATCCCTTGCAACTAATATCCCTTTATGAAAGGTCATCCTTATAGAAAAATTTGAAAGGTCATCTAGAGCAACAAGGTTTGCCAGATAACCCGGGGAGATAGCCCCAAGGCCTTTAAGATTAAATCTTTGTGCGGGATTTATCGTTGCCATGGATAAGGCAACCAATGGGTCAATTCCCCTTGAAACCGCTAACTTGAGATTATAATCCATGTGGCCATTATCCAAAATTTCATCTGGATGACGGTCATCTGTGCAAAGACAACACCTTTTTGCCGTATCCTGGTTAACTGCTGAAAGTAGCTCTACTAAATTTTTTTCCGATGTCCCTTCCCTTAAAAATATCCACATTCCTAGGCCAAGTTTTTCCAGTGCCTCCCTTGCATCAGTGCACTCATGGTCTGAATCAATACTGGAAGAGATATAGGAACAAAGGTCTTTTCCGGAAAGCCCCGGTGCATGTCCATCTATTGGAAGATTTAATGACCTTGCAATGCGAAGCTTTTCATGCACAACCTTATCTCCAAAAATCACCCCTGGAAAGTTCATCATCTCTCCAAGGGCTACTATCCGTTCCATTTTAAGGACTTCTTGAATATCTTGAGGTCCCAGGATCGCTCCGGAAGTTTCAAGATGCGTTGCAGGAACACAGGAAGGAGCCGTAAAGAAAAAGGAAAGGGGAAGATCCCTACTTTCTAAAAGCATGTACTTAATACCGTCTACGCCCAGGCAGTTAGCTATCTCATGGGGGTCAGAAACCACCACTCCTGTGCCATGTGGAACAGTTGCCATTGCAAATTGAAGTGGCGTGAGCATGGTGCTTTCTATATGAATGTGGGCATCAATAAAGGAAGGGGAAAGATAAAGACCCTTTAAATCTATCTCTTCTTTGGCTTTAAACCCTTCACCAATTCCTGCAATCCGTTCACCCTTAATAGCCACATCCGCCTTTTTAATCTCAAACCTAAAACAATCTATGACCTTTGCATTTTTTAACAAAAGGTCTGCAACTTCCTCTCCACGTGCAACCTTGGCCAAAGATATTGAGTCATATTCAGGCTGACTGTACATGGGATTTCCCCTTTAAAAATTTCCGTGCTCTGCCCATGGCCATTAGAGGGAAATAGTGACGATACATATTGTATCTTACCATAAATCCCCTTGACAATTCTGCACCCTGGTCCAGTCTATCCGCCCACTCCTTAAGATCAATCCTATCTCCAACCCCATAGCCAGGGAAACCGGTCCCCGTGTACCAAGGCTCATCCCACGTTCCATCGGATTTTTGGGTTTCAATTAGGAATTTGAGTCCTTGTAAAATGCTCGGTTCATGGGCGTGATTTCCTGTGGCAATGAGTGCCATAAGGGCCCATGCAGTTTGGGATGGTGTAGAAGGCCCCCTTCCCCTAAAATTGTCATCCATGTAGGATGCACAGCTTTCACCCCAGCCTCCATCGTCATTCTGGTGAAGCACCAACCAGGTTGCAGCCCTTTGGACATATTCCTTTGTCATATCTTCTCCAATGGCTTTGAGAGCTGGCAATACCGCAGCAGTGCCATAGATGTAATTTACACCCCAGCGCCCAAACCAGCTTCCGTCTGGCTCCTGTTCTCTTTGCAAAAACCTGAGCCCCCTATTTACTGTGGGGTCACTCATTCCCATTCCC
This sequence comes from Deltaproteobacteria bacterium, assembly GCA_015489315.1. Taxonomy (GTDB): domain Bacteria; phylum Desulfobacterota; class Dissulfuribacteria; order Dissulfuribacterales; family QOAL01; genus JAADCZ01. Next base: position 3,103 of record WFZZ01000252.1, on the reverse strand, counting down.
AGACACCCAAAGGCCTCGAGACAGTGACCGGTTACATCAGATGTCGGAGGGTCAAGGGCCTCCCCAAAGTCACAAAAGGGAATCTTTGTCACTACAAGGCTGGTATTGTCCTTGTCAAAGGCACCCCAACCCCCATTTGAAGACTGCATACCTCTAATCCAGTTTGTAGCCCGCCTTACCTTCTCCTTCATTTCGCTATCTTCTGGAAAATGGCTAAGAAGCCTTGAAAGGACGATCAGGGCAACCGCCGTATCATCTACATCCGGATACCAGGTATTGGCCCTTTCAAATGCCCAGGCTCCTGGCTCTACCCCTTTCACCCTTATCTGCCAGTCCCCTGGCTTATCTATAAACTTTCCCAGAAGCCACGAAAGGCCCTTCTTAAAGGCCGGATTTTTAGGGTCCATGTCACAATCCAAAAAGGCAAGAAGGGTCAACATGGTATCCCAGACAAGGGACTCTGTGGCATTAATATAGAGCCTCTCTCCCCTTTTTCTTGACCAGTGGGTTGAAAAGGCCTCAAGACCCTTTGAAATCACCGGGTGCTCCAGAAGATATCCTTCATTATAAAGGGCCATAAGTGAATAAATAAGGGGTGGCTGAATGCCCCCCCAAACTCCATCTGCATCCTGATGTTTAATAATCCAGTCTATGCAAAAACGGATAGCGGCCTCTCTAATGGGCTTAACTGGTAGGCCTGCATAAAGATTCAGACACTTATCAGCCAGGAAAAAAAAGTGCTCAAGTATCCCCTTCCCTTTTTTGGGAATTCTAAAGTCAAAATTTTTCCTGCCTTCAGGAAACAGCTCATCAAGTCTTTTTTCAGGGGGAAGTGGCCTTGATGGCCTTCTTGAACAAAGAAGTGTCAAGGGTACTATGGTGGCCCTTGCCCATGATGCAAAGTCATAGATGTTTAAAGGTAACCAGGATGGAAGAAAGATTATTTCAGGCGGCAAATTTGGCGTATCTTTCCATGGCCACTCTCCCAAAAGGGCGAGCCAGTATTTGGTAAAGACACGTATCTTTTTCAGACCGCCATTTTTAAGTATCCAATTTCTTGCCCTTTTTAATGGCTCTGAATCCGGATCTAGACCTGCAATTCGTAAGGCAGCATAACATTCAACCGTAGTATTTATATCACCCGTAGGAGCCTTATAGTAAATTTCCCATGAACCATCCGGCCTTTGTTCATGAAGGATTGCATTTACCACCAAGGGTATCTTGGGATCATCCTCGAGGCCCATGAAATACATGGCCATAATAAATTCAGCTTCCATGCAACAGTTTGTATCGGCATCAGCTATCCAGTAGCCTTCAGGCTGCTGGTTATTAAGGGACCACTCAATGGCCTTTTCTATGGCCAAATCCAATTCATTTAAGATTTTTGATCTGTTGGCTAAGTCCATGGATAGCATGTGAGGATGATTTAATGATTAATGATTTTTGAAAAATACCAAAAAATACTGACCTCATAAACCATAAAAAAAGGCCCAGCCAAGGCTGGGCCCGTAAGTCGCATTTATTGACTTTTTAGACTATTAGAAGAACCAGAGAAGCTCTGCTGCGAACCTCATGGACACATCGTCGCTTTCCTTTCCATCCTCAAAGCTTACACCGCGTCCATAGGCATTGACGGCCTTGGTGATATCCTTTGCACCACCACCTGGAAACAAGAATGCTGCACCACCCTTGATAGTAACAGACTTGAACAGTTTGTAGCGGATCTCGTTATTCCATTCAACACCCATAAAACTATCGATGTCGATATTTCCGGTAACGCCCATGGCTCTGTAATAGGAAGCAACTGCATTGCTGTGGTTAAACCACATACCCATTACATGAGTAATATATGTCCAGTTTCCATATTGAGTGTTCAGACCGCCACCAACCATCAAGAAACCAGGGTTGTCAAATGCAGCCTTTCCATTGATTCCACCACCCCTGACTGTTCCGTAATAGGCAGGGAACATGGAGTAAAGAATCTGTCCTAAGAAAGGATTACCATCATGAACTATACTTTGTTCACTTCCATATCTTGGAGTAAACCTGGTGATACCAACAGCAGGAGTAAAACCCTTTAACTGACGGTCAGAATTGTCTGAATCACCATAAAGCCAGTAACCACCAAAGTGGACGTCAAACTTTTTTATACCGACCATCTCATGAAGATCCATCAAGAGGTCAGCAAACATAGCAAAAGAATTAATGGAATAATCCTTGTCTGAATTAGGAATATCCATTGTCCCACCAACATAGGCAAACTCAGCCATTGGATGGAAGATGCCATAATCACCCTTGTAATTCAGACCGCCAAAGAAGCGATCAATATCTACACCATGACCTTGGGTGTAGTTTTGATCATACATGAAAACACCTTCCACATAAGAGTTCTGCATAAAGGTGTAACCGAGTTTTCCAAGATAAAATGTACGATCAGAACCCTTTTGCTGGGTTGGAGGGCCAATTGCATTTACCTTAGCTTTGATAGGATCAACATTGGCATATCCAGCTTCGCTCTCATCTTTTTTGATATACCATGCTTCCCACTTATAGGCTTGATAGCAACCAGTGATTCCAATACCAGGATCGTCATCACCATAGATCATACCGCCGAACTTGACATCAGCACCCTTTACATCCCAACCACCATTTAAACGGGAATTGATCCATGGAAGGTTAAAGGATGCATTCAAGCGCTCAATACCAAACTGCTGGGTCTGGAGTCCATGAGCAAAGTCAGTGCGGTCAACAGAGGATCTATCCAACACTGTATCGGACTCAAGCGCAAAATAAACATCCCAGTCCTGATCATGAGCAAAGTTAAAAAAGAGCCTATTTTCACCACGAATGTAACCATCTTTTACGGCACCACCTGCCTCAGTCAAGTGGGTCTTAAGACTGTCTCCAAGAACACCCACACCTCTCATTATCTTAATTGCCTTTAACTCTTGATCCCTGGTTAGATCACTTGAGGTTCCAAAATCCCTGCTGATTTCTGTAGTGGGAACCAGGCGAACCTGTGCACCCATGCGAATGCTAATATCACCCAAAGTCTGGATCTCCACAGACCCTGGCCCTGCTTGAGCAAGGCTTGTAAAAAGTA
>WFZZ01000251.1 GCA_015489315.1 Deltaproteobacteria bacterium | reverse complement strand
TTTCTCTCGTCCCATAAAATCATAAATGCATCTATAAATAAATGCTATTGTATATTAAGTGTATATATTTATTTACCTCCTATGTCAAGACCAAATCTTTTGACAAGGAGACAAACAAAATTACAGTAATTAAGAGTAATTTTAGGGGTTAACAGTTTAATTTCTTGACACCTAAATAAAGCTATCCTAAATTTCCACAATTCAAAAGGAAAAATTTTTCAAAAGGAGAATAAATAATGGCAAGTGAAAAAATTATCCAGGTCACGGACAACGATTTTGAAGAATCTGTTCTTAAGGCAGACCTTCCTGTTCTAGTGGATTTTTGGGCTGCATGGTGTGGGCCATGTAGGGCCATTGCACCGGTTATTGATCAGCTTGCTGAGGAATATGATGGAAAAGTCAAGATTGCTAAGATGAATGTTGATGAAAACCCTGCAACACCCGGCCGTTATGGCATAAGGGCCATTCCTACCTTGATCCTTTTTAAAGATGGGACTGTTGTTGAGCAAATCACAGGCGCGGTTGGTAAGGCAGTAATTGAAACTGCACTCAGTAAAGTTGTATAGGCATGCTTGATGTATTGATAATTGGCGGAGGGCCGGCAGGCCTAGCTGCTGCTTTATATGCAGGAAGGGCCCAGTTAAAGGGCCTTTTGCTTGAAAAGCTTAGCCCTGGAGGACAAGTCCTTGTAACAGATTTTGTGGAGAACTATCCTGGCTTTCCAGATGGTGTCACTGGTTTTGAGCTTGTTGACAAGATGGCCCAACAAGCCAAAAAATTTGGTGTTGAAATAAAAAATGGAGAGGTCAGTGAAATAAAAAAGGAAGGCCATGGCTTTGTTGTAATCCTTTCAAATGGCGAAAGAATAGAAACAAAGACAGTCATTGTCGCTACAGGGGCAACCCACAGAAATCTTGGAGTAAAAGGCGAAAGGGAGCTTACTGGAAAGGGGGTTTCCTATTGTGCAACCTGTGATGGCCCCTTTTTCAGAGATCAAGAAGTGGCGGTTGTCGGAGGAGGAGACAGTGCGATTCAGGAGGCAATCTTTCTCACCAAGTTTGCCAAAAAGATATATGTCATTCACAGGCGAGATGAGCTTAGGGCAGTAAAGATTCTTCAGGAAAGGGCCTTTTCTAACCCAAAGATTGAATTTATCTGGGATAGTGTGGTAGAAGAGATACTTGGAGAAAATCAGGTTGAAGGCGTCCGAATAAGGCATGTAAAGACAGGGGCTCTCAGTGACCTATCTGTTCAGGGTGTCTTTATTTTTATCGGAATTGAGCCAAATACCAGCCTAGTAAAGGGCCTTATTAAACTTGATGATAGAAACTTTATAAAGACCGACGAATGGATGAGGACAAGCCTAAAGGGCATCTATGCAGCAGGGGATTGCAGGTCAAAACCGCTTTTACAGATAGTTACGGCAGTGGCAGAAGGCGCAACAGCAGCCTTTGCTGTTCAACACGATCTAGAATGATAAAGAAAAAAATCAATCACCTGGCAAAGGCCGTTCTTTTTCTATTTATTGTAATTTCCATAGGTTCTATTTCTGCCTGTTCTGGCAAAGATTCTTGGCTAAAAAATATCTTTTCACCAAGGCCTGAGGAAGAAGGACCAGTTGAACCAGAGGCTCAACTTACGGCAAAGGCCATGCACTATTTTGATATTGGCCGATACCTCCTGGCTGAAGAGGAATTTAAAAAGATTAGGGATAGGTATCCCTTCAGCCCCTATGCTACAGTTGCTGAACTTAGACTTGCAGATTGTAAGTATTATCAGGGCCTTTACGAAGAGGCCATCCCCCTCTACAAAGATTTTGAAAATCTTCACCCCACAAATAATGCCATCCCCTATGTAATATTCCAAATCGGAAGTTGCTACTATCACCTCATGGATACCCCTGACAGGGATCAGACGAGCACCCACAATATGATTGAGACCTATACGCGTCTTATTAGGAGATATCCAAATAGCCCCTTTACCATCGAAGCCCAAAAACGTATTAAGGAAGGGCGGGCCCTTTTGGCAGAGCACGAATATGTTGTGGCACAGTGGTATTTCAGGACAGATCACCTAATGCAGGGTCTAAGGCGTCTTGAAAATATTGTAATCCTATATCCTGATACACCTGTCTATGAAAAGGCAATAAAGATACTTGCTGAAAATAAAGACTTGGTGGAACATCTGGATGATTACATGAAAACCAAAGAAGAAACCCCTCCTCCTGAAGAGGAAAGGCCCTGGTGGAAAAGACTATGGCCCATTGGCTCTGATTAAAGGTGTTTGAAGTTTTAAGCCTTTTTGGACTCATTATCTGGCTTGCAATCATATTTCTTCCCTGGCATCCCTGGCTTACAACTGAAAATCTTTGTTCAAGATCCAAAAATGTGGATGCTTGCCTTAATGACCTAACAGTTCTTATACCTGCAAGAAACGAAGAGGTGACTATAGGTGAGTGTATTAAAGGGGTCAAACGCCAGGGGAAAGATATCCGGATTGTAGTTATTGATGATTGTTCAAGCGACAATACTTATTCAATCTGTAAAGAGATCCTTGATGATAGAGACATTCTTTTAAAGGGAGAAAAATTGCCTTCGGGCTGGAGTGGAAAGCTCTGGGCACTTGAACAAGGGCTTAAATATGTAAGAACAAGATATATTTTACTGCTTGATGCAGATATCCTTCTTAGACCTGGCATTCTCTCAACCGCATTAAAGAAGATGAAAGACGAAGGTATTTATCTTTTGTCCCTTATGGCCTGGCTAAGGATGGAAAATACCCTTGAAAGGCTCTTTATGCCAGCCTTTATTTATTTTTTTAAGCTCCTTTACCCATTCTCTCTTTCCAATAAAAAGGGAGTTCCTGTTGCGGCAGCAGCCGGTGGATTTATTCTTACGGAAAAGGATTTATTGGAAAAGGTTGGGGCCTTTTCATCCCTAAAGAATGCACTTATTGATGACTGCAGCCTGGCTAAAAAGGTCAAAAGTGTAGGTGCAAAAACATTTATTGGACTTACCAAGGATGTTGTTAGTCTCAGGAAGTATGAAAGCCTTTCAACCATCTGGAACATGGTTGCAAGAACTGCATACAGCCAGCTAAAATTTAACCCCCTTTTACTAATATTTGTAACATTTATCATGTTCATAGCCTTTATTGTCCCTTTGGCAGGACTTTTTATTAAAGGGCTATTTTTAAAGGGCCTTTTGACCCTTTTTCTCATGTCACTTTCCTATTTGCCAACCCTTTTTTACTATGGCCAAAATCCACTTATAGCCATTACTTTGCCCTTTGTAGCGTTTCTTTATCTTTGTATGACATGGTCCTCTGCAATCAATTATTATCTTGGGAAAGGGGCTAGCTGGAAGGGTAGGAGCTATTAAAGATAAGAGCCAGTCTTAAAGGGTGGAAAAATAGCATTTTTTAATTATCATAAAAGAAAGAACCGCTAACCTTACCTCATCCTTACACTTAAAGACTCTTTTTTATCGGCCATAGGATTTTTATATGGCTATGTTTAGCAAATATATTCCACCTAAAGTCATTTGTTTTAAAAGCCCTGAAACCACTTTTAAAAATTTTGCAAAGCATAAATTGAATTAATTTTTCAGAAGGAGGTGTACTATGAAGGCCTTAAAGATTTTCTCTTTAATTCTTTTGATACTATTTTTCAT
>WFZZ01000250.1 GCA_015489315.1 Deltaproteobacteria bacterium | reverse complement strand
GGAAAAAAGGTGGATGTGGCAACGGCCAGGTGGGAATACTATGAATATCCCGCTGCCATGCCTACAGTAGCACTTTCCTCCATAAAACTTGATCTATTTAGAAGGGATTTTACCATCAACACCCTTGCAATAAAATTGAATACCAAGGATTTTGGACAGCTCATAGACTTTTTTGGAGGGCAAAGGGATCTTAAGGACGGAGTGATAAGGGTTCTTCACAGCCTGAGCTTTATTGACGACCCAACAAGAATACTTAGGGCAGTAAGATTTGAAAAAAGATTTGGCTTTAAGATCGGAAAACACACCCTAAGACTCATAAAAAATAGCCTTAGGCTTGGCATCCTAAAAAGGCTTAGCCCCAAAAGGCTTTTTACAGAGCTCAAACTTATTCTTGAAGAGCCTGATCCAAGACCATGTCTTAAAAGACTATCAGAGCTTTCAGTATTAAAGGAAATCCATCCAGGCCTTGTTATTAACGAGAAGAAAATGAGGCTTCTAGATGCGGTCTATGACTGCCTTGCTTGGTATGAACTTCTCTTTCTTGAAAAAGAGGTCATAAAATGGAAGGTCTATCTTTGTGCCCTTCTCCATGGGCTTTCTTTTAGTGAGGCCAAAAAGGTCCTGGAAAGGCTTGGAATAGTCGGGAAGAATCAGAGGGATATCCTTTTGGCAAGCCGAGATGCAAATGATATTGCCCTTAAGCTAAAAGCGAATGGAGAACCTAAAAACAGCCAGATTGTAAGGGTCCTTGAGGCCTACTCCCTGGAAACACTCCTTTTTACCATGGCCCTACATGGAGGCGAGGTCTCTAGATATATATCTCTTTTCATAAGAAGGCTTTCAAGAATAAGGCCTCTTACCACCGGGGAAGACATAAAAAGGCTTGGCTTTACTCCAGGGCCAATCTATCGTAATATCCTTGAACGCCTTAAAGATGCCAGGCTTGATGGCGTTTGTAAGACAAAAGAGGATGAAATCAGGCTAATAAAAGAAGAATTTGGAGAATTAATAAAGTGATAGACATACAATCAACAATTCAAAAGATAATAATACTTACCCCGCCAATACTTTTTGCCATTACAGTTCATGAGGTGGCCCACGGCTTTGTAGCCTGGCGGCTTGGAGACCCCACTGCAAAAAATAGTGGAAGGCTATCTTTAAACCCCATAAAACATCTTGATCCAATTGGAACCCTTGTCTTTTTCCTTACCCAGATGATTGGCTGGGCAAAACCTGTCCCAGTAAACCCCATGTATTTTAGAAGGCCAAAGATAGATATGATCTGGGTATCTCTTGCAGGCCCCCTTTCAAACATCCTTTTGGCGATTCTAAGCGCCCTTCTTATGAGGGCCCTAATTGGTCCAATCAGCACCCAATCCATCTCCATGGGTTATTTTACAAAGCCCCTTCTTTACATGGCCTTTATAAGCATTCAGGTAAATATTGGACTTGCCATCTTTAATCTCATCCCAATCCCGCCACTGGATGGAAGCAAGGTCCTTGCGGGTATCCTTCCTGAGCGTTTTTTGCCTCAATATCTTCAACTTGAACGATACGGCTTTATAATCCTTGTTCTCCTGATCTTTACAGGAGTAACTGACCGAATTATAGTCCCGCTCATTAATTTTGCTAATCGAATGCTCATTGGGCCTATCATTTAATAAGCCGGGGGAAAGTTATGAAAAAGCGGTGTCTAAGTGGCATGCGTCCATCTGGAAAGCTTCACCTTGGTCATTTACACGGAGTTCTTGAAAACTGGAAGAGGCTTCAGGAAGAATATGAGTGTTTTTTCTTTGTGGCAGACTGGCATGCACTTACCACCAATTACAAAAGGTCATGGGAAGTGCCTGAGAACATAAATGACATGGTGCTTGATTGGCTTGCCGTAGGTATTGATCCTGAAAAGGCGACGCTTTTTATTCAGTCTGATATTAAAGAACATGCCGAGCTTCACCTCCTTCTGTCCATGATTACCCCACTATCATGGTTAGAAAGAAATCCCACTTACAAGGAACAAAAGCAGCAGCTAAAGGACAAGGATATTTCCACCTATGGCTTTTTGGGTTATCCGGTTCTTCAGGCAGCAGATATAATCATGTACAAGGCAAATAAAGTGCCTGTAGGAGTGGATCAGCTCCCCCATGTGGAACTCACTAGAGAGATAACAAGAAGATTTAATTACCTTTATAGGGAGGTATTTCCCGTCCCAGATGCCCTTCTAGCAGAAACTCCAAAGCTTCCAGGGCTTGATGGAAGAAAGATGAGTAAAAGCTATGGAAATTCCATATTTATTTCAGATAGCCCGGATGAAATCAGAAAAAAGATAATGACCATGGTCACGGATATTGAAAGGCCAAGAAAGAGTGACCCGGGTGACCCTGAAAAACGCTGTATCGCCTTTAATCTTCACAAACTCTATATGCCAGAAGAGAGGTTAAAGGAAATAGTAGAGGATTGTAAGGCAGCAAAGCTTGGTTGTGTGGCCTGTAAAAGGGAGCTTTCTGAGGCGGTTGTAAAATTTCTTGAGCCAATCTGGGAAAAAAGGGCAGAGTATGAAAAAGGGGCCTATGATGTCAAGGCTGTCTTAAAAGAAGGGGCAAAAAGGGCACGAAAAGAGGCCCAAAAAACCATGGAAGAGGTAAGAGATGCCCTGTGGAGCCAGAATGTAAAGTCAGACTAGAACAGTTTGAAGGCCCTCTTGACTTGCTTCTTCATCTTATTAACCGAAACAGGCTTGATATAACTGATATTCCCATCTCGCTTGTCACCACTCAGTATCTTCAATACCTGGAATTTTTAAAGGCCCTAAATATAGATGTTGCAGCAGAATATCTCGTAATGGCTGCAACATTAATGCACATAAAGAGCAAAATGCTCCTTCCTAGAAAGGAAAAGGATGATTCTGAATTTGAGGACCCCCGTC
>WFZZ01000249.1 GCA_015489315.1 Deltaproteobacteria bacterium | reverse complement strand
GGAGATGTGTATAAGAGACAGCTTCTTATATGTCTTCCCTGGATATTATGGATTCTTTTTTGGGGCTTTAAGGAGAAAATAGAGATATCAAATATACTTGATAAAAGGTTTCTTAAAAATGATGCCTATCTTTTTTTTCTGTGCTGGTTTCTCTCTGATCTATTTCCTTTTTTAATTGCATCTTCCAGACACAGTAGATACCTTTTACCCATATTTTCAGCTTTAGCCATTTTAATCTCTTTCTTTCTTGTCAGTCTATTGTGCATAATAAATGATAAAGCTAGATATTATAATCAATTTAAGTCCTTTTGTTTTCTAATATTTTTCGTTTGTTTTTTATCTTCTCTTTTTATAGAACCGCCTTTATCCAAAAGGGAATCTGGTAGGCATTTTGTAGAAGAGACAGAAAGGTCGTTAAAGGGGAACGAGAAAATAATTATCTATAAAATGGAAAGAGATGGCAATGGCCTTAAATATGCCCTTTTTAGTAAATTTTATCCAAAGGGGCTCATTTTTTTAAAAGATTCATCGAGTCTAAAGGAGATTTCCCCGCCTTTTGTAATAGTCTTAAGGGAAAACAGATTTAATGAAATAAAAGGTGCCTTAAGTTCTCAAAAAAATGGTGCCCATTTCTCACTAACAATAATAGCAAGCGGTCTTATTCATTCAAAAAAGGTAGAGGCCATCTTGATTCGTCAAAAAAATGACTTTAGGCCAAATTCTTCTTTACTAAAGTTTTTCAAAAGAAAATCTTTGAGTTAAAAATCCTAATAATTTTAACTTGTTGGCGGTAATGGTTTTAATGGCACATGGGTTGCTCTACTCAAAAATGACAATTTTATGACTAGAAATCGGAGCTGCCCATGGCAAAGGATGAAAAGAAAACCAAGAAAAAGGACGAATCCAAGGATAAATCTCAGAAGTCAGGTGGAGGAGTCAATAAGCTTCTTGTCATAATAATTGCTCTTCTTGTCTTAATCATAATTGGAGGGGCTGGAGCCTTTTTCCTTTTATTTCAGGCTCCAAGTGATGAAGAGATAGCAAAGGAGCTTGAAAAAGAAAAGGAGCCCCCACAGGAGGTGGTCGCCCCTACTGATGAAGAAAAGATAGGGGTGATTGTGGAACTAAAACCCTTTATAGTTAATCTTGAAGATCCAAAGGCCCGCCATTTTCTTAAGGCTACCATATCTCTTGAAGTTAAAGATGATGCAGCAAAGGACCAGGTAGAAAAGTTTAAACCAAAGATTAGAAACGACATCCTTTTATTATTAAGCAGTAAGACCCTTGATGATGTTATAACTATTGAGGGGAAGGTCAGGCTTAAAGACGAGATAATGTCACGGGTTGGCAGAATTCTTGGCCCTGGAAAGCTTAAAAATGTCTATTTTAGTCAATTTGTTGTTCAATAGTTAAAGAGGAATTGCAATGTCTCAGGTGCTCAGCCAAGATGAAATTGATGCCCTCTTGGGTGGACTTGATGAAGTAGCCGAATCTGAAATAGAGGAGCCACAACCCCGTGAAGAAGAAGAGGGTGTTGTTCCCTATGATTTTACCCAGACAGCAATAACCAGGGTAAAGTTTCCAGGTTTTGCTGTAATTAATGACCATTTTAATAGGTCCTTAAGGGCTACGTTGTCCTCTCTTTTAAGGGTAATGGTAGATAGCAATGCTGTACCTATTGAGATAATTCCATTTAGAGATTTTTTGAAAAAGATACCTGTCCCAAGCAGCCTTCACATAATAAAAATGGAGCCCTTAAGAGGGCATGCCATATTCGTAATGGATTCTCAATTGGTTTTTTGCATTATAGAGATATTTCTTGGTTCAACAAGCATAGGAAAGAGTAGGGTAGAAGGTCGAGAATTCACATCAATAGAGCAAAGGCTCATAAAAAGAATCATAACTTCGATTTTAAAGGACTGGGCCAAGGCATGGGCCCCTGTATTCCCTATAAAGATTCATTATGTCAGAAGCGAAATAAATCCCCAGTTTGCAAAGATAATTCAAGATGACGATGCGGTCATTGTTTGCAAGTTTCAGTTGGATATAGAGGAGATGAGCGGTGTTATCTATGTTTGTTTACCTGTAAGTCTTATTCAGCCAATTAAGTCAAGACTTCAAAAGACTTTCCAGCTAGAAGAGACAGAAGATCCAGTATGGAAAGAGGCACTTTTGAGAAACCTTTTGGAAACACCTGTGGAACTAGAAGTTCCCATTGGGACTACGGAATTAACTGGTCATGAATTATTGGATCTTGAAGTAGGAGATATTATTCAACTTGATACCAAGGTGGACGATCTTTTAACCGCCTTTATTAAAGGACAGCCTAAGTTTAACGGGATTCCAGGCGTTTACAGAGGGCAAAAGGCCTTAAGGATTCAGGAAATATTAAAGGAATAAATGAATTTTTAGGGGAAAAATATGCTTACACAGGAAGAACTAGATAGACTCTTGGAAGAAAGTCAAAATGAAGAAAAGCCAAGTCCAGAAGATAAAGGTGCCGAGATTAGCGCCTCATCTAGTGAAGACCAGTCTGGAACCTTGAATCAGGAAGAGTTGGATAGCCTTTTGGAAGGAGCTTCAGAAAATAAGGAGTCAGATTCCTTAGAAGAAAAAAAGGATGAGTCAAAAGCTCAGGACGATATTAGCTGGGAAGATGCCTTTAAAGAGGCAGCACAAGGGGGAGACGAAGCTGCCCAAAAGGCAGTTTCAGAGGGACTAAATACAGAAGAAAAGCAGGAAAAAGCTGTAGAGGCAAGCTCTGCTAAATTTGATGAATTTAAAAAGGAAGACAAGTCGCCTGGCAACAGGCCGGAACTCGATTTTCTTTTAGAAATCCCTTTGGAGGTCCAAGTTGAGCTTGGAAGGAGCACCATGAAAATAAAGGAGCTTTTGCAGCTTGGGCAGGGCTCTATAGTGGAACTTAATAAGATGGTAGGTGAGCCTGCTGATATTTATGTGAACAGGAAGTTAATGGCCAAAGGAGAGGTGGTAGTGGTAAACGAAAAGTTTGGGATAAAACTTACAGAAATTATAAGTCCTCAAGAAAGGGTTAAATCCCTTGGTTAATTCCATGGAGACCTCATTTTTAATCATTAAGATGATTGGTGCCCTTGCTTTAATACTTGGGGTCATGGGCACAATGGTCTGGGCAATAAAAAGATTTGGCCCAATGGGATTTAGTCAGAAAAAAGGCCTAATAAGTATAATTGAAAGCAGGCCCTTTTTACCCAAAAAATATCTATCTGTGGTTAAGGTTGGCAAAAATTACTACCTAATTGGCTCAACGGACAGTCAGATAGCCCTTCTTGATACCCTAAATCCATCTCAGTTTGAAGGTTTTAAAGATCATCTGTCTAAAAAGCTAAAAGAGGCAGGAAATGAAGAGTAGAAACCGAAAAACTTTTCTCCTCTTTTTGGCTATAATGGGTCTTATTTTTTGGGAAAAGGCCTCTTTCGCCATTCAGATACCTACTTTGAATATTGGTATTCAAAATACTGACGATCCCCAAAAGATAGCAACGGCCATTGAGATTATCCTACTCCTAACAGTCCTTTCCCTTGCACCATCTATTCTCCTGATGATGACCTCTTTTACAAGGATCATTATTGTTTTTGGTTTTTTAAGACAGGCAATTGGCTCTCAACAGATGCCTCCCAACCAGGTTTTAATCGGGCTTTCTCTTTTTTTGACATTTTTTATCATGCAGCCTGTGTGGTCAAAGGCCAATCAAAAAGGGATTCAGCCATATCTCAATGACGAGATCAATTACAAAGTTGCATGGAAAAATGTGGAGACACCCTTTAGAAATTTTATGTTCAAAAATACAAGGGAAGACGACCTTGCCCTTTTCGCACATTTTGCAAGTATTGAAAATCCAAAGGATAAAGATGAGATTCCAACCTATGTCTTGATTCCATCCTTTATGATTAGTGAACTTAAAACCGCCTTTGAGATAGGCTTTATTCTTTACATTCCATTTCTAATTATCGACATGGTAGTATCAAGTGTCCTTCTTTCCATGGGTATGATGATGCTTCCACCTGTGCTTATTTCATTGCCATTTAAGCTCCTTCTATTTGTCCTGGTTGATGGTTGGCATCTTTTAACAGGCTCATTGGTCCAAAGCTTTGTAACTGGAGGATGAGATGACCCAGGATATGGTGGTTGGGCTTGCGAGAACTGCTGTTGAACTGACACTTTTAATCAGCCTTCCAATGTTAGGGCTTGGTTTAGTTGTGGGGCTTTTAGTGAGCATATTTCAGGCAGTAACCCAGATTCAGGAGATGACACTTACCTTTGTCCCGAAGATTATCGCAGTCCTTATTGGGCTTCTTCTGGCCTTTCCATGGATGATGAATAAGATGGTGGATTTTACAAAGGATATAATCCTAAATATACCTCAGTTTATTAAATGATATGGTCACGGGGTTTCATGCCACATCCTGGATATTGGCTAATTATAAGGTCTTTTTGCTTGTCCTTATAAGGATTTCTACAATTCTTTTTTTAATGCCAGTCTTTGGCTCAAGGGTTATTCCATTGAGTTTAAAGGCTGCAATAAGCCTTATGCTTACATGGGTGCTGGCCCCACTTGTTCAAATGCCCCAGATGTTTTTCCCAAAAGGCCCTTTTGGCTTTTTCTTAATAGTTTGTCAGGAGCTTTTTGTAGCCATGACCCTGGCCCTTTTTCTGAGATTTATATTTGCTGGTCTTCAACTCGCCACACAAATGGTTGGTATTCAGATGGGCCTTAGCATTGCAAATGTCATGGACCCTCAATCTGGTGTCCAGTCACTTGTGGTTACACAGTTTGCATACATTATAGCCCTTTTGCTTTTTCTGGTGTCTAATGGGCACCATGCAATAATAAAGGCCCTTTTCGAAAGTTTTTCTTTACTTCCTCCAGGGCGCCTTTTCCTGTCAAACTCCCTTTATGAAATGGTTTTATTGCTGGGACAGGAGATGTTTGTTCTCTCCATCAAGCTCATGGCCCCTGTCATGGCCTTTTTGTTTCTTTCTCAGGTTGCCTTGGGGATACTTGCAAAGCTTGTCCCCCAAATCAACATGCTTATTGTTAGCTTTAGCATAAATGTTGCCCTGGGGCTTTTTTTCTTCGGTCTTACCATTCAGTATTTTTGGCCTGTTCTGGCACGCTCCCTTGATAAGGCAATAAGACTTATGCCTTCTGCCTTTACTGCTTTGGGAGGTTAAAATGGCAGAAGAGTCCTTTCAGGAACGAACAGAACAGGCGACTCCGAAAAGGCGTCAAGAGGCCAGGGAGAAAGGGCAGGTTGCAAAAAGCAGGGAACTTGCCTCTGTTGCAGTTCTCCTTTCAGGTCTTTTCACCCTTTACTGGGGAAGTGCCTTTTTTTTAAATCGTCTTCATCTTATCCTGGGATATTATCTTTCACATTTATCTTCCTTCGAAATAACAAAGGAGTCTTTAAATGCCATTGGCATTATAGGTCTGAAGGAGTTTACAATATGCCTTTTGCCGCTTTTGGCAGTGATTACCTTTGTGGCTATACTGTCAAATTTTTTACAGGTAGGCCCCCTATGGACATTTGAGCCTTTAAAGCCAAAATTATCAAAAATAAATCCTTTTGAAGGTATCAAAAGGCTCTTTTCCCTTCAATCCCTTGCTGAATTTTTAAAGTCTCTTTTTAAGCTAATAGTGGTATGCTGGATTTGCTATTCAGTTGTGTCAAAAAGGCTTGGTCTTTTAATACCTCTTCTAGATGAAACTCCCTTCCAGATTGCTGCATTTATAGGGCTTTCAAGCTTTGAGATATTTTGGAAGTCATGCCTGGCAATGATATTGCTTTCAATAATTGACTATCTCTACCAGCGCTATGAGTTTGAAAAGAGCATCAAGATGACCAAACAAGAGGTGAAGGAGGAATATAAACAGACAGAAGGGGATCCAATGGTGAAATCCAGAATAAGAAGCATCCAGCGAGAGATGGCACGAAAGAGGATGATGCAGGAGGTCCCGGAGGCTGATGTGGTCATTACTAACCCAACCCACCTTGCGGTTGCCCTTAAATATGATGCTAAGAAAATGGAAGCACCATATGTGGTTGCCAAGGGAGCAGGACATGTGGCTGAAAGGATAAAAAAGATAGCAAGGGATGCAAATGTGCCTGTTATTGAAAATAAACCAGTGGCCCAAAGCCTTTACAAGTTGGTAGAAGTGGGCCAGATGATACCAGAAGAGCTTTTTAAGGCCGTGGCCGAAATCTTTGCCTATGTTTATAGGCTCAAAGGGAAAAGGGTTGCAGGTGGAAATGTCTAACAGGAGAAAAAGATGGCCCAGATAGATGCAATAAGGTCACTTTGGACAGATATTCAGATAGATAGAAGCAATATCTTTGCGGCAATAGGGGTTGTGGGGATCCTTCTTTTAATGATTCTTCCACTTCCTTCCCCGGCCCTTGATCTTTTTCTGGCTCTAAATATAACTGTTTCTCTTCTGGTGTTTTTGATGTCCCTTTACATCCTTAAACCCCTCGATTTTCCCGTGTTCCCATCGCTTCTTTTGATTACTACCCTTTTTAGGCTTTCCCTAAATATCGCTTCCACAAGGCTTATTCTACTTCATGGACACGAGGGAGTGGATGCAGCCGGAAAGATAATCATGGGCTTTGGCCATTTTGTGGTGGGAGGAAATTTTGTAGTAGGCGCCATCATTTTTTTTATTCTGGTCATTATCAATTTTGTGGTCATCACAAAAGGTGCTGGGCGCATAGCAGAAGTAGCTGCAAGGTTCACACTAGATGCCATGCCAGGGAAGCAGATGGCAATAGATGCAGATTTGAATGCCGGGCTTATTGACGAGGCAGAGGCAAGAAGACGTCGTGAAGAGATAGCCAAAGAATCTGAATTTTACGGTGCCATGGACGGTGCCAGTAAGTTTGTAAGGGGTGAGGCAATAGCAGGCCTTGTTATAATGGCCATAAATGTCATAGGCGGCTTTGTAATAGGTGTGCTCCAGCAAGGTATGCCAATAGAAAATGCTGCTCATTCCTACACCCTTTTAACCATTGGAGATGGGCTCGTATCCCAGATTCCAGCACTCATCATTTCAACTGCTGCTGGTATCCTTGTAAGTCGAGCTGCATCAACTGCCAGTATGGGAAAGGAGTTTATTAGGCAGTTTTCCTCTCAGCCCCAGTCTCTTGCAGTAACAAGTGTGATAGTCTTTTGTTTTGGTCTCATCCCAGGCCTTCCAACCATTCCTTTTACTATACTTTCCATGGGAATTGGTATCCTTGCCTTTTTTGCCTTTAAGGAAGAGTTAAAGTTAAAGGAAGAGGTGGGAGGTCCGCTAGGTGAAGAAGGGGCGAAAGAGGAGGCCCCCCCTGAAGAAGTCGATGAAATGGAAAAACTTCTTCAACTAGACATCCTCGAGCTTGAAGTTGGCTATGGTCTTATCCCTCTTGTTGATGAAGAGCAAGGGGGAGATCTTCTTGAAAGGATTAAATCCATAAGGCGTCAGTTTGCCCAAGAGATGGGAATAATAGTTCCTCCTCTTCATGTAAGAGATAATCTTCAGCTTCAGCCTGGCCAGTACAGATTTTTGATAAAGGGAATTGATGTGGCAACTGGAAGTCTTATGATTGGCCATTTGCTTGCTATGAATCCAGGGGATGTGAGAAAGGAGATAGAGGGAATACCTACGACAGAACCTGCCTTTGGTCTCCCTGCCATTTGGATAACTGAAGAACAAAGAGAAGAGGCCCAGATGGCAGGATATACGGTTGTTGATCTTTCCACCGTGATTGCCACACATCTGGCAGAGGTCATAAAGAAAAATGCAGCAGAACTTCTTGGAAGGCAAGAAGTTCAAAGGCTTCTTGATGCCCTTTCAGCTACGAGTCCAAAGGCAGTGGAAGAAGTCACAAATGTACTTAGCCTTGGAGTGATTCAAAAGGTCCTTCAAAACCTTGTGAGGGAAAATATCTCCATAAGAGACCTTTTAACCATTACCGAGACCTTGGCGGATTACGGAGAAATGACAAAGGATCCTGAAATATTGACAGAATATGTAAGACAAAGGCTTGGAAGGGCTATAGTCAAGCCCCTTTTATCAGAAGATGAGACCTTAAGGGTGCTGACAGTTGACTCCAGTATAGAAGAGGCCATAAGAAACAGCCTTCAGCAAACCGAACACGGTGTATTTTTGACCCTTGATCCGGCAACAGCACAAAAAATAATCAATTCAGTTCAAAAGGCCATAGAACATGCTGTAAATAGTGGTTATTCTCCTGTAATTCTCACCAATCCCACCATTAGAAGGCATCTTAGAAGGCTCATTGAAAGGTTTGTCTCAGACGTTCACGTATTATCTCACTCTGAGATACCTGGCAATATACGCCTTGAATCCATTGGGGTTATAACCATGGAGTAAAGGAGTAGCCAATGCAATTTAGACGATTCATCGCAAAAGATGTCTCTTCAGCCCTTGCCATGGTTAAAAAGGAGCTTGGCCATGAGGCTATCATTTTATCCAATAAGAAAAAGAGGATTAAGGATAAGATAACCCACAAACTAGTTACGGTTGTTGAGATAATTGCTGCTGTTGATAGAGACGTTATTGAACCAAGGGCAAAAAATAGG
Source organism: Deltaproteobacteria bacterium (assembly GCA_015489315.1). Classification (GTDB taxonomy): domain Bacteria; phylum Desulfobacterota; class Dissulfuribacteria; order Dissulfuribacterales; family QOAL01; genus JAADCZ01. The sequence goes on along the minus strand of WFZZ01000249.1, from coordinate 1,806 downwards.
GTTAAAGTAGAAGAGAAAAGGGAAGACTATAAATATAAAGATGAAGAAAGCGAAAGAGAGCTTTTAAAAAAGGTTGTTAGCGAGTTGAATACCCTTAAGGAACAGATCAAGTTCTTAGAATCTCGTCTTGAAAATCCATCTGATATTCCCCAAAAGCCGTCAGATACCTTTTATAAGGAAAAGGAACATCTGGGATTTTCAAAGGTTTTTTCAAGTCTTGGGCTGAAAAGAGAAATTGTTAATTCCCTTTTTAAAGGGAACTTTTCTGATATCCAATTTAAAAAATACACTGAACAAGAGGCAATCGATTTAATAAGGCGATTTATTACTTCAAGTCTAAAAAAAGGTCCGAGGGCAGAGGAACAGAAAGGAAGGTGTTGGTGGGCTGTCGTTGGACCAACAGGTGTCGGTAAAACGACGACCCTTGCCAAGATAGCAGCGAGACTTAAATATCTGTATGGCAAGGATGGTGTTCTTGTAAGCGTAGATTGCTATAAGCTTGGAGCCATTGATCAGTTAAGACGCTTTTCAACGCTTGTTGACCTACCCCTTGAGACTGCCAAAACAAATAAAGAACTTTTAAGGATATTTTCATTATATAAAGAGAAGGATTTTATTCTGGTAGATACAACTGGCCGAAATCCTTACTCTTCTTCTCATCAGACAGAATTGAGAAGACTCTTTGACTCTGTTCCAGGACTTATGGCACAGGTAATGCTTAGTGCTACTAGTAAGAGAGAGGACCTTATGGAGATAATAGGTTTTTACAGGCAATTTCCAGTTTCAGGATGGACTTTAACTAAAGTGGATGAAACCAGATCACTGGCCTCTTCTTTATTTCCAATAATCGAGGCAGGACTTCCCCTTTCCTATGTGACAAATGGGCAAAGGGTTCCAGAAGATATCAAGATGGTTTCTGGTGAAGATATGGCAGATATGATTTTTAGAAGGATGGATGTGGCCAAAGGTGTAGGTGTTCAAAATTCCCAGCACCAGAGGGTATTTTCTTGCTGAAAATGGAGTAGATATGGATCAGGCTGCCACATTAAAGGAATGGAAGAGTTATGTAACATATCGTGGGCGAGGTCTTGGTGACCAGCTACAAGAAAGAATTGGGAATGTTCGTCCAAAGGTACTTTGTTTCAGTAGTGGAAAGGGTGGTGTTGGTAAGACAAGTATAGTCACCAATCTTGCCATTGCTGTTTCAAATTTAGGAAGGAGTGTCCTGATTCTTGATGCTGACCTAGGCCTTGCAAATGTGGACGTGATGCTCGGGATAACTCCCAAGTATTCAATTCAACATGTCTTTTCTGGAGAAAAGACTCTTTCAGATATCATCATGAAGGGTCCTGGTGGCATCAGGCTTTTACCTGCAAGCTCTGGCATTCAGGAGCTTTGCCATTTAAACGAAAGTGAAAAATTGTTTCTTCTTAATGAATTTGATGCCCTTGATGAACCAGTTGATGTAATGCTCATAGATAATGCTGCTGGAATTTCTGACACTGTCATGTATTTTAACATGGCAGCCCAAAACAGAGTAATTATTTTGACGCCAGAGCCTACCTCAATTACAGATGCCTATGCACTTATCAAGGTCTTAAAAAATAAATACAAGGTCAAGGAATTTTATATAATTGTTAATTGGGCAAATAGTAAGCAGGAGGCCCAAAAGATTTTTCGTCAACTCACCCTCGTAGCAGACAAATTTCTGGGCTTTTTGTCATTTCATTTTCTAGGGTATATCCCAAAGGACATGTCTATTCCAAAGTCTATTAGACAGCAAAGGCCGGCTATGGAGCTTTATCC
>WFZZ01000248.1 GCA_015489315.1 Deltaproteobacteria bacterium | reverse complement strand
TATTTAAGGATTATTGGTTTTGAGCCGAAGCTATAAAAAGAAAAAAGGCTATAAAAAATAAGTCTTTTTATTTGGTCGTCTTTAGGGCCACGACAGCCCAATTCCCAAGCCATGATAGCTTGAAATAAAAAGGCGTTTTTCAAAAAAGGACAGATTTTTGTCCATTTTTTGAGGGGGTTTGGTATGTCCAGTGGCACCAGTGAGCTTTTGGAACAATTTATTTCAGATGCAGAGGATCTCATAGATACCTCAGATGAGGCACTAATCCATTTAGAACTTAGGGAAGGAGACCCTGAGGAGGTCATGGCTGGCCTTATGAGGGCCCTTCACACCTTAAAGGGCACTGCTGCCTTTTTTGATCTTCCAATCTTAAGTTCCTTTGCCCATTTCCTTGAAGACATGGTCCAGCCCTTTAGAGAAAAAGGTGAATTTCCTGATGCAGATACAGTTGTAAATATGTTTTCAGGAATCACCATCTTAAGGGAGATATTTGAAGGGCTAAAAGAAGGAAGAACGGAAGACGAATTTAGAAATGAGATTGAAGAATTTAAGACCTTTTGCCAAAAGGGAAATGAGGGAAAGGATAAGGATATAAAAGCAAATGAAAAAAAAGAGACTAGAGTGAAAAATGAAAAAAGTAAGGAAGTACAAGAAGATTCCGAAAATGAACATTTGAGTAAAACCGAAAAAGAAACCACCGCTAAAAAAGAAGAGACCAAAAAAGAGACAACCAAAGCCAAGGCTCCAACAAAAAAATCTCCTCAAAAAACCACACAAAAACTGAAAGAGCCCACTGTTAAGCGTTCAAGTGATCCTTTTTTAAAGGTGCGCTCTCAAAAGGTAGATGAACTCATGGACCTTGTTGCCGAGTTTGGTGTGGCAGTGGCAGAGGTTCTAAACCATCCCGAGCTAAAAGACCTTGAAATAGAAGGTCTTGAAGAAAAACGGCATCAGGTAGAGGTACTCTTAAGACAGCTTCAGGATATTGCAGCAGGCATGAGACTTGTTCCTGTATCCACCCTCTTTAGGCCCATGCAACGGCTTGTAAGGGATTTGGCCAAAACCACAGGGAAGAAGCTGAGGCTTAAAACCCAGGGAGATGAGACAGAACTTGATAAGGTAGTGGTGGAGTCCCTTCACGACCCCTTGGTTCACATGATCAGAAATGCAGGAGATCATGGCATTGAGCTGCCGGAAGAGAGGCTAAAGGCAGGAAAGCCCGAGGAAGGGACCATCTTTCTTAAGGCATCCCAAAGGGGGGGTGAGGTTGTAATCGAGGTCATAGATGATGGAAAGGGCCTAAATAGAGATGCAATCCTAAAAAAGGCACGGGATCAGGGGCTTATATCAAAGGATAAAGAACCTCCAGATGAAGAGCTTTGGCAATATATCTTTCATCCTGGTTTTTCCACGGCAGAAAAGGTCACAAGTGTATCTGGAAGGGGAGTTGGTATGGATGTGGTAAATGCTGCAGTAAAAGAGGTTCGCGGTCGCATTGAGATTCAAAGTACCCCTGGAAAGGGAACACGAGTAGCCATTTGTATTCCGTTAACCCTGGCCTTTTTGGACAGCATGGTAGTTGAACATAAAGACATTCGCTATGCCATTCCAACCGAAAATGTTGTTGAGATACTTCGTCCTGAAAGGGACTGGATTGTAAAGACCTCGGCGGATGACAGTGAAGTTGTAAGGGTAAGAGAAGAGCTTATTCCCATTCTTCGACTGGAAGAATTTTATCATCTAAATGACAAAGAAGGCCCTCCCAATGGAAATGGAGATGAACTCCTGGTCATTGTCAGGGGGGAAAAGAGGGCTGTCGCAATACCTGTTGATGACATATTGGGGCAGCAGCAGGTAACCATAAAGCCCCTTCAGGGCTATGCAAAGGATATAAAGGCAGGGGCAGGATGGGCCCTTCTTGGTTCTGGGGAGACAGCCCTGGTTCTTGATTGCATAAGGCTAGATCATGTAGGGGCCTAGAGATGTCTAGGGCTGCAATAAACAAGGAAGATTTAAGTGCTCTTAAGGAGATTGCAAGGTGGCTTAATAGTCAAACGGGTATCTATTATCCAGATGGCAAGCTCGAAACCTTGAAGCACAAGCTTTTTAAGGTCTGCTTGGATAACCGGATGACACTTAGCCAGTTATATGATCAGCTCCAAAATGGAAATGGCAACAAAAGCGCAATAGCCCTTCAAATAGTGGCAGCCGCAAGTACTAACCATACTGCCTTTTTCAGAGAGGACATCTGGAACTGGGTCAAGGAGGAGATACTTCCTGACGTCTTAGGAAGAGACAGACAGGTCAGAATCTGGAGCGCTGCTGCCTCATCGGGTGAAGAGGCATATACAATAGCAATGGTGGCCTCTGAGATTTTAGGCATTTTTGAGCTTAAAAAAAGGGTAGCTATTCTAGGGACAGACATAAGTTTTAAGATACTTAAGCAGGCAGAAGATGCCATTTATCCACGGGAAAGAACAAAAAATATTCCCAATGAATTTATAAAGAAATATTTTACTGAGTTTAAAGATAAAAATTTCGTAAAGATTCATGATACCCTTCGC
>WFZZ01000247.1 GCA_015489315.1 Deltaproteobacteria bacterium | reverse complement strand
ATTCAATAAGGCTTGGTAAAAAACTTCTTCCCCACATCAAAAATTTCTTTTTATTTGGAAGCCCAGAGGCCCTTTTGGAAAAGGACATAACCTTTTTTAGGACCCTAAACAAGCTTAAGGTCAATATCTACATAAATATTGGCCTTGAATCCATGGACGAAAAGACACTTTACCTTATAAAAAAGCCTTTTTTAAAAAATCGGTTAAAAGAAATCTGGGAGTATTGCACCAACATCAATAAAAATTTTGATAGAATCGAAATATCCTTAAACATTCTCATGAACAGGAATTTCCCCATATCTCATCTTGAAACACTTTTATGCTTTTTAAAAAATGAAGGATCCTTCCCAAAAGGGCCAATCTTTCTTTCACCCTTTCGGGAGCCCATTGACAGAAATTTTTTCGATACAGCAAAGGTAATAAAAAGGGCTACAAAAAGGCCTGTTAAGCCATATACATTAGTTCCATTATAGTCTGGAAACTTCTTCTTTAATTGTGTCATGAAGCATTATTCTAAAATCCCTTATGGCCCTTTTTGAATTTCTTGAATAGTCATGGGGAAATGTCCTATTTGAAAGGAATAACACAGTTATTTTATCTTTTAAGTCCATCCAAAACGAGGTCCCTGTATAACCAAGATGCCCTAGGCTTTTTTTTGAAAAAAAACTGCCACAGGTGGGAGTTTTCCCTGAAGGGGTATCAAAGCCGAGCATAAAACGCCTCTTTTTTAAAGGCATTAATGAAGTCTCTTTTAAAAAAAGGCTTCCATCAATTCCGAGGACACCTCCATCACCATCTATTGCCAGAGATAAAACTGCCTTCATCATCCTGGCAAATTCTTTCAAATTGAGGAATAGACCTGCATGCCCCAAAAATCCGCCAGCTCCCCATGCATTTAGGTCATTTACCTCTCCCAGGAGAATCCTTTTCCGATAGGGACAAAACCCTGTTGAGACGAAAAGTCTCCTATCCCTAAGGGCTTTTTTAAAAGATGAATCTTTTATTTTCAGAGGCAAAAGAATCCTTTTTTTAAATATGGAAAAAAGTTCATCCCTACCCACTTTTTCAAGGATAAAACCAAGAAGTATGTAGCCTAGATCACTATAGATTGCCCTTTTCTCCTGATTCTCTATTAGCTTCCCGGTCAATATCCTTCTAAGATATTCCTTTTTACTTTTTAATACAAAAAGGGGGGTCCAGGGCAATAGGCCTGTTGTATGGTTAAGAATGTCTTTTATGGAAATTCTTTTTTTGTCTTCAGGACAATTTTTAAATATGTCTCCAAGCTCCAAAGACAAAGATAATTTCTTTTCGCTTACAAAAATCAGGAGCAAAAGGGCTGAACAAAGGGGTTTTGTAAGGGAGGCAAGGTCAAAAACAGAGTTTTCATCAACCCTTCTTGCCCATGGGGCAAAAAAATGCCTTCCATAGTATCTTTCGTATAAAATTTCATGACCCTTAAGCACTCCAAGGGCACAACCGGAAAAAATCCTTTTTTTCAAGGCCCTTTGAACTATTTCATCAACTGTTGTAAGATTCATTAAAAATCATAACTAAGTTTGGGAGTCCAAAATGAAAAAATTCATATCCACAATTGCCCTGACAACCTTAATAATATCCTTTTTATCCTATCCTCTTTATGCTACCCCACCGGAATACAGGACAGCTCACGATCCAGTGGTAATGATGGCTGATGGAGTCCTCGCCAGACCTCTTGGCCTTGCGTCCACCATAATTGGCTCCGCCTTTTTTGTTATTACCCTTCCTTTCACTGTTCCATCAGGAAGTGTCAGTGAGGCAAAAAAACAAATGATAGAATACCCGGCATGGTTCACCTTTAAAAGGCCAATAGGTGAATTTGGGAAACGCTACGAAGGTTCAAGACACAAAGTTGCCTATGCCCTTACTACTGATAAGGACTCAAACTCAACAAATGCAACTGAAAAAAATAACATCAATGGAACCAAGGTCATAAAGTGAGAGCCGACAGGTTTAAATTTTAAAATACTGTGTTATTTTATAATATAGGTTTGCGGAAGCGGAAAGGGCACTGGTGGCCCTCCCGGACTTCAAATCCGGTGTACCGTCTGAGAAAGGCGGTAGGTGGGTTCGATTCCCATGCGCTTCCGCCATTAATTTATTCGTCTTCCCTTGAATCAATGGGAATAACTTTCTTTTCAGAGAGTATCTCCAGATAACGTCTAACCCTTGTTTTCTGCCAGCGTGAAAACGCCTTTGGTATGTCAGTTTCATCCAAAAAACTAAGCTCGTGGGATATTTCAGTAAGGACCTCTATGAGTTTAATAAAATCTTCAACAAGCTGGGAATATAAAACGAACAATTCTTGTTTTGTCTTATACGAACTGTAGGTATCTGAAAGTAGATGATAGGATTTTCTTCCAAGGCTTATAAAATAATCTATATCTACGAGCCTTCTTGTCAAAAATTCAGGATAAAGCCCTGAAAAAATAAGAGAAAGGTCTCCTACTACCTTTAAATCCCTTATTCTTTCAAAGATATTTTTGTGGAATGCCTCAAGTAACACCACACCGAGGGGTTTATCCTTGACAATTTCAGTATAAAAGAAGTCACCGCCATGGCTTAAATGTTTAAGAAGATGCAGGAGATAGAGTTTGGAATGGGCATTTAACTTGAATTTTAGTTTTTCTTCGGCGGATTCGATTTCATCTACAAAAAAGCCTTCAAACCGTTCTACTATCTCCATATTTGACCTCCGTCTTATTAGACTTATCGGCCAAATTAATATATCCTTTTGCACTAAAATTTTAATTTTTCAACCATGTGCATATGGCTTACAAATTCACTTAGTCCAGCCATAAGCTTCAAATTATAACCCGTGTTATAAATACTTGACGTCACACATTGAAATTAATTATGTTGCTACAATTGGGCTAAATAGCTTTTATCTTCAATACTTGCAGGGGAAGGGAGAGACGATATGGAAATAGCCAAAACCAGAAACTTTGCAATTGTATCCCAAAGTGGAAGTGGCAAGACCTCACTGGCAGAGGCACTTCTTTTTTCAGCTAAGGCCACCAAAAAACTTGGTAGCGTTGACAATGAAAGCTCTCATCTTGACTTTGAGCCGGAAGAAGTAAAAAGAAAGATAACTATAAGCGCCGCCTTTTTTGCCTTTAAGTGGAACAAACACTCGCTCTTTTTAATGGACACCCCTGGAGAAGACAATTTTCTTCATGAAACCATTGCTGCCCTAAGGGTTGCAGATAGCTGCATATTTGTAGCAGATGCCGTTGATCCAATAAAGCCTCAGACACAAAAGATATGGTCCATGATTTCTGAAAGGAATATTCCGGTAATCATGTTCCTTAACAAGCTTGACAGGGAAAGGGCAAGGTTTACTGAAAGTATTGATTCCTTGAAAGAGGCCCTTGATATAAGACTTGTCCCAATCTCATTGCCAATTGGAATCGAAGAAGGCTTTACAGGTATTGTGGACCTTGTTCACATGAAGGCCTACGAATTTTCCGAAGACGGGAAGAAAAAACCTGTTGACATCCCTGAAGATATGGCAGATGAGGTGGAAGAGGCAAGAAGCAACTTGATTGAGTATGCCGCCGAGTCTAAGGAAGAGCTACTTGAAAAATTCCTAGAAGGAGAGGAACTCTCCTCAGATGAAATAATTTCAGGTTTAAGGCAAGGCATACTTGATGGAGGCTTTATACCGGTTGTTTGCGGCTCTGCCACCAAAAATATTGGGCCTTCAGTGCTTCTAGAACTCATCGTTAGCTTTTTGCCATCTCCAGAGGAAAGGGGAGAGGTCACCGGCACCAACCCAGAAACTGGGGATGAGGTTATAAGAAAGCCGAGTGCTGATGAGCCCTTTTCTGCTCTTGTATTTAAAACCCTTACAGACCCCTATGCTGGAAGACTTTCTATAATGAGGGTCTATTCTGGCACCATCAAGCCCGATGGGACCATCCTGAATGCCAATAAAAAAGAAAAGGAAAAATACGGCCCCCTTTTTGTTCTTAAGGGCAAGGAGCAAGAAAATATAGATGAGGCAGGTCCAGGAGCCATTGTTGCCCTTGCAAAACTTAAGTATACAGAAACTGGAGACAGCCTTTCAGACCAGGATGCCCCTGTGAGCTATCCATTTGTTGAATTTCCTGCCCCTGTTATCACCTATGCTCTTAAGCCAAAAAGCCGCGGGGATGAAGAAAAGATTACAAATGCCCTTGCAAGGCTCAAGGAGGAAGACCCGACCCTTCGGGTCACCCGTGATCCAGAGACCAACGAGCTACTCCTTTCAGGCCTTGGACAAATACACATCGATGCCACAATAGACAAAATGCAAAGAAAGTTTGGCGTAAGCGTTGATCTTACAACGCCAAAGATCGCTTACAGGGAAACCATAAAGGTCCCCAAAAAAGGCGTTATTTACCGGCACAAGAAACAGACAGGCGGAGCAGGGCAGTTTGCGGAGGTCCATTTTGACATTACCCCACTTCCAAGGGGTGAAGGCTATGAATTTGAAGAGGCCCTCGTGGGAATGAACGTCCCTAGAAACTTTGTCCCTGCAGTGGAAAAGGGAATTCAGGAGGCAATGCAGTCAGGTCCCCTTGCAGGATATCCAGTAACTGATGTCAAGGTTCGCTTTTATGATGGTAAGTCCCATGAAGTGGATTCAAGTGAAATGGCCTTTAAGATTGCGGCCATTCAGTGTTTCAAAAAGGGAGTCCTGGAGGCCAAGCCCACACTTCTTGAGCCCATTGTAAAACTTGTTGTCACAGTGCCAGAGGAAAATGTGGGAGATATCATTGGGGATTTAAACAGCAGAAGGGGTAAAGTCATGGGCATGGAGCCTGGAAAGGGCGTTCAGACCGTAACGGCCCTTGTGCCCCTTGCAGAGGTCCAGAAATATGTCCTTGATCTAAACGCCATGACTGCAGGCCAGGGGACCTTTACCATGGAATTTTCCCACTATGAAGAGGTTCCTCCAAACCTCATTGAAAAGATAATCGCCCAGAAAAAAGAGGAGGAAGGAAAGTAGTTGGGATTTAAGGTTGCAATCCTGACCATAAGCGATACTGCCTCAAAGGGGGCCAGGAAGGACCTTTCTGGCCCCTTTATTCGTGAGTTTTTAGAGTCCGTTGGCCCCTTTAAGACAAAAGAAATGGCCATCTGCCCTGATGAAGTCCCCGAAATCAAAAGGCATCTCATTGACTGGTGCGATAAAAAGGAAATTGATCTCATTGTCACAACAGGGGGAACAGGCCTTTCACCAAGGGATGTAACCCCAGAGGCCACAATGGAGGTAATAGAAAGAGAATGCCCTGGAATGGCACTTGCCATGCTTCTTTATGGCATGAAAAAGACACCAAGGGCCATGCTTTCAAGGGGAAGGGTCGGGGTAAGAAAGGAAACCCTGATAGTAAACCTTCCTGGAAGCAAAAAGGCAGTGGAAGATGGACTAAATGCATTAAAAGAGGTCCTTGAACATGCCCTTTTAAAGATAAAGGGGGATACAACCCCTTGTGGCACATGAATCTTTTCTAAATCTTTTCAAAAACTTGCATCCTAGTTGGTCTATGTTAAAGATTAGCACAAAAATTTCAAAGAACTAACGAAAAAAGAGAAAAAAATGGAACTTGGAATAGTAGGACTTCCCGGAAGTGGGAAGACAACCATATTTAATGCCCTTACCGGCTCTGAAGCAGAAGTTTCAAGTTATGCAGGCGGGAAAAAGGATCCGAATATTTCCCTTGTAAAGGTGCCTGACCCAAGGCTTGACAGGCTCAGTGAGATATATGAGCCAAAAAAGACCACCCATGCAACCATAAAGTTTATAGACCTAGGCGGTGGAATAAAGGCAGAGGATGAAAGGGGTGGGCTGGACGAAATATTAAGGCTTCTTAGACCAGTGGATGCCCTTGTTCACGTGGTGCGTGCCTTTGACTGGGCAGGGCAAAAACCAGAGCCCCAAAGGGACTTTGATGAATTTGAGTCCGAGCTCATCCTGACAGACCAGGTAATTGTTGAAAGGCGCCTTGAGCGCATGGAAAAGGAGCTTAAAAAGGGTAAAAAGGGAAACCCAAGGGAATTTGAACTTCTAAAGAAGGCCTTTAAGATACTTGATTCGGGCCGCGCCCTTAGAGAGGATGAGGAGATAAGAAAGGCCCCAGAACTTAAAGGCTATGCCTTTTTGTCCCAAAAGCCCTGTATAGTCTGCCTTAACCTTGGAGAAAATTACTCGCCCGGAGACTTTTCCCTCAAACTTCCAAGTGGTGTCCCCCTTGTTGAGATAAAGGGAAGCCTTGAGATGGAGCTTATGCAGCTTGAAGAGGATGAAGCAGAGCCTTTCAGAAAGGATATGGGGATTGAGGAGCCTGCCACCAACCTGCTTATCAGGGAATCCTATTCGCTTTTGGGCCTCATTTCCTTTTTTACAGTTGGAAAGGATGAAGTTAGGGCATGGACCATTAAAAAGGGAACCAGGGCCCAAAAAGCTGCTGGATGCATTCATTCAGACATAGAGCATGGATTCATAAGGGCAGAAGTGGTCTCTTTTGAAGATCTTGTTAAAGAAGGTGACTATCACAAGGCCCAAAAGGCAGGGAAAGTCCGCCTTGAAGGAAAGGACTACATTGTTCAGGATGGAGATGTGATTAACTTTAGATTCAACGTTTAATTTTTTCCAGAAATTAACCAGATATATCTTTAAAATTTGTATTTAGATATGGCAGATACGGAAAAGAAGAAGGAAAGGCTTTTAAGGTTTGGGGTATCCATCCCAGAACCCCTTATTGAGGCCTTTGACAGATATATAAAGGAACGTTCCTATAAAAACCGCTCAGAGGCCATAAGGGACCTTATCCGTGAAAAGCTGGTGGAACAGGAATGGGAGGCAGATGCAAGGGACAAAGAGGTGGTGGGAACCATTACCTATGTCTTTGACCACCACAAAAGGGAGCTTGTGGATTCAATCATAAGGATACAACACGACTTTTCCGACCACGTGATCGCATCCCAGCACGTTCACCTTGACCATGACAACTGCCTTGAGGTGGCCATTGTCAAGGGAAAGCCAAGCACGCTTCGAGGTGTGGCCTATAAACTGAAGGCCCTCAAGGGGGTAAAACACTGCCGTTTCACAATGACTACCACAGGGGCGTCCCTGAAGTAAGGAGTGATATATGCCAGAGCAGCAGGAACTTTTCCAGGAAAAGGTTGATGTCTGTGACATCTCCCAGGAGCTAAAAAGGTCCTATCTCGATTACGCCATGAGCGTAATCATCGGAAGGGCCCTTCCAGATGTTAGGGACGGGCTTAAGCCCGTTCACAGGCGCATCCTTTATGCCATGCATGAGCTTGGGAACTATTACAACAGGCCCTATAAAAAATCCGCCCGCATTGTCGGAGATGTCATTGGTAAATACCACCCCCATGGCGATGCAGCCGTCTATGATGCCATAGTGAGAATGGCCCAGGACTTTTCCATGGGCTATCCCCTCATTGACGGCCAGGGAAATTTCGGCTCCATTGACGGGGACTCCCCTGCTGCCATGCGTTACACAGAGGTAAGGCTCACAAAGCTTGCCCATGAGCTCATGCAGGACCTTGACAAGGATACGGTTGACTTTGTCCCAAACTATGACAACTCCCTCATGGAGCCCTCGGTCCTTCCCTCAAGGATACCAAACCTTTTAATTAACGGCTCTTCAGGCATTGCAGTAGGGATGGCCACAAACATCCCTCCCCACAACCTTGGTGAGGTGATAGACGGGCTTATTGCCCTTACGGACAACCCCAACCTCACTGTCTCTGACCTTATGGAATACATTAAGGGGCCGGATTTCCCGACAGGCGCCTACATCACAGGGAGAAAGGGCATAAAGGAGGCCTATGAGACGGGCCGCGGCATTGTAAAGATGAGGGCAAGGGCAACCATTGAGCAGATAGCCAAGGGGAAAAAGGAGCAGATAATAGTCTCTGAAATACCCTATCAGGTGAACAAGGCAAAGCTGGTTGAGAGGATTGCCGCACTGGTCCGCGACAAAAAGCTTGAAGGTGTCCAGGCAGTAAGGGATGAATCCGACAGGCGCGGCATGAGGATAGTGATTGAGCTTAAAAAGGACGGCGTGGCCCAGGTGGTCCTAAACCACCTTTACAAGCACACGGCCATGGAGACAAGCTTTGGCATAATCC
>WFZZ01000246.1 GCA_015489315.1 Deltaproteobacteria bacterium | reverse complement strand
TTAGGTTTCGGTGATTATACAAAAGAAAGAGAAAAGATATTGGGAAATCCTACTATTGATGAAATTAAAGCTGAAATTGAACTAATAAAAGAATAATAGTATAACAAGGCAGCCTAGGGAAAAATGAATATAGATTCCTATTCCTTTGGAAGAATAACGGTTGACGCCAAAAATTATACAAATGACATCAAGATAATAAATGGAAGACTTGTCCCCAACTGGTGGAGGAAAGAGGGGCATTTTCTTCAACTTGAGGATATCGAAGATATCCTTTCAGCCGAACCAGAAGTTCTTATCATAGGCACAGGGGCTGCAGGTGTGATGCAGTTGGACTCAAGGCTGCTCCACGAGCTTGAAAAAAGGGGCATAAAGGCACACGTCTTAAAATCCGCCGACGCAGTTAAGCTTTTTAATGATCTTTCAAGGAAACTTGGCCCCGAAAAGGTAAGTCTAGCCATTCACCTTACATGCTAGATTCACCCCCCTCGATTTTAATCGCCGGGACAAAAAGCGGCTGCGGAAAGACTACCCTTTCCCTAGGACTTATGGCGGCCCTTAGGGAAAGGGGCCTTGATGTGGCCCCTTTCAAGGTTGGCCCTGATTTTATTGACCCTGGCCTTCACGAAGTCATATGCAAAAGACCTTCCTATAATCTTGATACATGGATGAATAGGCCTTCTGTTGTAAGAAAAACCTTTACAGATGCGTCTAAAGGTTCAGATATATCAATAATAGAAGGTGTTATGGGGCTTTTTGACAGTGCAAGGGGGGACATTGAGCTTGGCTCAAGCGCCCATGTTGCAAAGGTGGTAGATGCATCGGTCTTGCTTGTAATTGACGCAAAGAGCATGGCACGAAGTGTGTGCGCCCTTTTAAAGGGATTTCTTGAGTTTGATAAAGAACTTAGGTTTTTGGGCGTTATCTTTAATAATGTGTCAAGCAGTCGGCACAAAAGGATTATTTTGGAAGCAATTAAGGATATCAAGCTGCCTTTTTTGGGATTTTTGCCCTTGAATAAAGATTCAAAGATACCTTCCAGGCACTTAGGACTCCATACAGGCCTTGAGGCAAAGAGCTATCCGGGTCTTTTAAAAAGACTTTCAAAATTTATTGAAGAAAATCTTGATGTAGAAGGGCTTTTGGATGCAGTTGGCATAAAAATAAAGAGAAAGTCAACCAGGCTTAAATCAAAAGAAAAAGATACAGATAAGGAGAAAAGGCCCAGGGCAAAAGGTGGGCCAAAGATTGTCATCTTTTATGACAAGGCCTTTTGCTTTTACTATCAGAGAAATATTGACCTTTTAAGGGAATTCGGTGCAAGGATTCAATTTTTTTCCGTCCTTTTGGAAGAAGGCCTTCCAGAAAACATCCACGGAATCTATATAGGCGGGGGGTATCCAGAGCTTTACGCATTTGAGCTTTCAAGTAAAAAGGCCCTAAAGGGGCAGATAAAGGCACTTTTTGAAAAAGGTATCCCCATACTTTCTGAATGTGGGGGGTTCATGTTTCTTTGCCAAGGGATACATTTGGAAAAGAGGTTTTACGAGTGGACAGGAATATTTCCCTTAAGGTTTAAAATGGAAAAACGCTTTCAGGCCCTTGGATACAGAAAGGTTGTCCTAAAAAGGGATTGTGTCATTGGAAAAAGGGGGGATACAATCTTGGGCCATGAGTTCAGGTACTCAAGGCCTGAGAAAGATGAAAATGACGCCTTTGATGCATTTGACTCAAGGGGGGAGAAGGTGGCAACACCAGGCTTTATATACAAAAATGCCTTTTCAAGTTATGTTCATTTTCACTTTGACAGCAATCGGGAAATTGTAAAAAATTTTCTGGCCCACTGTAGGGAATTTCAAAAAAGTGCTTAGAGACTTAAAGGCCCTTTTAAAAAAGGTCATCTACAAATGGGTAAACCTTGTAACAGCCTGTCCAAGGATAACACTTTTAATATCCTTTTTGCTTACTGTCCTTTTGGGATTTCATGCGAGCAAACATCTTGGTGTCATAACAGATACTGCTGTTATGCTTTCGGAAAGGCTCGAGTATCTCAAGGTCCATAGGCATTTTAAAAGGGAATTTCCCCATTCATACAATCAGATAGTCATTCTTATTGAAGGGATTACCCCTGATATTTCAGTAGATGCCAGAGACCGGCTAGCAAGTGCCTTAAGGGCAAAAAAAAGGCTTTTTAAATGGGTCTATCTTCCAGGGGATGACAAATTTTTCAGGGAAAACGGACTCCTTTTTCTGGACACAAAGGACCTTGAAAGGCTTTCTGACAACCTGGCAAAGGCCCAGCCCATCTTGTCTCGTCTTTTAGAGGAAACAAACCTTACAGGACTTTTTTCCACCCTTATCCTTGCCCTCAATGAAAAGAAAAAGGGTACAGAGATCCCAATTGAAAATGTGTTAAGGGAGCTCAATCACTCCTTTTCTGAGCTCAACCACGGAAGATTTTATGAAATGTCATGGATGAGCCTTATGTCAGAAGGGGTGGGCAACCTTCCCAAAAGACAGATAATCATCTGTCAGCCATCCGTAAATTATAAGACCATACTTCCAGGAAAATCTGCCATATCCACAATAAGGGATATGGCCAGAGAACTCAATTTAACACCTTCCAGGGGAGTAAGGATACTCCTTACCGGAGATATTCCCATGCAGTATGACGAGCTAAAAAGTGTTACCAAAGGTGCAAAGATGGCCGGAATCCTTTCTTTGGTAATGGTCAGTGCGGTTCTTCTGACAGGCCTTGGCTCCTTTAGGCTTGTCCTTGCAACTCTTTCACCCCTGGTGGCAGGGCTCGTCTGGACTGCATGGTTTGCAAGTATTACCATCGGCCATCTTAATATGATCTCCGTGGCCTTTGCCGTCCTTTTTATAGGGCTTGGCGTTGACTATGCCATTCATCTTTCCCTAAGATACAGGGAGCTTATTAAACAAGGAAACGAATCAAAAGATGCCCTTTTAATGGCATGTCAGGATGTTGGTCCATCCCTTGTCCTTTGCGCCCTTACTACAAGTGTGGGCTTTTATAGCTTTATGCCAACAGACTTTTCAGGTGTGGCTGAGCTTGGCCTTATCTCAGGAACAGGGATGTTCATAGCCCTTTTTGCAAATCTCACCATCCTTCCGGCAGTTGTTGCCATTTTTCCTCTGTCCGCCCGCCACAAAAGGATCTATTATGTTACATCAGAAAGCCATCACCTTCTTTTAAGGATTGTTGGCATACCCTATAGGCATGGCAGCTTCATAAGGGTATTTACCATAATTTCCACTTTTTTCTGTCTGTTCCTTTTACCAAGGGTCCATTTTGACAGCAATCCGATTCATCTGAGGGACCCTGATGCAGAGTCAATCATTGCCTTTAAAAAGCTTCTTGAGGAGCCACATGGTTCTCCCTGGAGTGTTGAAGCCCTTGTTAAGACACGGAAGGAGGCAGTTAAAAAAAAGGCCGCCTTTGAGTCACTTCCTCTTGTTAAGCATGTTTTGTGGATAGGATCTTTTATTCCAAAGGATCAGGATGAAAAGCTTGGCATAATCGAAGACTTGGAGATGTTACTGGGTCCAATACTTTATGAGGATGTGAAGATAAAAAGGGGTGAATGGAAAAAGGAATTCGATTCCCTCATAAAATTCAAAGATGCCCTTTATAAATCCAAGGACCTTTTTAACAAAAAAGAGGAAAAGGAACTAGTCTCCTCCCTTATCCAAAACATAAACTATTTTATTGGCCCTTTGAAAGAAAAAGATGAGAAGTTTGTCAAACCTGAGATTTCAAGGTTGCGGGATACCCTCCTTGGCTCCTTCCCTTCCAGAATAAGATATCTCAAGGATTCACTCAAGGCAGGTGAGATAAAAGAAGAAGGACTTCCGCAAAACCTACGTTCCCAGTGGATTGGAAAGGACGGAAGTTACAGGCTCCAGGTGGTTCCCAAAAAGAATCCTGAAAATGACCAGGAGTTAATGGCCTTTGTGGATGCTACAAGGAAGATTGACAAAAAGGTCACCGGCTATCCTGTCCTTGTGATTGAAGGGGGAAGGGCAGTGGTTAAGGCATTTAAACAGGCGTTCCTTTATAGCCTTTTTGCCATTCTTTTTCTTCTTTTAATTCTTATGCCAAGGTGGACCGATGCGGTAATAATCCTTTACTCCCTTTTTCTTGCAGGGCTTTTTAGTGCCGCCTTTATGGTCTTTTTTCATATTCCACTAAATTTTGCAAATATCATAGCCCTTCCCTTAATTATGGGGATAGGCGTTGATAATGGCATTCACATTGTCCATAGACACAGAAGGGCCCTTGAAAGTCCTTCAAGCCTTCTTCAGACCAGCACTGCCCGGGGCATTTTTTTTAGCACCCTTACCACCATCTGCAGTTTCGGAAACCTTGCAGTCTCCCCCCATGTGGGAATGGCAAGCATGGGAAAGCTATTGACCATTGGGATAACCATGGCCCTTTTGACATCCATGTTCATGATTCCTGCCTTTTTGCTTGTGAAAAGGAAGGACTAGATTTGGCTTTGTTTGCTGTTATTTTATAAATTTCCTTCCAAAAAAAATGTTCATCTAAAAAAAGAGAGGAAAAGATAGTGATGATAAGAAGCAAAATAAAACAGATAAATCCGGTGTCATATTGAATCCTTGCCATATGAAGCATTTTAATAATTGTTACCAAGACACTTATCATATAGACTTCTAGCATGCCCCATTCATCTAGGTGTTTATAGGTCCTAAATAGATAAATGGTAAGGGCTCCAGCCCTTGAAATGTATAGTTGAAATGAGACCTGTAAAAGAATAAGTAGCTTTATAAGTGGTACAAAGATACTTGTTACAAAGACGGCAATTCCAGAAAAATAAAAGCCACTATTAACAAGGGCAATGGCACTATCCCATATGCTTCCAGATGATTCAAGACCGATTACATCAAAGTCCAGAAGGGGCAAAAAGATGGCCGGGATAAAAAGTAAAAGGCCTGCAATACTCAAGGCCAAGGTCTTTTCAACTGTGTTTGAAACAGGGCTTATGAGATTTCGCCCGCACCTTGGACAAAGAACCCTTTTGCCTTCTTCTACCTGAACATTTTTTATCGCAAGGTCGCAATCAGGGCAAAGAATCAGTTTATCCCTATCAGACGGCCTTTTTGCTTTATCCTTCATCTTCTTTTCTTTCAGAGGAAAATTCACTTGCCACCTGGATGCCGACAAGGCGGGCCAAAATCACTGCCATGTAAAACTGCCCAACTATGGCCTCCATTTGGCAAAGGGCCATTGCCTTATGGGTCTTTGGAAGAATGTCGCCATAGCCCAAGGTGGTGAGGGTTACGAAACTAAAGTAGATGAACTGCTGGCGTATCTGTATCTCCGCATTTGCAACCCCATTTGATATGCCTTGAAAGGAGCCTGGACAAAAATATTCCAGGCCTTCAAAAAATAGCCCCCAGATAAGTCCAATAAAGAGATAAAGGCAAAGGGCAGCGCATATCAGGGCTGAATCTACCTTTTTGGCACTGAATATGAATTTTTTAAAACATTGGACCAGAACTCCCAGATAGATGATAAGTGCCATCAGACTGATTATCTTTGGGAAATTTACGACCTTAAAGGCCTCAAGCCAGTATAAAATGAGGGCAATTATAAGGATTATAACAGAAAAACGAAAATAGTTTGTATAACGGTTTATTGTGTAAACGGCAAAAAAAAGGACCAGCGATATGAAAAATGTAAGAAAGATTGATGCATGGGGGACCTTTTCCAGAAAAGGCATAATAAGAAGGTACAAAACCAGCCATGAAAGGAGATTTTGAAAGCTGTACTTAAAGGGTATTCTTAGTCTCATGCCTCATCCTGGCCCTTATCGCCTTTTAGGATGATTTTTAAAAGGATAAATCCCGTAACACCTGCTATTATTGAGGCAATAAAGATACTTAATTTTGCCTCATCCACCAATACATTGTCTGTAAAACAAAGTTCACTTATAAAAATTGACATGGTAAAACCTATTCCGCCAAGGCACCCTGCACCAAAGATGTGCTTCCAGCCGATTCCTCTTGGAAGTTCAGCAATTTTTGAAATGACTGAAATCCAGCTAAAAAAGAATATGCCTAGTGGCTTTCCAATGCACAAACCAAATATTATGCCTAGGCTGAGTGAACCGGGGAAATGCTCCAAAATTGTATGATTAATGGTTACACCTGCTGCAAACAGGGCAAAAAGAGGTAAAACCACAAAGGCCTGAACAGGATGTAGATATTCTTCCAGATATACTCCAGGTGGCAACATATCCTGGCTTGCTAGATAAATCTTTTCGACAAGTCTCCATTGGGTTTTATCTTTTGTAAGGCTTTCTTTTGTAATTGGCCCCAGGGACTTAAGATCCTGGTAATATTTTGATATGGATTGAAAATAATCTTTAGGATCTGATTTTGGAGTAACTGGAATCAAGAGGGCAAGTAAGACTCCTGCTATTGTTGCATGGACCCCTGAAAACATGAAGCTTGCCCATACACCTATGGCAGGCCCAAGATAAAATATGGGCCTTCTTGCCTCAAGTTTTATGGATAGATAAAAGATACCAAGGAAAATTGCAGCCCAAACAAGACTTATTAGGTGTATTTGACTTGTGTAAAAAAAGGCTATTACAAGAACTGCTATCAGGTCATCCACTATGGCCAAGGCAGTCAAAAATACCTTTAATCCAATGGGAACCCGGTTTCCGAGAAGCGACAATATCCCAATGGCAAAGGCGATGTCTGTAGCCATGGGGATTCCCCAGCCCGATGCAGTAACCCCCTTTGTATTAAAAAAATAATAGATTAGTGCAGGGAAAATGCACCCGCCTACAGCAGCAAATACGGGAAGAGCGGCATCCTTAAGGGATGAAAGTTCACCAAGAAGCACCTCCCTTTTGATTTCAAGCCCTACCACAAAGAAAAAGATGGTCATAAGGCCATCTTTTATCCAATGGGCAAGACTCATCTGATAGGTCTTTTTGGCAAAAACAACACCAGTATCTAAATGGCTAAGATTATGATAAAGCTCTTTAAAAGGGGAATTAGCCCATACTATTGCCAAAATAGTGGCAATAATAAGGACAATACTTCCAGATACCTGTGAGTGTAAAAAACGTTCAAAAAAAGATTGATTGACCTTTTTATCCACGGGATTTGTCCTTAAAAAGGAAGGGGTGGCCAAAAACCACCCACAATTTTTTATGGAAGGTGAACCTTAAGTGATGGCCAGACTGCAAGCCCTGCTGCTGAGTTTATGACCGCACCGTTCTTTTTGTTTAACGCAGTTTGTCCAAGGGCTGTCCTAATTATTACCTTGCCGCTTCCTGAAATTCCGCGCCACTTTTTCTCACCACCAATTAACTTGAAGCTTCCACTGGCTGCACCCATGACACCATTAGCATTGAGTGTGGCATAGGCAATTTTTGCATCACCTTTGGTGATGACACAATCGGCTTTAATTTCGACCTTTTTGGTGTTGAGATCAATGTATTCTGTTCCAGGACACATAAAAAGTGATGCATCAAGGTCTCCAGTGCCATTATCGATATACATTATTCCGTCAAATGAACCAACTACCTTTACCTTGTTTGGGGCAACTTTAAAAACCTGACCATGTGCCTGCCATGGAGCAAGGATCTTTACTGAAATGTCCTTGGCCATGGCCTGACCCATGGCAATGCCTAGGGTTAAAAGGGTTAAAACTCCTAGTTTCATCAATTGTTTCTTCATAACTTTCTCCTTTCTTTTTTGTCTTTATTGTAAGTTAATCTCTGTCTTGGCCCTTTTGAGCCATTCAAGCTTCATGTCTTCTGGCATGAATATGAAAAATTCACCCATTGCCCTTTGAACGCCCATGAAATCAATCAGAAAGTTATAGACTGCGTTTGCCGCATCCAGCCGTGCATTGAGATACTGGTTTTGTGCATCCAAAAGGTCAATAATATTTTTTATTCCGTGGATGTAGGCATCGGTTACAAGGTCAAGGTTTTTCTTTGCCGCCTCTTCTGCATCCCTTGTAAGGCTTATGGACGGATAAGATGCCCTGGTCTTATTGATGGCCGAAAGAACATTTTGCGTAATGGCATCTATCAAGGAGTTTTTGTCAATCCTTAGTTTTGAAAGCTCCTCTTCAAGCCTGTTGGCCTTTGCAACCTGTCTTCCCCCTTCAAAAAGCGGGATCCTTGCAAATACCCCAATGGTCCAGTCTGTGTCATCAAGGGGGGCATGATCGCGTCTCCCACTACCATCCTGTGCAAAGTAATGCTCTACATTCCAGTCAACGGAAAAGGTGGGAAGCCATATCTCCCTTTTTGCCGCAACCTTCAGCCTTTCTTTGGCCTTAATTGCCGAGTCAAAGAAATGGAGCTCAGGCCTAAATTTCATTGCCTCCCTTGCTGCAAACCTCTTGAATTTTTTTAGGTAGATGGGGTGTTCCATAAGCTCAAAATAGAATCTGTCCCCTGCAATAAAAAGAGGGTCCTTAAGGGTTGCTTCTTCTGGCAAAAAGGTTTCATCAATGGGTCTATGAAGTATCCTGTTTAATGCCTCCATGGCATCCATGGTGTCTGACTCTTTATAAAGGACCTGTCGTCTATCATTTGCAAACTTGGACTCCCACCTGTAGAGTTCGTCTGGACCTGCAGCTCCCGTGGAGACCTTTATCTGTGCCCTTTCAAGATTTGCCTTTGTGAGCGCAAGATTCTCCTTATAGATGCGCTCAATGGTCCTTGCCCTAAGGATATTGAGATATGCAACTGCTGCATCGTAGGTCACATCAAGCCTTACACGTTGCTCTCTATATTTTCTAGCCTCTTGAAGATACTGTTGGGCCCTGAACTTTGCCCATTTTTCCTCTGAATACAAAAGGACTGAGCCGCCCGCAGAGCCTGTCCAGGCCCTTTCCGGGTTTGCTCCTCCTGCCATTTTTGCCCTGTCTTGATCTATGGCACTTACACCAGTTTCAATATCAATTCGAGGAAGAAGACCTGCCATCTCTTCCCTGACCTTGTGTTCTCCTGCCTTTACCCTTACTTTCTCAGAAAGGAGCCGTAAGTTTGAGGAAATGGCCTCTTCAACGGCCTTTTTTATATTTAGTCTTCGTTTTACCTCCTTTACCTCTGTATTTATGAGGTTTGCGCCGGTTAATACCAGAAGGCTTGGATAGATATTAAGGCCCCTGGCGGTGGCCATATTGATGGTAAGGTCTCGGGTTCTTATAAACTTGATCTTCATCCTTTCAGGTCGTGCACCCTTTAAGATGTCAATTACGGCAACCGCTGTCCTTCTGGAGAGCGAAATATCCTTGTCCCTTGGCTCTACACCTGCCAAAAGGCCAAGCTGAACCTGCCTTTCATCCCAAAGGGAAAAGGCAGGAAGCCCCTTTTTTACAAAATAGCGGGCAAGCTTTTTGAACTCTAACTCATCAAAATGCCACAAGGGGCCAATGGCCACGGCGTCAACTGTTTTTGGGAGAGACTCTATCAATTGGTCATAGGTAGTGGCAGGGATTATGGTAAGTTTTATACCCAGTTTATTTTCAATATCTTTAAGGTATTTTCCCAAGGTCTTATCC
>WFZZ01000245.1 GCA_015489315.1 Deltaproteobacteria bacterium | reverse complement strand
GGCCTTGGCCTAAAAAGGGAAGGTGAAAGGGTCATAAGAAGCCTTACATCATAGCAAAACTGGCAGATTACGCTTAGTATTCCGTAATCCTTTGTGCCTGGCCCTGCCACAATGCGCTCTGCAACCTCCCTTTGAAACATGAGAAGTGAAAAGGGAATGAGACTTCTTTCTTCGCACATCTTAAACACAACTGGGCTTGAAATGTTATAGGGGAGATTTCCTGTAAGAACAGCCTCATTGCATTGAAAGTCTTTCAAAAGCCCCCTAAAGGACATCTTGAGCACATCCCCTTCAACAAGGTGACAATTTTTGGGCAAAATGCCCTCTTTTTTGTGCCACTCTATGAGCCTTTTATCGATTTCAATTGTGATAACCTTTTCAAACCTTTCTGAAAGGGCCAGGGTCAGATTCCCTGTGCCGGTTCCAATCTCGATCACACATTGGGTGTCTAGCTCCTGGGGGATAAAAGAGACAATCTTTTTTATTGCATTTGGGTCAAGAAGGAAATTTTGACCAAATCTTTTTAGGGGCCGAGGTTCCGGACTAGTCATGGCTGGACTGATGTCTTGAAATCCTTTTAAGAAATTTTTCCTGGCGTTTTTTCTCCTTCCAGAAATAGAAATAGGATGCAAGAAAATAACAGGCTATTCCGGCAGGTATGCCTATAATCACCCCTCCGATTACAAGGCAGTAGATTATCTCCAAAAACTTTTGAAAAATAAGCTGACACGCCTCTAAAAAGCTTACGGATTCAAGGAGGTTCAGCATTTTTTGGACTTGGGTCCATGAAATGTCAGAGCCTGTTATCCACACGCCCACCTTCCATGAAAGGTAGTATTCGAAAGGGATGGAGACAGGATTGCTCACTATCCAGTTGGCAATAATTCCGGCCAGGATATTTCCCCTAAAAAGGGTGCAAAGGCCAATAGTCAAGATGGTGTGAAAGGGGATGGTTGGAGTAACCCCCACAAAGGTCCCTACTGCAAGCCCCCTTGCAATGAAAAAGGGGTTTCCCCTAAGCCTTATGAGCCTCAGCCAGTAGTATCTAAGGGCCCTTTTTGGAGAACCAAGGAAAAATTGCATGGCTCTTGATTAACATAGAACCGCCTTTTGTTTAAAGGAAAAGTTTATTAGGACTACATCAAAGGGGAAAAGGAAGTTATCCTAAAACAAGATCGGGCACCTCGGACCTTGAAAGCTCATCCCTTATCCCGAACCGGGTTAGGACAAAATCATACTTTACAGGGTCCTCGGGGTTTATGGCCCTAAAGGCATTTGTGATCTCAATTGCTGTTTTTAGGCTTGCCTGTCTTTTTTGGGTAAGGCCAAGGGACTTTGATATGTGAAACATGTGGGTGTCCAGGGGAACAATGAGTTCAGAGGGAGAAAAGCTTTTCCAGCCGCCAGGGTCCACCTCGTCCCTTCTAACCATCCATCTTAAAAATAGAAATAACCTTTTACAGGCGCTCTTTTTTAGTGGGTCTGGCAAAAGGAAGCTTTTTTCTAGACCTCCAAGGGATAAAAGCTCATGGACTGCGCCTGTAACCCTTGAAACTGTCCTTTCAACACCTTTTTCCTTAATGGAATCACCCATTGAAAAAAGGCCCTCAAGGCTTCCATATTTTTTAATGGCCCTTTGTAGTGCCTTTAAAAAGGCCACAATTTCAGGCCCCTTGGTAAACCTGTGGTTATAATCTGAAAAAAGGGCCTCTAGATCTTTATCGCTAATAGAAAGGAGAAAGTCCCTGGGGCCTTTTCCCATTGGCTTTAAAAGAAGGCGCACTGCAGAAAGGATCTGGGCTACCCTTCCATAGGCAAGAGATGAGGCAATAAGCCCAACTACTTCCCTGTCAAGGGGGTTTTTGTAGTTATAGAGAAATTCAAGGGGGTCTGGGCTTACATAGCACCTTTTGTTATAGCGTTTATAAAGGCCTTCAAGCCCCCTTTTTAGACTTTTTATTTCCTTTTTATTCAAAGGAAGCTAGACTTTTCCACAGCAGGAGCCAGGCCCTGAGCAATTTGGGCTTTCACCAGGCCTATTTCCACAGCAGCCCGTATCCCCTGGGCCCGGAAGGGTGCTTTTTGACCTTCCGGTAAGGGATGAGGTTGGAGACATGATCTTTTTTAGCCTCTTTGAGCCACAAAAGGGGCATTCGGGCTCGATACTTGAAAAGACAAGTATCTCTGAAACTCTGTCACATTCAAGGCACCTGTATTCATAAATGGGCATCTTTTCACCTCTTAATTAGTGCTGGCACTGGCCCTTTCCGTGTCCGTGACCGCCGCAAGTAGGACCGGTAGCTCCCTTAAGCTCTCCCCTTAAAAGGGCCTTAACGAGTCTTGAAGGGTCATCCTGGCCAACACCTGCAATTACCTCAATGCCTGACTGGTTCAAAAGCTCAACGGCCCTTGCGCCAATTCCGCCACAGATTATGTGGCTTACCCCAAGCTCCTTCAGCCACCTTGGAAGCACCCCTGGCTCGTGGGGAGGAGGGGTCCTGATCTCACTTTCTGTAACCCTTCCTTCCTCCACGCTGACGATTGCAAACTGGGGAGCATGTCCAAAGTGCCCGCAAAGAAGTCCATTTTCAACAGGAAGGGCTATCTTCATGCCTCATTCCTCCTTTTTGGCAGTTTCTTCGTCCTCCTTTTTCCTCAAGGCCATGGTCTGGGTAACATTTATCACGTTCTGGACCACCTTTTCAAAGGCCTCGGCGGTGTGACTGTTGGGATACATGGCCATTATGGGCTTTCCGGCATCGCCTGTTGTAACAATCCTAGGGTCAACAGGTATCTTTCCAAGAAACGGGATTCCAAGCTCCTCTGAAAGCCTTTCTCCGCCGCCACGTTTAAAGACATCTATGGCCTTTCCGCAGTGGGGGCAGATCATACCGCTCATGTTCTCCACAATGCCAATAATGGGCATCCCAACCTTTTTGCAGAAGTTTATGGACTTTCTCACATCGAGAAGGGCAACCTCCTGGGGAGTGGTTACAACAACCGCATAGGCATCTGGAATGATCTGGGCAATAGTCATCTGCTCATCCCCTGTTCCAGGAGGCGCATCCATCACGAGATAGTCAAGTTTTCCCCACTCTATGTCATAGATGAATTGCCTTATGGCAGACATCTTCATTGGCCCGCGCCACATGACTGCCGAGTCCTTGTCGGGCAAAAGGGGCTCAACGGACATGAACTTAAGATTTGGAGAATAATAGACAGGTCCAACGGTCCCGTCCGGCCTTCTTTGAAGCTCTCCCTTTTCAACACCAAGCATCTTTGGGACATTTGGCCCGTGGATGTCTATATCAAGAAGGCCAACGTAGAAGTTTTGAAGGGAAAGGCCTATGGCAAGGTTGATTGAGACAGTGCTTTTACCAACTCCGCCCTTTCCGCTCATGACCATAATCTTATGCTCTATCTGGGAAAGCTTCTCCTTTATCTTTTTGTCCTGCTCACTCAAAACAGGATTTGATTGCTTTTTCTTTTCACTGTTTTCTTGGCTCACTTTGTTCCTCCCATAATCTTTTTTGAATCTTGAGCCAGATATTTGCTATACTTTTTGAAACCTTGCAATCTTTAAATTCAGTAACTGCCTTTCCTTCCAAAATTGCCTTTACCACATTTTCATCAAATTCGATCCTTCCAAGGAATTCTGCCCCAAGCTCCATACACCTTTTTTCAATCTCTTTAGACACCTCCCTATTTAGGTCCCACTTGTTGATGACAACAGAGAAAGGAACCTTAAAGTGCCTTGAAAGGGAGATGACCCTTTCAAGATCATGAAGCCCCGAGGCTGTTGGCTCTGTGACAATGACGACATGATTTACCCCTGAAAAGGACGCTATTACAGGACATCCTATACCAGGAGGCCCATCAATAATGAGGAGCTCCAGACCTTGACTCTCACAGGTCTTTCTTGCCATCTCCTTTACATGGGCAACAAGCTTTCCTGAATTCTCCTCGCCTGGCTTAAGCTCTGCATGGCAAAGGGTTCCAAACCTTGTTGAGGATCTAAAAAAATAGCCGCATTCCCTGTCCTTTAAAAGGATTGCCTTTTCCTTGCAAAAATATGCACAAATGCCACAGCCTTCACAGGAAAGCTCATCAACCTTTGCCACATCATTGACCTTTATGGCGTCAAAACGGCAAAGCCCTTCACATATGCCGCACCCTGTACACCTTTCTTCCATGACCGCAGCCATAACCCCAGATTGAAATTCCTCCCGTTCTTCAATCCTTGGTCTTAGCAATAGGTGAAGGTCAGGGGCATCAACGTCACAGTCAGCTATAACACATCCTTTTGAAAGGTGCGCAAAACTTGCGGTAAGTGTAGTCTTTCCAGTGCCTCCCTTTCCACTTAGAACAAGTAGCTCCTTCACCCTAAAATCTCCTTAACTAACTTCAAGAAGCTTTCCCTTAGACCCTCGTCCGCATGGACAAGGCTCTGGCCCTTTGAATAGGAAGAGGCAACCTCTCTTGAAAAGGGTATTTCCATAAGGACCCTTAATTGGTTTTTCCTGCACCAATTCCTAATCTCATCATCTATGCCAAGCCCGGCCTTATTTATGACTACCCCCATTGGAATGGAAAGCTCTCTTATGGTCTTTACCGCAAGGGAAAGGTCATAAAGGCCAAAGGGTGTTGGTTCTGTCACAAGGATTACATAATCCACATCCCTTACGGTCTTTATTACCGGACAAGAGGTTCCAGGCGGTGCATCAAGGACAAAAAACCCATTTTTTTTCGAAAGGGCCTCCCTTTTTAGCTCCTTTATAAGGGGAGAGCTCATGGCCTCTCCAACCCGAAGCCTTCCCATAAAAAAATCTATGCCTTTTCCATTTCCATGAAGGATCTCCCCAACAAGCCTTTTTCCAGGGGATATGGCCTTCTGATCACAGACAAGGAAACATCCTCCGCAGGAATGGCACATGTCTTTAAAGGCCATGATGGTCCTTTTAAAGGAGACTATTGCATTGAATCTACAAATTTCCTTGCACTTTCCACAAAAGTTGCACCTTTTTTCATCTATTTCAGGCACTTCAAGGTAAAAATCCCTTTTTGAAGTTATCTCTGGATTTATAAAGATATGGGCGTTTGGCTCTTCCACATCGCAGTCAATAAAGGTCACATCCCCCTTGAGGGAAAGAGTAAGAGCCACTGCCACTGAAGTCTTTCCGGTCCCTCCTTTTCCGCTTGCAACTGCAATCTTCATTATCCTGAAAAATGGCCGTCCCCGTCAGGGCCCTTTGAATATTGAGGTTTTTCGTTTAAAAATCTTTCAAGGGCCTCCTTTACAGTGCCCTCCATCTCCGAAACGACCTTTATGCCTCCTGCACTAAGGACAGAAAAGGCCTTTGGGCCAACCCGCCCTGTAAGAACCACATCCACCCCCCTTTCGGCAACAAGTGCGGCTGCATTTATTCCAGCGCCATGGGGGGCCTCCTTCCCTGAGGAGTTGTCAATGACATCCAGTATCCTTCCTGAATCCGAATCTACGATGATAAAGTATGATGCCCTTCCAAACCTTGGATCTACTGTGGAATCTAGTTCTGTTCCTTTTGCGCTGATGGCAATCTTCATGTCTTCCCCCGAGGGATTTTTTGACAAAAAAGTATGAGGCAAGGAAGGGCATGTCAATATTTTTTTGAGCATAGGATAAAAATTTTCTTTTGTTCTAGGTCTAATTTATGGGTGCTTATTAATTTGTATATTAGTTAACTACTTGATTTTTTTGATTTTTTGTCTTGACAATCAAAAAAAGATACCTAAACTCTATTTAAGAAGTTTCGATACTTCGAAAATGGTTAACTGGAGGGGAAAAACTTAGGGTTAATGGGTGAGACAGAATTAACAGAATTAAACCCAAAGGTTTTTTACGAACATGCCGAGGTTTGCAAGGTCCTTGCAAACCCAAAAAGGCTCATGATCCTCTATCTTCTTTCAAGGGGAGATAAAAAGGTGGGCGAGATTGCCAAGGAACTTGGGATAACTGTGGCAAACACGAGCCAGCACCTTGCAAGATTAAGGGAAAAGGGAATTGTGACCGCCAGGAAAGAAGGCCCTTCAATAATCTACACCATCTTAGACAGTCGCATTCCAAGGGCCTGTGACCTCATAAGGGCGGCGCTTTTGGACAGGCTAAAGAGCCAAGGGAGGCTTGCAAGGCAAATGGAAGATATGAAAATGGCGTCAATTTCAAATAAATAACCAAGAAAAGGAGGAAGCCATGTCTGTAGATCTATCAACAATCAAGGCAGATGTAGTTGTGGATGCAAGGGGAACTGCATGTCCTGGCCCCCTTCTTGAGGCAAAAAGGGCCATTGCAGATGTTCCGCCAGGCGGAATCCTGGAGGTTCAGTCATCGGATGAGGGCACAAATGATGACCTTCCCCTCTGGGCGGAAAACGCAGGCCACGAGTTTTTAGGCACAATTGAAGAGGCAGGCTACTGGCGTCTTTTTGTCAAAAAGGCTGAGGACTAATGTCAAAGATACTTGTCTTTTCCACCAATAACATCTCAGACCCTGGCATAGACATGGCCGGGGCATCCCACATGGACTATCCAACAGGGGTATCTGTGATAAGTGTCCCCTGTTCAAGCGGCATTGACCCAAGATGGATACTTCATGCCATTTCAAAGGGCTTTGACGGGGTGTTTATTGCAGCAGATGGCACCGATTGCGCATACCTTGAAGACTGTACCGCAAGGACAGGGAAGGTGGTAAGTGCAGCCCAAAAACTCCTTGAAGAAAACGGCCATGACCCACGGCGCCTTAAGATGGCCGCCATCTGCTCGGTATGTTCCGAGGCCTTTGTCAATCACATGAAGCGTTTTGACGAGGCCTTGAAAAAACTTGAAGCCGGGGATGAAAATGGCTGAAAACAGGAAGAGATTTGACTGTGTGGTCATAGGAGGCGGAATTGCAGGAATGGAGGCAGCCCTTACCCTTGGGGACATGGGCTTTAAGTGCCTTCTTGTGGAAAAGGAGGCAAGTATTGGCGGAAAGATGATACTTTTGAGCAAGGTATTTCCGACCCTTGACTGCTCAAGCTGTATTTCCACGCCCAAGATGGCTGCCACCCAGAACCACCCGAACATAACCCTTTTTACCTATTCAAAGGTAGATTCCATCACGCCCTTGGAGGACGGAAGGGTTGAGGTGAAGGTAACCAAAAGGCCAACTTTTGTTGACCCGTCCAAATGCACGGGATGCGGCCAGTGCGAAAAGGCCTGCACGGTTGCAAGACCTGACCAGTTCAATGACGGTCTTATTGCAAGAAGGGCCATTTACATCCCCTTTCCCCAGGCAGTGCCAAAAAAGGCAGTGGTGGAAAAAAGGGGCCTTTCCCCGTGTTCAAATACCTGCCCGGCAGGAGTTAGACCCCACGGATATGTGGCCCTTGTAAGAAATGGAAAGTTCAAGAAGGCCATAAAAAGGCATCTCATGGATGCCCCACTTGTGGGAACCTTGAGCAGGGTGTGTTATGCCCCCTGCGAGGCAAGGTGCACAAGGGGGCTAAAAACCGGAAAACAGGTCCCCATAAGGGCATTAAAGGGCTTTTTGGTGGATAACTATTATCTCAATGAAAAGCCCCTTGGAAAGGAGCCGGAGGAAAAGACCGGTAAAAGGGTTGCAGTTGTAGGCTCAGGGCCTTCGGGCCTTAGCTGCGCCTATCATCTTGCACGCCTTGGCCTGGATGTAACCATCTTTGAAAGGGAAAAGGAGCCAGGCGGGCTTTTATTTTACGGAATCCCCAAGTGGAGGCTTCCAAGAAAAATCCTTAAAAGGGATATTGAGGAGATAAGGGCCCTTGGCGTAAAGATAGAAACAGATACCCAAATAGATTCCGCAAAGGGGCTTCTTGAGGAAAAGGGCTTTGATGCGGTCTTTGTCGCCATAGGGACAGGTTCTCCAAGAAGACTCGGGATAGAGGGGGAGGATATTGAAAACTCCCTTACTTCCCTTGAGTTTCTAAGAAGATATAACCTTTCGGAAAATGGCCTTTCCCTTGAAGGAAAAAGCGTTGTTGTCATAGGCGGGGGAAACGTGGCCATAGATTGTGCAAGGACTGCATTAAAGTGCGGTGCAAAGAGTGTGAGGGTCCTTTACAGAAGGGATAAAAGGCACATGCCTGCCTATGCCTTTGAAGTGGAAGAGGCCCTAAAGGATGGGGTGGAATTTATCTTTAGAAAGGCACCCCTAAAGGTGCTGGAAGAAAATGGAAGGGTCAAAGGGGTCTTATCCTGTGAGGTAAGGCTTGGCGAAAGGGATGAATCAGGAAGAGAGGCCCCAATCCTTGATAAATCAAAGACAGAGGTCTTTGACTGTGACCTTCTTATTACTGCAATTGGGCTAAAGACTCAAAAGTGCCTTAAGGATGACGAGCTTTTTGATGAAAACGGCTTTATAAAGGTGGATGAAAAGGATCTTTCAACCAGCATTCCTTCTGTCTTTTCAGGAGGAGACTGTGTGACAGGTCCCTTTATGGTGACAAATGCCATTGGCCTAGGAAAGCGCGCAGCCTATTCCATCTATAAATTTTTGTTCAATAAGGCCCCAAAGTCCATTTCCACCGAAGGGACCCTTGGACATACGGAAAAGGGAAAGGCCCTCAAGATAAAAAGGCCTTCCTCCCAAGTCTTTAAAGATGAAAAAGAAGCCATAAAGGCTGCCTCTTCCTGCCTAGACTGTGCGGTATGCTCCCAGTGTTTTCAGTGCGTTGAGACATGCCCTGCCGATGCAATAGACTTTTCCATGAAACCGGAAAAATTTATCATTGATGCCGGGGCAGTCCTTATTGCAACAGGCTTTAGGCTCTTTGACCCGTCCAAAAGGCCCCTTACAGGCTATGCAAACTTTCCAAATGTGATAACTGCCATGCAGATGGATAGACTCCTTGCCCCCACAAGGCCCTATAACGCAGTTTTAAGGCCAAGTGACGGAAAGGTGCCCGGAAACATTGCCATTGTCCTTTGTGCAGGCTCAAGGGATGAGACAAGCGGAAACCCCTGGTGTTCAAGGATCTGCTGCATGTATTCAATAAAACAGGCACAGCTCATAATGGGTGCACTGCCCATTGCAGAAATTACCATCTACTACATAGACATAAGGGCCTTTGGAAAGGGATACGAGGAATTTTACCAGCAGGCAAAGGGAATGGGAGTAAATTTCATAAAGGGAAAGATTGCAAGGATTGATGAGGCCCCGAACCAGGACCTTTACCTTTACTACGAGGACATGGAAAGAAAGGGCGGACTTAAAAGGGCAAAGCATGACCTTGTGGTCCTTGCAGTAGGGGCAATGGCAAATCCGGAAATAAAAAGGCTCATAGGCTCGGAGGAAGAGATTTTGCTTGATAGGCTCAGTTTTTTTAAAGAGATGCGACAGATTGATGATCCATGCCTTACAAACATCAAAGGGGTCTTTGTGGCAGGAGCAGCATCTGGGCCAAAGGACATTCCGGACTCGGTGCTCCACGCAGGGGCTGCCTCTGCCCAGATAGCCGCACACCTTAAGGCCCTGGAGGGATAAAGGCCATGAGTGAGCAAAAGATAGGCGTTTTTATCTGCCATTGCGGTGGAAACATCTCAGACTATGTGGATGTGGAAGGGATTCGCGAGTCTGTGGAAGGGCTTCCTGGAGTGAGGGTGGCAAAGACCAACATGTTCTCATGCTCAGACGCCGCCCAGGAAGAGATGATCTCCATCATAAAAAAGGAGAGACTTGACGGCATTGTTATTGCCTCCTGCTCCCCTAAACTTCACCAGAATACCTTTAGGGCCATGGCCAAAAGGGCAGGGCTAAACCCATACAAATACACCCAGGTGAACATTAGGGAGCAATGCTCCTGGGCACATACCCACAACAGGGAAGAGGCCACAAGGAAGGCCGCAAGGCTTGTTCGGGCAGGAATCCAAAAGACTCTTCATGCAAGGGCCCTTGAGCCCATTGTTACAAAGACGCATCCGGCCGTCCTTGTGATTGGGGCAGGAATTGCCGGTATGAAGGCTGCCATATCCCTTTCAAGGATGGGGATAAATGTGCACCTTGTTGAAAGGGAAAAGGAGGTTGGTGGACTTATAAAGAAAAGGGAAAGCCTTTTCCCCACAGGCCAGGATGGAAGGGAAACAGTAAAGGCGCTTTATGAGGAGATAAGGGCATCTCATAACATAGCCCTTTATCTTGGTGCAAAGGTAATTGAAAAAAGGGGAAGTGTTGGAGACTTTTCCGTTGATATAAGGGTTTCAAACGGGGAGACCGTAAATCTTTCAGTTGGCGCCATAATCGTTGCCACAGGGGCCATTGCCTATAGACCAAAGGAAGGGGCGTGGGGTTATGGAAGGCCAGGTATTGTGACCCTTAAAGAGCTTCTGGACATAATTTCCTCCCAAAGGGAATTTAGACATCTAAGGGTCAATGGAAAAGAGGTTGAGACCATAACCTACATCTACTGTGTGGGCTCAAGGGATAAGGAGCATACCTATTGCTCAAGGTACTGCTGCACAGCGGCAATCCACACATCAAATCTCATACATGAAAAATGGCCCGGTATCTCACAGTTTCATCTTTTTAGGGACATAAGGACATACGGAAGCTATGAAGAAGAATACAAAAGGGCCCTTTCAAGGGGCTCCATCTTCATAAGGTTTTCACCAAAGGCCATGCCTGAAATAGAATTTGAAGGGGAAAGGCCGGTAGTTAAGGTCTCTGACCTTTTGACATCAAAGGAAGAAATAGAGATTGAAAGCGATCTTGTCTGCCTTGTAACAGGCCTTGAGCCTTCTCCAAACAGGGAGCTTACGGACATTTTAAAGATTCCTGTTGGCAAGGAAGGCTTTTACAATGAAATACATCCAAAGCTAAGGCCTGTTGAGACAGTAGTTGACGGCATCTTTATTGGAGGATGTGCCCAGGGGCCAAAGACCTCCCAGGAAAGCACCATAAGCGCAATGGCAGCTGCGGCAAAGGCAGGGGCAATGATTCTTACAGGCTCGGTGAAGATAGAGCCCTTTGTGGCAGAGGTTCTTTCTGAAAGGTGTGATGGATGCGGCCTTTGTGAAGATATCTGCCCCTACGGGGCCATCTCCATAAGGGAGGAATCGGGCAAAAAGATTGCGGTGATAAATGAGGCCCTTTGCAAGGGCGAAGGCGCATGCGTCCCCATTTGCCCCAAAGAGGCCCTTCAGATAAGGGGTTATGAGCATGAGACCATGCGTTCAATGATTGATGCACTTATAGAGGGATATGAAGATGTCTCTGATTAACAAGAACTCACTTGAAAGATACCAAGCAGAAATGGGCCTTCAAAGTGCCATACTGGAGCTTTTGGAGACCCAGGGGCCAAAGACCATCCCTGAGATTGCTAAGGCCCTTGGGATACCAAGTGCCGATGCCACAATGTATGTCATGGCCATGAGAAGATACGGACTTATTGAAGAGCTTCCCAAGGAAAGAAGGGAACGCTATTTCAAATACGGGGTCAAAGGCAAATGATAAGGGTAAATCCACAACTTAAAAAGGAGATAGAAAGATACGGAGATTTTAACGCCAACCAGTGTTTTAGCTGTGGAACATGCACGGCCCTTTGCCCCATGGGGCTGAAGATTTTGCCGAGAGAGATATTTCGTTTTAGCCTCCTTGGCTCAGAAGAAAAATTGAAGGAGGCAGAAGATGCCATCTATTCCTGTCTTCTTTGCAGGATGTGTGAGGCCAACTGCCCCCAGGGGGTAAAAATCAGTGAAAATATCAGAATCTTAAGGACCTATTTTACAGAAAGGTTTTTTAAAATATAAGATGGAAACAAGACCCATGAACCAGAAAATAGCAGTTTTGACTCTCCTTTCCCAAAATATCCAAAAGAGAAAAAGTGCCCTGCCCCTTCCAGGTTTTATCCATACAAGATGGGCTAAGGGCCTTGGCCTTAAAAGGGGTGGAGAGACCATTCTCTATACCGGACAGATGTATCAGATAGTGCCATACCTTCTGGCACTTCAAAGGCGGCAAAGGGGGATTCCGTCAAGATTCTCCGAAAAACTCATTAGGATAATTTTGCTCATAAACCCCGTAATCAATGTATCCTTCCTGGGGACAATTGGCGCTGTAAAAAGGGAGGAGAGGGACTACTACTTTGGAGTTTTGAAAAAGATTGTTGCCCATTTGAGGCAAAACGGGATAGAGCCGGGTTATCTGTATGAAAAGGAGCTTTATGCAGGCACCCTGGCCCATGACCTTGGCCTTGAAAGGGTCTTTAAGGAACATACAAGAAGGCTTTTAGAGACCTTTAAAAAGGATGGGGTAAAGACCATAATCACAGTTGATCCCCATTCAACTGACATGCTTAAAAGGGTATATCCAAAGGCAGTAAAGGGTTTTGATTTTGAGGTCAAATCCTATCTTGAATTACTGGTGGAAAAGGGGGCCAAGGGGCTAAAAGCAAAGAAAGACGAGGAGGTTGTAATCCATGACTCCTGTGTCTATGCAAGGTATCTTGATGTCATTGAGGCTCCAAGAAGGCTTTTAAAAAGGGCAGGGGCAAGGATTAGGGAGCCCAGGTTTTCAGGTGAGATAACCCATTGCTGTGGAGGTCCTGCCGAATCCATCTTTCCTGAAAAGGCAAGGGAAGTTGCCAAAAACCGGGTGGATGAGCTCACAAAGGAGGCAAAAACCATTGTCACCATGTGCCCAATATGTCATTTGAACCTTAAAGAGGCATGTGGCTCTGGTGCCAGGGTTGAGGATCTGGCATTATGTGTTTAAGGGCCTTTACAAAAACTAGAAGTTTTCCACCGGACACTAAAAAAAACGGAGAAATTACCTCACCTTTTAAAATATTTGATAAAAAAGGAGGTCAAAAATGGCTGAGTCAATTGCTGGGAAAAAACTGGTTGTAATAATTACCCACGGGCTTGATGACCCGGAAAAGGCAACCCTAGGACTTGTAGTTGCAAATGCGGCCCTTGCCATGGATGTAGAGGTAACTGTGGTCTTTCAGGGAAAGGGCGTCATGTGCTGTACAAAGGGCATGTATGAACACATCATAAGCCCTGGCCTAAAGCGCCTAAAGGAGCTTGTGGATGGCATAAAGCCCCTTGGGGGAAAGATATTTGTTTGTATTCCATGCATTGAGGAAAGAAAGATTGACAAGTCCCAGCTTGTTGAAGGATGCGAGCTCGTTAAAGCAGGAAAGCTCATAAATGAGGTCATGAATGCCGACCAGGCCCTTACCTATTAGTTCAAAAAAGCTTAGCTAGCCATAAAGAATTTATCAAAACTGTGCCAGGAGGATATCCTGGCACAGTCCTTTTAATCCCCAATCCTTACAATTTAAAACTTGAAATGGACAAAAAAGGCTCGATTTTGTAAGCTCATCTAAAAAGCTTTTTGGAGAACCCTTACTTGAGACCAAAGGCCCTTTTCATACAAATTTTTCTGTCATTCTTTTTGGTCCTCCTCTTTGCATCCTGCGCACAGGTCCCTGTGACTGGCCGGAGCCAGCTTGCCCTTGTCCCTGACAGCCAGCTTATTGCGATGAGTGAAAAGGCCTACAGGCAGTTTCTCCAAAAGCACAGGCTTTGCACTGACCCCCGAAAGGTCCATATGGTGAGACGGGTAGGCAACAGGATAAGACAGGCCGTTGAGAGATTTCTCTATGAAAGGGGGCAATCATACAGGATAAGGGGATTCAGGTGGGAATTTAACCTGGTATGTGACAAGAAGATTAACGCATGGTGTATGCCAGGGGGAAAGGTTGTGGTGTATTCAGGGCTTTTGCCCATTGCAAGGGATGAAACAGGGCTTGCAGTTGTCCTTGGACATGAGATTGCCCATGCAGTTGCAAACCATGCGGCTGAAAGGCTTAGCCAGGAGCTTCTCCTTCAGCTTGGGGCAGAGGCAATAGCAATGATGTCTGGAGGCTCAAATCCGGCCACAAGAAGGCTATTTTTGCAACTTTACGGCATTGGCGCAAACCTTGGGGTATTGTTGCCCTATAGCCGGACACAAGAGTATGAGGCAGACCATCTTGGACTAATCTTTATGGCCATTGCCGGTTATGACCCCAGATATGCAATCCCCTTCTGGCAAAGAATGATGAAGGCATCCCGCGGAAAACCTAGGCCGCCCGAGCTATTAAGCACCCACCCGTCTGATGCGGCAAGGATACAGCAGCTTCAGCAACTCATGCCAGAGGCCATGAGCTATTATCAAAGATACCTTTACGAAAGGGGCCAAAGACAGATTAGGCCCCAGTACTCCCCAAGGCCCTATTATTACCCGCAAAATTACTATCCGTATTACTATGAAAGGAGAAGATGAGATGCCAAAGGGAAAACTCACCATTGTCGGTTCAGGTGCTGTTGGAACCTCTGCTGCCCACTGGGCCGTTAGCAGAAATATTGCAGATGAGATCGTTCTTGTGGATGTAATCGAGGGAATACCCCAGGGAAAGGCCCTGGATATAAGCCAAAGCGCCCCCCTTTGCGGCTTTACTGGGAAAATTGTGGGAACCTGTTCTTACGAAGATACCAGGGAATCAAATGTTGTTATAATAACGGCAGGGCTTGCCAGAAAACCCGGCATGTCAAGAGATGACCTTTTACAGAAAAATGTGGAAATAGTCAAGAAAGTTACTGAAAATATAGTGAAATTCAGCCCAGATACCATAATAATAGTGGTCACAAATCCAATAGACGCAATGGTATATACGGTATTTAAGGTATCCGGGTTTCCCAAAAACAGGGTGGTTGGAATGGCCGGTGTCCTTGACTCATCAAGATACAGGACCTTTCTTGCCCAGGCCCTAGGAGTTGCCCCAAAGGACGTTACTGCCCTTGTCATGGGCATCCACGGAGACAACATGCTTCCTCTTACAAGGCTTGCAAGTGTAGCTGGTATCCCTGTTGAAGACCTTCTTTCAAAAAAGGAACTTGAGGAAATTGTCCATCGGACCAAGTTTGGCGGGGGAGAAATTGTAGAGCATCTTAAAACAGGAAGCGCCTTTACTACCCCTGGACTTTGCGCCATTGAGATGGCCCAGTCAATCCTTCTTGATGAAAAAAGGGTCCTTCCATGTGCTGCATATCTTGAAGGAGAGTTTGGAATAAGCGGCGTGTTTTTGGGCGTCCCTGTGGTACTTGGCAGAAAGGGGGTTGAAAGGATAGTTGAATTTCCTTTGACCCAGGAAGAAAGGGATGCCCTTTCAAAGTCCGTTGAGGCAGTAAAAAAACAGGTTGAAGCTACAGGTCTCTAAGAAAACCCTTTTGATATTTTCAGGGTCGGTGGCACTTTTTACCGTGCTTCTGGCCCTTTTTTTCTTTAAATGGCTGCCATATCCTAGGCCAAAGGGAATAAGGCTTGAAAAGATTGACTCTGACTCCATCAAGGCCCGTATCAATCCAGAA
Source organism: Deltaproteobacteria bacterium (assembly GCA_015489315.1). Classification (GTDB taxonomy): domain Bacteria; phylum Desulfobacterota; class Dissulfuribacteria; order Dissulfuribacterales; family QOAL01; genus JAADCZ01. The sequence goes on along the minus strand of WFZZ01000245.1, from coordinate 9,692 downwards.
ACCAGATTTTTGATTGAGGCCATCCAAAAGAGCATAGATATCATAAAAAAAAGGGCACCTGATATAATGACCATTTTCGGGAAAAAAGTGCCAAAGGAAGATTATGTAAGGGCCCTAATAGTTTTTAAGGGCCTTTTGTCCAGGGGAATTCCTGAAAGGGAAGCACTAAAAAGGTGCTTTATTCCCTATGAAATTAAAAGCGGTCAACAAAACAAAAGGCTACTTCTTACAGGCTATTATCAACCAGAATTTTCGGGTTCCCTGGAAAGGACAGAGGAATTCACCGTACCTGTCTTTTCTTGGCCACGGGACCTTGTAAGGGTACGTTTAAGGGACTTTTCTGAAGATCTTCCAGGAATAAGCCTTTGGGGGCGAATCCTTGGAAAAAGGCTTATCCCCTATTACACCCGTTCCCAGATTGAAAAAAGGGCCTCAACATACCCTGTGCTTTGCTGGTTAAGGGATGAAGTAGAGCTACTGGAACTACAGATTCAAGGTTCAGGCATAATCGACCTTAAGGGGCAAAAAAGGTTTATTCACTATGCCGCAAGTAATGGCAGAAAATATGAAAGCATCGGTAAGATCCTCATAAAAAAGGGCTTGATTAAAGGGCATGGTGTTACCTGGGATGATATAAGGGAATTTGCACAAAAGAATCCAGAAAAATTCAAAAATATATTATACCAAAACGAACGTTATGTCTTTTTCAAATGGGAAGATAAAGGGCCGATAGGGAGTTATGGCAAGGTTATCGTTTCCGGGGCTTCCTTGGCCCTTGACTCAAAATTTTATCCTCCTGGCATCCCAGTTTTAATTATTTTTAGGCTTCCGGATGTAAAGACGCCTCTTGAATGGCTTAATGACCCGGGAAATGGGGTGATAGCCCTTATAGGATTTAATCACGACACAGGAAGCGCGATAAAAGGGCCATTTCGGGCAGATCTTTTCGTTGGAACTGGGAAAAGGGCCCTTTCCCTTGCAGGACGGCTAAAAAATAATGGGCGAATAATCATCCTTTTACCCATAGATAGAAGACAACATGGAAACTAAAAAATGAATGACCATTCAAAAAATTCCTTAACATACAAATTGTTACTGATGTAACTTACTATAAATATTAAAAATTTCACTGAAGAGAGAAATTGAAAAATTTTTAACTAACCTTGACAAAGAGTTTTCATTATAGTAATTACATGACGTCTGTAAATAAAATGGACATAAGATAATAATCCTAAAGGAGGGCAATATGGCAACTGTAGAGTACAAAGGCAAGACTTATGAAGTTGACGAAGACGGGTTCTTGGTCAAAGGAATGGAAGAGTGGGACGAGAACTGGGTCGAATATGTTATGGAGCAGGAAGGAATCAGTGAATTGACTGAGGATCACAAAAAGATCATCGATGTTCTTCAGGACTACTTCAAGAAGAACGGAATTGCTCCTATGGTCAGGATCCTGTCCAAGACAACCGGTTATCCTTTGAAGAAAATCTATGAGCTCTTTCCATCAGGACCAGGTAAGGGAGCTTGTAAGATGGCAGGTCTTCCAAAGCCAACCGGTTGTGTCTAGTCAAAAGATTTTCTGAGTTTTGAGAATACAAAGGGCCCCGGGCGAAGGGGCCTTTTGTATTTTATGATCGTTTTTTAGGTTTCGTTTTTTAATACACACCGGCAATCCTGTGGTGGATTATTTCTGCTATATCCTCGCTTATCTTTTTTAAGGTGATATTTTTAAGGTCTTCTGTCTTTATAATATCCTTTCCCACATAGAAACCCTCTTCTCGGACAATGGGCGGACTCTTCCATATTTCTTTCCCTGTCTTTGCATCTACCAGTTTTACCTCACACTCAACACCAATGCGCCTTTCAACTGCTATATCGTATCTCACATAAGAAAGGCCGGTAGTATAGGCACTAATCACCTTTCCTGAAAGGATGACATCTGCCTCCTCCTTTGGAACCAGGGTAAGCCCAGAATCCTGCAAAAAGCGCTCTCTAAGCTCATCCGTAATCCACTGGCCAAGATGAAGCTCTGTGCTATTATTTTTCCAGGGTGCAATGTAAATGGTTCTTATCCAGTTAGGCAACTGGACATCTGTCTCCTGCCTGTGATAGCCGCAAGAAGCAATTAATAGCATCAGGGGCAAAAATTTAAGAAAAGATTTAGATTGTAACACCTTATCCAACCACGATGTTCAAAATCTTATTGGGCACATAAATTACCTTTCTTATCTCCTTATCAGAGATAAATTTCCTTACATTGGCCTCGCCCGTTGAAAGCTCTAAGGCTTCTTCCTTTGAAATACCGACAGGTACCTTTATCTTGCCCCTTACCTTTCCATTTACCTGGACAACCACAGTAACTTCATCAACCTTAGCCACCTCCTCATCTGCAACCGGCCAGGGCTCTTCAACCAATAGCCTTTCATGCCCCAAAAAGCCCCATAGCTCAGAGCTTACATGGGGAATTATCGGGGAAAGCAATAAAAGGCTTGATTCAACTGCCTCCCTGAAGACAGCCCAAAAACCGTCATCCTTCTTGATGGATTCATCCTGGATTTCAGCCATCATTTGATTTACAAGCTCCATTACCGCACTTATGGCCGTATTGAAATGATACCTTTCAAAATCCTCCGTCACCTTTTTAATGGTCTGATGGGTCTTTTGCCTTAGGGATTTGACAGAAGAAACCTTATCACAATAGGCCTTTAGATCAATTTTCCCTTGGCTTGCCGATCTCAGTTCCTCGAGATTTTCTGTAACAATCCTCCAAAGCCTGTGTATGAACCTGTGGGCACCTTCCACCCCCCTGTCGCTCCACTCAAGGTCCCTTTCAGGCGGGGCCGCAAAAAGGATAAAGAGCCTAACGGTGTCCGCGCCATATTTTTTAATCATGGCATCCGGGTCCACCACGTTACCCTTTGATTTTGACATCTTTGCCCCGTCCTTAAGGACCATTCCCTGGGTAAGAAGCCTTTCAAAGGGCTCATCCACAGAAAGATAACCAAGATCCCGAAGGACCTTTGTAAAAAACCTTGAATAGAGAAGGTGCAAAATGGCATGTTCAATCCCGCCAATATACTGATCAACAGGAAGCCACTTATCCACCCGTTCCCTGTCAAGCCCTTTGGTGTCATCATCAGGGCAGACATATCTAGCAAAATACCAGGAGGATTCAACAAAGGTGTCCATGGTGTCTGTCTCCCTCCTGGCGTCCTTTCCGCATCTTGGGCATTTTGCCCTAAAAAAGGCCTCACATTCTGGAAGGGGGGATTTGCCTGTGGGGTCAAATTCCACATCTGCCGGAAGCTCAACAGGAAGGTCCTCTTTTTTGACAGGAACTGGGCCACAATCCTTGCAATGGATAATGGGAATGGGGGCACCCCAGTATCTCTGCCTTGAAATGCCCCAGTCCCTTAGTCTGTAAGTGACCTTTTTTTGCCCAAGCCCTTTTTCTGAAAGATACTTGGTGATTTCTTCTTTGGCCCTTTCATTGTCCAGGCCATTAAATTCATTGGAATTTACAAGCCTTCCCGGGCCCTCCCATGCCTCTTCCATCTTTTCAGGAGAAAGGTCTTTATCCTGGGGCAGGATGACAACGCGAATGGGAAGATTGTATTTTTTGGCAAACTCAAAATCCCTCTGGTCATGGGCCGGAACGGCCATAACAGCACCTGTCCCATATTCCATCAGGACAAAATTTGCCACAAATATGGGAACCTTTTCACCTGTAAGGGGATGGATGCAAAAGCTTCCTGTAAAGACACCTTCCTTTTCTGTCTCTCCATAACGCTCACTTTTAAGGGAGGCTTTCCATTTTTCTATAAACTCCCTTACCTTTTTTTCCTCCTCTTTCCCTTTGGAAAGCTCAAGGGCAAGAGGGTGTTCAGGAGAAATACTCATGAAGGTTACGCCAAAAAGGGTGTCAGGCCGCGTGGTAAAAACCTTTATAATCTTGTCACTGCCATCGATTCCAAACTCAATCTCCGCACCTATGCTTTTTCCTATCCAGTTCCGCTGCATAGTAAGGACCTTTTCAGGCCAACCCTTTAACCGGTCACAGCCCTCCAAAAGCTCCTCTGCATAGTCTGTTATCTTAAAAAACCAGCTATCAAGCTCCTTTTCTACAACCTGGCTGTCACACCTCCAACAAAGACCATCTTCCACCTGCTCATTGGCAAGGACGGTCTGGCAGCTTTCGCACCAGTTGACCTTTGCCTTTTTCCTATAAACAAGACCCCTTTCAAGCATCTCAATAAAAAAAAGCTGCTCCCACTTGTAATATTTTGGGTGACAAGTTGCTATCTCCCTAGACCAGTCATAGGAAAGGCCCATCCTTTTAAGCTGTTTTCTCATGTAATCGATATTTTCATAGGTCCACTTTGCCGGATGGATACCGTGTTTTATGGCAGCGTTTTCTGCAGGAAGTCCAAAGGCATCCCATCCCATGGGGTGAAGGACATCAAAGCCCTGCATCTTCTTGTATCGGGCTATGACATCACCTATGGAATAATTGCGGACATGGCCCATGTGTATCCTGCCGGAAGGGTATGGAAACATCTCAAGGCAGTAAAAGGGCCTTTTTGCAGCCCTGTCATCAAGTTGAAAGACTCCCTTTTCTTCCCAAAGCCTTTGCTGTTTCTCCTCTATTTCAGAAAAATTGTATTTCATATCAACACCTAGTCCAATTGTATCAGCTTCTTTTTTGAACAGTAGTTTTTAAAGACACTATCCAATATGCCATTTATAAAGGCTGGTGAATTCACGTCTCCAAATCTCTTTGCAAGCTCCACTGCCTCATTTATTGCCACCTTTGGCGGAATATCTGGATGGTAGCAAAGCTCATAGATGCCAAGACGGAGGATGTTTCTATCAACCATGGCCATCCTTCCAAGTTTCCACCCCTTTGAAAGCCCTGAAATAAGTCTGTCGATTTCCCTCCGCCTTAAAAGGCAACCTGAAACAAGGTCAATTATAAACCCAGTGACTTCTTCGTCCTCCAGGTCTCTTGAAGGAGAAAGGCCCTTTTTGAACTGCTCAAGGGCCCTTTTCGCATATTCATATTCATTGCCTGGCTCTATTTCATCCTCCCAGTCGGACTGATAAAGGATTTGAAGGGCTATCTGTCTGGCCTTTCTTCTTCCAGGCATTAAGATTCAATTTGCTTAATTAAATTTGCCATTTCTACCGCAGCGAGGGCTGCATCCCAGCCCTTGTTCCCGGCCTTTGTCCCTGCCCTTTCAATGGCTTGTTCAATGGTATCGGTAGTAAGGACCCCAAAGGCCACCGGGCAGTCAGAGCGCATTGCCACCTGGGCAATCCCCTTTGAGGATTCGGCAGCAACATAGTCAAAATGGGGGGTTGCCCCCCTTATTATGCAGCCAAGGCAAATGACACAGTCGTACTTGCCGGAATTTGCCATCCTTTTGGCAATAAGCGGTATCTCAAAGGCCCCGGGAACCCAGGCAACCTCAATCCTCTCATCCTCTGCGCCATGCCTTATTAAGGCGTCCATGGCCCCTCCAAGAAGCTTTGTGGAGATAAACTCGTTGAAACGGGATATCACTATCCCTATTCTCAAACCCTTTGCGTCAAGATGTCCCTCAAAAGTCCTAGGCATCGATCTTCTCCTTAACTGTTTCTACAAAATGCAATAAATGACCCATCTTTTCTGCCTTACACTTAAGATATCTAAGATTTTCTTCCTGGGGTGGGATCTCTATTGGTACCCTTTCCACAACCTTTAAACCATAACCCTCAAGGCCAACTATCTTTTTTGGATTGTTGGTCATAAGACGCATCTTTTTTACTCCAAGGTCCCTCAAAATCTGAGCGCCTACACCATAATCCCTTAAATCCGCCTTGAAACCAAGGGCCTCATTGGCCTCAACAGTGTCCTTTCCTTCATCCTGGAGACAATAGGCCCTAAGCTTATTTAAAAGCCCAATACCACGTCCCTCCTGCCTCATATAGAGAAGGACTCCCCGCCCTTCCCTGGCAATCTGGAGCATGGCATGCCTTAACTGAGGGCCGCAATCGCAGCGAAGGGAACCAAAGACATCCCCTGTAAGGCACTCTGAATGCACCCTAACTAATATCTCATCTTCGGGCTGAAAGTTTGGGTCCCCATAAATTAGGGCAATGTGCTCGTGCTTATCAAGGATTGACGAATAGGCTATGAGCTTCCACTCGCCTCCATATGCAGAGGGAAGCCTGGTCTCCACCTCCCTCTTTACAAAGGTCTCTGTCCTGAGCCTGTATTCTATAAGGTCCGCAATGGTTACGATTTTAAGACCGTGTTTTTCAGCAAATTTTTCTAGGTCCGGCATCCTTGCCATGGTGCCGTCATCCTTCATTATCTCACAGATGACCCCGGCAGGCTTAAGCCCTGCAAGGCGCGCAAGATCAACCGAGCCTTCGGTTTGGCCGGCCCTCACAAGCACTCCCCCGTCTCTTGCCCTAAGTGGGAAAACATGCCCCGGGGTTGCAATATCATCCGGAGTGACATCATCCTTCATGACGGTCTTGATGGTGGTGGCCCTGTCATGGGCAGAGATGCCAGTAGTAACACCCCTTCTTGCCTCGATAGAAACCGTAAAGGCTGTTCCAAACCTGCTGGTATTCTTGCTTGCCATCATGGGAAGGCCTAGTTTATCCACGATGGAGCCATCAAGGGCAAGACAGATCAAGCCCCTTCCATACATGGCCATAAAATTTATGGCCTCTGGGGTTACCTTTTCTGCTGCCATACAAAGGTCCCCTTCATTTTCCCGGTCCTCGTCATCAACAAGGATGACCATCTTTCCCTTTTTTATATCTTCAATTGCCTCTTCAATGGTTGAAACTGGCATGGCTAATTCCCTCTTTTATCAAAATTTTAAATAAAGCCGTATCTTGCCAAAAATTCTTTGTTTAGTCCCGATTCTGGCTTTTCAGACCCCTTTTCATCCTTTTTGGCAAAAAGCAATTTTTCAATATACTTTCCAAGTACATCCAGCTCAATATTAACCTTATCCCCTGGCTTTTTAAAAGATAAGGTAGTGTGGGCGGCCGTATGGGGTATGATTGCAACCTCAAAACCCCCGGGCCTACAAGAATTAACTGTAAGGCTTATCCCGTCAATGGCAATGGAGCCCTTTTCAATAATATATTTGTCAAATCTTGGTTCAAGTTCAAAGGAAAAAAATATAAAATCCCCCTGTTCCCTTCTTGTTGCAATCTTTCCTACAGTATCCACATGTCCACTTACAATATGACCTCCAAGCCTGTCTGAGAGCCTGAGGGCCCTTTCAAGGTTTACCTTACTATTTATTTTAAGCTCTCCCAATGTGGTGCGGCTCAAGGTCTCAGGGGAGACATCCACACTGAAAGAATCCGATAAGATGCTTGTAACAGTAAGGCAGACACCATTAACTGCAATGCTTTCCCCAAGCTCTGGATCCTTTAGCTCAAAAAGGGGATTTATTAACATCCTTAGACCATTTTTGATGGGTGTAATAGACCTTATCTCACCAAGCCCCTGAACTATCCCTGTAAACATTTCTGGCTCCAAAAGCTGTTTATATCATTTACATATCCATGCACCAAAAAATTGTCATCAAAAAAAAGAATTTCAACCTCCCTGAGCCTTTTGGCCTCTCCAATTTCACTGACCCCTTTACCTAAAATACTTGATGGAGCCTCCTTTCCTCCAATTACAATAGGAGCAAAAAAGAAAAATGCTTCATCCACAAGCCCCTTATCCCAAAAACTTCCGTGTATTGTAGCCCCGCCTTCCACTAGTATGGACTGAATATCCATTTCTCCAAGTCCTTTGAGAGCAGATTTCAATTCAACCCGTCCATTTTCATCTGTATCAACGATAAGAACCCTTACTCCCATTTTTTCAAGTGCCCTTATCTTGTCCCTGGAACCAGCCCCTTTTTTTGTAGCTATCAAAATAGTGGGAGAAGAGGATGTGACTTCAAAGACATTGAGATCAAAGGGAAGAGAAAGGTTTGAATCAAGAATTACCCTTTTAAGGACCTTTTCTTGGCCCTCGGTTACGCCTCTAAAGGTAAGCCTTGGGTTGTCCTTTAGGGCAGTCTCCTTTCCAACCAAAATGGCATCACTAATCCTTCTTAAATACTGGCCGTATTCCCTTGCCTTTTCATTTGTAATCCACTTTGAATGCCCGGTCCTAGTGGCAATCCTTCCGTCAAGGCTACTTGCAACCTTGCTCCTGATCCATGGAATCCCTGTGTTTATGTGTTTTGCAAAGGAGGCGATTATCTCTTTACATTCCTTTTCAAGAATTCCCACGGTGACATCAAGGCCGGAATCGGCCAAAAATTCTGCTCCCCCTCCTGCCACCCTGGGATTGGGATCCCTGGCACCTATTACAACCCTTTTAATCCCTGCATCCAGTATGGCCCTTGTACACGGAGGCGTCCTGCCCGTATGGTTACAGGGCTCAAGGGTTACATAAATTGTGGCATCCTTTGTGAGCCCTCCTGCATCCCTTATGGCATTTACCTCTGCATGGGGGGTACCTGCCCTTTTGTGATAGCCCCTACCCACAACCCTATTGTCCATTACAATAACTGCACCAACGGTAGGATTTGGGCTTGTAAAGCCAAGTCCCTTTTTGGCCTCTTCTATGGCCATTTTCATAAATTTTTCATCTAATTGAGTAATATCCATTTTCCCTTCTTAGCAAAAAAATCTTTGGGCATTATTGTTAAAAAGAAAGGGCAAGTCAATGAAATAGGGGCAGATATGGCTTGAAAAATTTTTCCCATTGGTTTATTTCATTTCCAATTATTTCTAAGAGGAGGTAATGGCCATGAATATCTTGGTTGTTGGATGCGGTTCATACATGGATGCGGGCTATGGCTGTCCAGGTGAGTATAAATGCATAAACGCTGTAAGAGAGAAAAATGGCGAGTTTGCAAATTATGACAACCCTGTTCTTGTTGGCTTTTTAAGATGCAAATGCCCTGGGCGTGCCACAATCAACAATATCGGAATGGTTATAAAAAATGTCCCGGTGGATGTGGTTCACCTAAGTAATTGCATGTGTAAGGCAGTCCCAATGTGCAAAAATCACGACTTTGAACAGTTTAAAAAGATTGTAGAAGAAAAATATGGCATAAAGTGCGTTTTGGGCACCCATGCCTACGGCTAGATATAAAAAAGGGCCTAAAAAGCAAACTTGCTTTTAGGCCCGCCCTTTAACCAAATAGGTTTTCAGGCAAAAACTCAGAAAGGCTTCTTTCCGAATCGACTCTTACTTTAGATAACCTTCTTAAAAAGGACTTAAATCTCACCATCTCTTCAGGCGGCACCATAAAGCCTGGAAGGGGTCTATTTGTCTTTATCCTTTCGTGAAGACTTGGAGATGAATTGGATTCATAGTCCCCTTGGGCATTGAATAGCTCCATTACGTCCAAAAGGTTTCCATACCAGCCGTCGGCGTCTATGTGCTCAATAATCTGATAAATGGCAAGATTCACTGTAACAAGAAATGGCTCCATCCTGGCCTCTCCGCCATCTGTGCACACGGTCTCTGAACTCATTGAACGGCAGGAAAAGGGCCTCCAGGGATAGATGCTGCAAAGCCCATCAGAAGCTAGAAGCGGACATCTTTCAAAATCCTGGGGGTATGAGTCCTCTGGAGGATTCCTCTTTGAAAGATAAAGGGCAGCCGAGGTATT
>WFZZ01000244.1 GCA_015489315.1 Deltaproteobacteria bacterium | reverse complement strand
TCTTATGCCTTATAATGCTTATTTTTTCAAAAAAAATCTTGCCTTTTATCTTTTTTTTCATAAGATAATGAAAACAAGCTCATATGTGAGCAAATATGTAAAATGATGGGAGGGCCTTTATGAATAAAGGACAACTTGTAGAACAAATGGCAACTGGTGCAGGGATATCTAAGGCCGCTGCAGAAAGGGCCTTAAATGCCTTTATGGATGCGATTACAGACGCTGTTGCTTCAGGGGATAAGGTTTCATTAATAGGGTTTGGTACTTTTTATGTTACTGAAAGAAAGGAAAGAACAGGCAGAAATCCTCAAACTGGAGAAAAGATGGTTATTCCAGCTAAGAAGGTGGTTAAATTTCGTCCAGGATCACGCCTTTCAGAAGCAGTAAAATAAATATACTCTTATAGAAAAAGGGCCGGTTTAACTGGCCCTTTTTAGATATTGAGATTTCGACGTATTTCTTTTTGGATTTGCGTGGAAAGGTCAAAAAGAAGTGTGTTCATCCCAAATACTACTTTTTGATAGGAATCAGGGCCTTCGGGGAAATTCTTTGAAATAAAAAATCGTCTTTTCAATATGCTCTTACCTGTTTTTGCATCCATCAAATTCCAGGAACCCCTTAAGGTACAAAGTCCATTTATGGTACATTCAAAATTATAACAGTTGACCAGTAATCTGTATCCCTTTACACCAGCCTCGGTAGTGGTATTTTGGGAAAAGGGATAGGTTATTAGCTTGCCATCGGAAAGTTGATAGAGCTCCAATGCCAGAGTGCGTTCTATTCCCACATTTAGAGGTTCAGCCCACAAATTTTTGGTTGATACATAAAGTTCATCCTTTGAAAGTCGTGTAACTATCTCATTTCTGTCAAGATATGACGGTATCTCCACGGGTCCAACAATAATTTCAATTGAATCTTTTTGTGAAAGCCTTTTGATTTTTGAAAAGACCTTATTGTCCTTTGAACCTGAAAGCACATAGTAACGCGGAGGTGGAGAAGGCCCTTTCATTAATGAACATGAAATTAAAAAAAAGACGAAAATAAAGTAAGATGCGCCATAGACATAATTTTTTAACCTAAATAGACTCATCTTTTTTACCTTCCCTTTATTAGGATATCAGGTTGTGCATTCAACTGATCAACTAATTCCCTAATAGACCTAATGCTTCTTTCAAGTTCCTTTAAAAGGTTCCTTATCTTGTGTCTTTCAAAGGAATTCGGGCTTGTTATCTGTTCTATATTATGGCCAACTGAATCCATTCTTTTAATAAATTTATCTGTGGAATTGGTAAGCCTTTTAAGGTTATCTGAAATTTCCTGCATCTTTTCATTTGCATTTCCAATGAATTTATTTGTTGAAATGCTTGCCTCTTGTATTTCTTTAAGGGTTTTTAGAACCTGAGGCATCAAGATTTCCATATTTTTGTTTATGTCCATGAGGTTTTTGTGCAAAATGTTGATGGTAGCACCTATCTTTCCAGACTTTATTATCTCATCAAGACTGTTTATTGCAGAGATGAGTTTTTCAATAAGGTCATTTATGGGAATTTCTTGAAATCTCTTTATTACCTTTTCAACAGTTGAAGGAACCGTTGGGATTTCAATATATCTTTTATCAAGCCCTTCATAATGTATTGGGGTATTGGGATAAAAATCAAGGTCAACCTGGAGCTTTCCTGTAACTATGCTTTGGATCTGAAGCTGTGCCTTTAATCCCTTTTTTATTAGAACCTCTGCCATCTTTCTATAGGAAAGTTCACTTACAGTGCCTTCACCTGAATATGAAAAGATGCTTTTAGGATCAATGGAGATATAAACAGGCATTCTAAAAAGACCTGTTTGAGGATCAACTATTATGCTGATTTTAGTCACCTGACCTATTGGTACACCCCGAAAGGTAACAGGAGAGCCCTTTTCAAGCCCTTTTAATGAGCTATTAAAAAAGAGGACAAAGGTCTGTTTTTTTGAGAAAAAAAGACCTGACCCAAAAAAGATAACCCCGCCTATAAATAAAATAATCCCGCCAGTAACAAATAGCCCTATAAGTGTTGGATTGGCCCGCTTAGACAAGTCTTAACTCCCTTTTGCCGGTTCCCCTTGTAAGAAATTCTATGATCTTTGGATCTTCAGATTCCATTAATAGCCTTTTGGGGTGGCCTGTTGCAAGCATGGTCTTTGTCTCACTGTCAAGAAAGACACTGTTATTTCCTATTGATAAAATGCTTGCAAGCTCATGGCTTACTATCACAATGGTTGCACCAAGGCTTTTCCTTATTTCAAGTATGAGGTCATCCAGGTGTTTTGCACTTACAGGATCAAGCCCTGCCGAAGGTTCATCAAAAAAGAGGACATCAGGGTCAAGGGCAATGGCCCTTGCCAGGGCAGCCCTTTTTCTCATGCCTCCACTTATTTGGGCCGGATAGTAATCCTCATATCCGCCAAGGCCAACAAGACTAAGCTTAAATGATGCAATCTCCTTGGCCTCTTTTTGGGAAAGTCCAGAAAGCTGCGTTATTGGCAAAGTGATATTTTCAAGAAGGGTCATGGAAGACCAAAGGGCGCCACTTTGGTAAAGGACACCACAGCCCCTAAGCATTTCAAGCCTCTTTTCCTGGGAAACATTCCAAAAATCAATGCCCTTAAAGATAATCCTGCCTCTGTACGGCCTTATGAGCCCAATGAGGTGTTTTAAAAGAGTACTTTTACCGCAGCCGCTTCCGCCCATGATAATGAAAATATCACCCTTATAAATGGAAAAATTTAAATCTTTCTGGATAATCTTTTCGCCATAGGCCATGGTAAGACCTTCAACCCTTATCTCTTCCTTGCCGGAATCCCTTCTGGAATCCTGACTAGATATCATAGACATAGCAGATATAGGTTATTAGTGCACAGGAAAGGATTATCCAGACAATTGAAGTTACCACAGCAGATGTTGTGACCCTTCCCACAGAGGCCGCACTTCTTCCGCAGGTAAGCCCCTTTCTGCATCCAATAATGGCAACAATTATCCCATAGACAAAGGCCTTAAATATCCCTATGGAAAAGTGGGTCAGGGGAACTGCATTCTTGGTCTCTGTGATGTATTGAAGAAGGGTTATGTCTGTAAAGCCTGCACCAACCACTGCCCCTCCTGCAATACCCAAAAGGTCTGAATATATGCAAAGAAGCGGCATCATAAGGGTTAGGGCAAAAAGCCTTGGAACCACCAGAAACTCTATTGGGTCAAAACCAAAGGTCCTTAGGGCATCTATTTCCTCATTTACCTGCATGGTTCCTATCTGGGCGGCATAGGTTGCACCGGTTCTTCCAGCCATTATTATGCCGCACATCATGGCCCCAATATCCCTTGCCATTGCTATCCCCACAAGGTCTGCAACAAAGATCTGGGCGCCAAAGAGCTTTAACTGGACTGTTGCAACAAAGGCAAGGATAAGGCCAACCAAAAAACTAACAAGGCTTACTATTGGAAGGGCCCTGGCCCCGGCATTTTGTGTATAGAGAAGAAAATCAGAATATCTAAGGCGAGACCTTCCTAAAAAGATATTTAAAATTGCTATTGTAATTCTGCCCAAAAACTCTTGAAAAGAGATTATAGACGAAAAGACTGATAGAGAGGTTTCCCCTATTATTTCAAATAAGGGCATCCCTTTCTCTAGTGTCTTTTTTTTATTTACTTCTGTCTTTGAAAGCTCAAGGAGCCTTTTTACCCCCTCTGGAAGGTCTAATATCTCTGTCTCGATTCCCTTTGAATCCAAAAAATTTAAGATCCTTTCAATCAGGGAAACAAAGAGGCTATCCCATGAAGAAAGTCCCTTTTGGGAAATCTGAATGCGTTTAATCGGTTTTGTTGAAATAAGCCCTTTAATCTTGGGAAATACCTCTTCATGCCTGGAATAGATGGTCCAGCTGCCGGAAAATACAATCCTGCATTCCTGATTGTCTGAAACTATTAGCTCAATTTTGCCCCTTAATCCCTTTTTTTCACTCATGTCTAAAAATTACCTTAAAGAGTTTATTAAGAAAACTCCACATAAAACTTGTTTCAACATGCCAGGGACTTTTGGAAGGTTTAGCCATTTAAGCCCTATGATTTTTGGGCCTAAAAAGGAGTCTTGCCATCTCGGGCTTGAAACTTATGTTATTGAACATCAGTTAACTGTTTCTATCCAAAGGAGAAAGAGATGAGAGCGAAAAAAATTGGCCTTCTTGAAGCGGTTTCCATCGGGATAGGGGGAATGATTGGTGGCGGCATATTTGCTGTCCTTGGTCTTACCGTTACCCTTGCAAGAGGTGCTGCACCCATTGCCTTTTTGTTTGCAGGTATCATTGCACTCATCACCGCCTATTCCTATTCAAAACTTTCTGTTCGTTTTCCTAGTGAAGGCGGGACCATAGAATTTATTGTACAGGCCTTTGGGCCAGGAGTTATACCAGCCTGGCTAAACACCCTATTGCTTGCAAGCTATATCATAATGCTGTCTCTTTACTCATATGCCTTTGGAAGCTATGGGGCAGCCCTGATTTTTGGGGCAGAAAATCTTTTCACCAAAAAACTGCTTATCGTCCTTGTAATTACCGTCTTTACTGCCATGAACCTTTTAGGCGCCTATATTGTTGGAAAGGCCGAAGACTACATGGTTATTTTTAAGGTGGTGATATTGTTGGTCTTCTCCATTGCTGGCCTTTTCAGCATGGACCCTCAAAGGCTTTCGCCAGCCACATATCCAGGTCTCTTTCATGTCTTTTCCGGAGGGCTTATAATATTTCTTGCCTATGAAGGCTTTGAACTGATTGCAAATACCGGCGGAGATGTTATTGATCCGGACAAGACACTTCCTCGTGCCTTTTACACTTCAGTCCTTTTCGTAATCTTTATTTACTTTCTTGTTGCACTGGTGGCCGTAGGCAACCTTGACTACAAGGAGGTGGTAAAGGCTCAGGACTATGTCCTTGCAGAGGCTGCAAGGCCTTTTTTTGGTAAAACAGGCTTCATCCTCATAGGCATTGCCGCCTTGATATCCACTGCATCTGCAATAAATGCCACACTTTATGGCACTGCCAGGATCAGCTACATGGTTGCAAAGTTTGGGCAGTTGCCCAGGGTCTTTGCAAAGCGCATCTGGAAAGGAGCCTATGAAGGCCTCATAATCCTTTCAGCCCTTACCGTTTGTGCAGCCCTTATCTTTAATCTTGAAAATATATCAGTGGCTGGAAGCCTTGGCTTTTTAATGGTCTTTGGCGCTGTAAATCTTGCCAATTTAAAACTCCATGAAAAGACCAAGGCAAACCCGTATCTTGCAGGCCTTGGTGCATTCCTTTGTTTTGTTGCCTCAATTGTTCTGGTCCTACATAACCTTAAGACAAATCCCCAGTCCCTAAAGTCTTCCAGTGTTGTGATAGGCCTAACACTCCTTTTTGAAATCCTTTATAGGACCATTACCAAAAGGCGACTTTCCCTTTTCATTGACTGGAGGCTTGGGGAAAAGGAAGAATTTTTGGACAATTTTGAAAAATACCTTGAGCCCCTGGTAAGGGCAATCAGGGCAAGGTTTAAAGGGGCAGAGGTTTATATTTTGGATGAGCTGGCAAGGGGCGAAAGAAAGGGTGCCAATAAACTCCATTTGGGCATTGTAACAAGGGAAAGGGTAAGTAAAGGTGAAAGGCAAGAGGGTGAGAGGGCAATAAGAAGGGATGCCAGGATAAAACCCCACCATCCCTTAAAGTTATCCTTTGTGGTTCAAGGAGAAAAAGAAAAACTAAAATCCCATGGGCCAAGGAGGATTTCCAATCCATAAAGGTCTATTATTCAAGGATATGAATGGACGGAAGCCTTGAAAATATCCGTTCCTTTACAAGCCTTTCATGATAGGCATTTAAAAAATCCGTCTCTTTTAGGATACCGACTATTCTTTTTGGATCCTTACTTGAAACCACTGGCAAAAAGGAAAACCCCCTTTCTGCAAAAAGATTAAATGCCTTTTCAAGGTTGTCGTCCTCCCTTATGACCACAGGCTCTTTGGTCATTATGTCTTCGGTTTTTAGATCCGGGGAGCATTCCTCCTTGTGAATGAGATATCTTTTGACATCCCTAATGGTGACAATGCCAACAAGCCTTCCCTCTTTGTCAAGGACAGGAAAATGCGGATAATTGCTTTTTTCAAGTATGTTCAACAGTTCCAAAAAGGGGGTATCAACCCTTATGGACTCAAAAATGGGGCTCATAAAGTCTGATACCTTCATATCCCTCAGTCTATTGATTTCATGGCCCCTTACAAGATGGATGCCCTCCATCCTGAGCTTTGTCTCATAGACAGAGTAGCCGTGAAAAAGCCTTACAAGAAGAAGACTTGGGATACAGGCAACCATCAATGGAAGAATGACTTGGTAGGTATAGGTGAGTTCAAAGATGGTGAGAACAGCAGTCATTGGAGCAAGGGTTGTCCCACTTACAACTGCCCCCATGCCCACCAGTGCATAATAGGCCGGGTTTATCCCTGAAATTGGAAGAAATTCAACTGAAAGTGTGCCAATAATGGTGCCAAGCATTGCACCTATAAAGAGTGATGGGGCAAATATACCTCCACTCATGCCAGAACCAATACAAATACTTGTGGCAAAGATCTTTGCAAGAAAGAGGATAATCGCCGCTGAAATCAGCACCTTTCCATTTAGGGCCTTAAGTATTTCGTTATAGCCCACCCCAAGAACCTGAGGTAAAATAAGCCCCAGAACCCCTACCAAAATTCCACCTAGACATGGCTTAAGCCAGCCTGGCCCAGGCACCTTTTCAAAAAGATGTGGGGTCTTAAAAAGACACCATATTAAAAACAGGCTGGCCATTCCTGCCAGAAGGCCAAGTACGAGATAGATCAAAAGTTCCCAGTGGCTTATCAGGGCAAAATTTACAGGGTGGATGGTGGCACGGACCCCGAGTATTTGTCTAGCAACCACAGTGCCTATGACTGCAGAAATTACAATGTTACTAAGGGAAGACACCTCGAGGTCAAAGAGCAGTATCTCAACGGCAAACATGGTTCCAGCAATTGGGGCCTGGAAGGTGGCTGCCATTCCTGCGGCAGCCCCACATGCCACAGCAAGGCGCCTTTTTTCCGGGGTTAGTGACAGTAGCCCTGAGATGGTTGAACCAATGGAAGCCCCTATCTGGACTATTGGACCTTCTCTGCCAACTGAGGCACCTGAAGAGATAAGGGTTGAGGTGACAAGGGCCTTAAGTATGGTAACCCTGTGCCGAATTCTTCCGCCTTTAAGGGCCAGGGCCTTCATGACATGGGGGACACCAGGCCCCTTTAGTTCGGGTGCCCATTTGTAGATGATTATTCCTGCAAAAAGGCCTGCAATCGCCGGAATTGCAACTCTAAAAAGGATGGGAAGTTCAAGAAGTTCCTCTGGGGTGCTCCAGAGGATTTGGCTTCCGAGTCTTAAGAGGAAATGGAAAAATACAGCCCCTAAACCTGCCACAAGGCCTATGAAGATGGATGTTGCGAGTGGAACTGCCACATCCCTCAAGACACCCTTTGCCCTGGCTTTGTTAGGCCCTTTTATCCGTTTCAAAATCCTTTTTTACTTTTGGCTTTTACTATTTATGGCAAAAAATTTTGATTAAGGGAATGAAAATCTTAAGAGTTAATGCCTACAAAAAAGAAAAGGCATCCATTTGCCAAAAATCATGACAAAAAGATGCCTTATTTTACTTGGATTAAAGAGACTTTTTATTTGTTAAAGCAGACTACTAAAACTGCTGCAGTCTTGGCAAGGCCAATGACCCTTTCAGTTGTGCTACCCATAATGAATTTTTCGAGACCGGTCTTGCCATATTCACCCATTAGTATCAGATCAGCACCTTCATCCTTGGCAACCTTTACAATCATGTCTGCAGGATTTCCAACAACTCCAAGGGTTTCAACCTTTATCTCTGATGGCAGTTCTTCTTCCTTACAACGGGCCTTAAATGCCTCAAGGATGGTGTTGGCCTTTGGCAGGTCCCCTTCGTTTTTGACCACACTCAAGGCAATAATCTTTTTGACAGTAGAGGCACACCTTTTGCCCATGCTGATGGCTTCTTTTTCTGCCTTTTGAGCATAATAGGAACCATCAGTGGCAACAAGTATTGTTTCACCCTCAATGCTGGCATTTTGTGGGACCACCATCACATTACACGGGGCATATCCAATAACCTTTTCGGTAACGCTTCCCATGAATAGCTTAGAAAGCCCTGTACGGCCTCGTTTACCCATGATGATGAGATCAACCTTTAGCCTTTCTGCCTCATCAACTATGGCGCGCCAGGTCTCTGAATGGTCTTTGATGATTATTTCTGCCTTTCCACCTTCTTTTTCTACTTTGGCCTTGATATCCTCCAAGAACTTTTTAACCTCATCCGAAACTCCTTCAGCGGCCTTGGTTAAGGATTCTGCGATCTCAGGATAATATTCGTGGACAAACAATATGTAGAGTTTGGCTTTGAACCTCGAAGCATAAACTATTGCCTCGTTAACCGCACCCCTGCTTTTTTCGGAGGCATCAACGGCCAAAAGAATAGATTGCAAATCTCCCATTAAATTACATGCTACTGACATAAGGCCTCCTCTTTTTTTAATTGTGCCATATTTCTCCTTTTTAGGGAAAAGTCAAGAAAAAAAATTAACAAATCCATTTTTAGGGCTTATAGAGGTCCTATTGGGAAAAAAAAGTATTAAAAATCAATAGAAAAGCCCAATAACAGTCACCATAATGGTAAGATAAAGAACTGTCATTCCAGTTCCTGCCTTTACATAGTCCTTAGTCTTATATCCTCCAGGTCTCATAATGAGGGCATTTACCTGGTGGGTTGGAAGTATGAAGGTGTTTGATGCTGCTATACCCACGGTAAGGCCTGCAAGAATTGGGTTAATTCCGGCCTGTAGGGCAAGATTCATAGAAAGAGGAACCATCAGCACGGTTGCCCCAACATTTGAAGCCACAAGGGAAAAGAAGGAGGTCAATATTCCAACAGTCAAAAGTAGTGTAACTGTGGAAAACTCCCCGACCATATCCACAATTTTAAGGGCAACAAAGCTTGCAGCCCCTGTCTTTTCAAAGGCAGTTCCAAGGGGTATGAGACCTGCCAAAAGAAATATGGTCATCCAGTCAACTGAGCGGTAAGCATCATCTATGGATATTACCTTAAATAGTACCATGCCGATTGCACCCGTAAAAAGGGCAATTGACAGTTTTACGTGAAATACCATGGCAAGGATCAGCGCCAGTGCCAAACAGAAAATGGCAGGGACTGCTTTTTCCGGGGCCTTTTCTTCCTCTCCCTCAAGTTCCTGAGTAAAGACCAGGTCCAGATTTTTCTTGATCTTTCTAAGCTTTTTCCAGGGGCCAAGGAGCAAAAGGGCATCACCTGCCTTTAGCCTTATCTTATTTATATGTTCGCAAAGGACCCTTTCACCCCGATAGACTGCAAGGACATTTACCCTATAGCGGTCCCTAAAATCAACCTCTTCCATGGTGTGGTTCACAAGGGATGAACCCGGGGGAACAATTCCTTGAACTAGGCCATATTTGGGTGAGACAGATCCTTTATCGAACTCTTCCCGAAATTTTTCTATCTCCCAACCCATTTCCCTGGAAAGGCGTTCTATATTTTCTCTTGAGGAAATTACTGCAACAAGATCCCGGGGCTCTATGGTGGAATTTCTGTTAGGAGAAAGGTCTGTACGTGATTCGTCATTTCCTCTTGAATCTTTGAATATGCCAACAACTGTTACATGAAAGCGGGGGCCGAGACCAAGATCCATAAGGCTTTTGGGGTTAAATTCCATGGGGACTCTTAAAAGTGCATAGTCAAGGACCTTGTCATATATCTCCACCATACGGGATGTGACCTTTTTGTCTTTTTCACCTTTTTTTTCTTTAAAGATTGGAAGTATAAAGCGTCCCAAAAGGGAAAAGTACAAAAGAGCTCCCAAAAGGAGTGATATTCCAATAGGAGTTACACTAAAAAGGCCCAATGGTTCAAAGGATGCGCCTTTTAGTAAGGATGTATTATTTTCCCACCATGCCCTCATAAGATCGTTTAGCATTATCAGAGGACTTGAACCAACCAGGGTGAGACAGCCCCCTATAATTGCACAAAACCCCATTGGCATGAGAACCCTTGAAATCGGGATATTAAGAGTCTTACTGATCTTTGAAACTGCCGGAAGAAATAGTGCTGCTGCACCGATATTTTGCATAAAGCTTGAGATAAAAGATACAGTGGCAGATATCACTATCATTATCCTTTTTTCACTCTTTCCAGAGACATTTATTATTTTTTTGGCAAGGACATCCATGACCCCAGTCCTATTAAGCCCGGCACCTATTATCATTACTGCAATTATGGAAACTACTGCATTTGAGCTAAGGCCTGATGTGGCCTCTTCTGCATTTATCACCCCACTTAATGGTAAAAGTATCATTATTAGTATCCCAACCACATCAACACGAAGCCAGTCAAAGACAAAGATCAATATGGCTGAAAACAAAAGGGCAAAGACCTTTAGCATATCTGGCGTAAGAACAACCTGTTCCATAGTTTCTCCTTGTCTTTAAAATTTTACTGATTTTATAAAAGAAGAGGTGAAAAGAATAACAGCCTGCATAAGGCCTTGCCACCTTTTTGTAGTTCAATAGGCCCCTTAGGGGCTTTATAAATCCTTTTTCTTTAAAAGATAATTTTTAAAAAGAAGGGCAGGGGGAGAAAGGGTCCTTTTTTTGTGCCAAACCAGATAAAAAAGTCTGTTCATAGACTGACCCTTAAAAGGAATAAATTTTATTGCTCCTGAATCAATGTCCTCACGTACTGCGCGTTCTGAAATAATTGCACAGCCAACTCCAGCTTTAACCGCTTGCTTAATTGCTTCCGTACTTCCCATTTCTGCAACTACATTTAACTTTCTTATGTCAATGCCTTCATTTTGAAGGGCGATTTCGGTGGCAAGTCTTGTACCCGAACCATGCTCTCTAAGTATAAATCTTTCCCTACTAATATCCTTTGCTTCTACTGCGTCTTTTTTTAAAAGATGTTTAAAACTTGGAGGAAAGGCAAATACAAGTTTGTCCTTGAAGCACGACTCAAAAACAAGCCCTCTTTTTTCCATCAACGCCCCGACAACCCCCAGTTCTACGGCCCCTGTTTGCACCAAGGATACTATATTTGCCGTGTCCCCTATCTTGAGAACAACTTGAATATCTGGATATAATTCTTTAAATGAGCCTATTATCCTGGGGAGAATGTATTGCCCAGGGATATTTGACCCACCAATTTCTATGGTCCCTGAAGCCTCATCGAGAAGCTGAGTGATTTCCATTTTAAGTTCATCCCTGAGCCTAAGTATCTGTTTGCAATAACCATAAAATCTTCTTCCACCCGAAGTTGGAGTGATTGCTTTTCCAATCCGGTCAAAGAGCTTGACACCTACCTCCTCCTCAAGCCCTTTAAGATGAGAGCTTACAGTTGGCTGAGTCAAATTAAGGGTCTTTGCCGCCTGGGTGATGCTACCACTTTGCCAGACAGCCATGAAAACCTCGAGATGCCTAAATTCCATAATAGCCTTTATTTACCTTTTAACCCTGGATACTTATTTATTTGATCAGGAACAAATGTTATTTTATAAAAAAATCCCTTTGGATTCAGAAAATCTAAGGGCACATCTCCAACCTCACCATAGGGATACATAAAGTAGTTTAAGGGTCCTTTTGCGTTTGTTGGATTAAGGACAATATCTCTTCCAGTTCCAAACCTTACCCTTTCAGCATCAACACCCCCAAGAAAGTATTCATAGTATCTTTGACCCTTTTCTGAATTTAGGTCTATTCCCTCAATGAGCATCTTTTTGAGACAGTCAGCAGGGTCCATCACAACCCATCCATAGCCTGGCAGGAAGTATTCTGCCCAACAATGCTGAGATTTGGTGATATTTGCAATTTTTTTATTCCTCGCTAATCTAATACCAAAAACTTCTCTTGCAGGAACACCTGCCGCCCTTAAAAGGGCAACAAAAACAGAATGGATATCCACACAATTACCTTTAAGCTCATCCAAAAGAGAAAGCACATCACCACTTCCACAATAGCAGGTCTCAGGCTTCCTGTGCATGTTTCTGACAACCCAGTCATAGATTAAAAGTGCCTTTTCCCTGATGCTGTTTCTCCCCTGAACTATTCTTTTAGAGAGCCTTTTTACCTTGTCATCAATTACCACATAGGTAGAAGGTTCAAGGTACGGTTTAAATTGCGACTTATCCCAGCAAGGTTCTTTAAATGGTATGGTTTTATCAAGCCTTTCAAGCCTTTTAATA
Source organism: Deltaproteobacteria bacterium (assembly GCA_015489315.1). Taxonomy (GTDB): domain Bacteria; phylum Desulfobacterota; class Dissulfuribacteria; order Dissulfuribacterales; family QOAL01; genus JAADCZ01. The sequence continues at coordinate 363 of WFZZ01000244.1, read as the reverse complement.
TGAAAAGAGATGGTAAGCCTTCTATCTTTTATCCCTTTATCCCAACGGGCAAAGATTATTAGTCTTTTGTATTTCTTGTCTGTATGAATGCCAAAGTAGCTTTGGGTTCCAGACATCCTTAGATTTTCAATTGATTGGTACCGGTCTGAATAGGGGTAGGGGACCCAAAGTCTTGCTTCTTTTTTAAAGCCATGACTTGTAAGGTCAAATGAAAAGGTGAGGGTTCCAGAAACCCTCTCAATGGCAAAGGAAGGAAGCACCGTTGATAAAATGAAAAATACAACAAGATAAGAGATGCGTTTCATTTTACCTCCCAAAAACCTATAAAAAATTTAACTTACAACCAAATATAAAACCAAGACT
>WFZZ01000243.1 GCA_015489315.1 Deltaproteobacteria bacterium | reverse complement strand
TACATGAATATTGTAATTGGCCCCCTTCTGATCCTTGTGGGCCTTTTGATGCTAGATCTACTTCACATCAAAATACCTGGCTTTTCGGGAAACCGTATCATTGAAGGCGTATTTAAAAGGCATTCAGCCCTTTTTGGGGCCCTTGTCATGGGGATTTTATTCGCCCTTTCCTTTTGTCCGGTTTCAGCGGCACTTTTTTTCGGAAGCCTAATTCCGCTTGCATTAAGGGACCATTCGCCCCTTGTCCTTCCCCTTGCCTACGGTGCGGGAACTGCTGCACCGGTCGTTGCAGTTGCAATTGCCATTGGCCTTGGGGTGGATATTACAGGGCGTTTTTACCGTGCAACCAATCGCTTTGGTAACTTTGCAAAAAAGGCCACCGGGTTCATCTTTATTTTGGTGGGAGCCTATTATTCGTGGAACTTCTTGGTGCCATTTCTGGAAGGGGTCTATGTATCATGAAAATTAAGGATGTCAGGGAGGATAAGATGAAAGTCAAGGCCTTATGTTTGATGTTGTTTCTCATTTTGTTTTTATCGAGTCATCCCTTTTCTTTAATGGCAGAAGAATCTGACTCATTAAATGCCACAAGTAAAAATTTAAAGACCCCCCTTCCTGAAAAACTCACCTTAAATCAGGCAATTGCAATAGGACTCAAAGAAAGCCCCCTTCTTGCCTCAAAGGAAAACCTTGTCTCTGCCTCAAAGGAGCGTGTTAAGGCCTCAAAGGGCCTTCTTCTTCCAAGGATTGATGCCTACTCTTCCTACAAGCGTCTAAGTGACCCGCAGCTTGTGGTTCCCATGAAGAGTTTTGAGTCCAAGAATTCTGCAACCTTTAGCCGAGATCAATATGGCCTTGGGATTACAGTAAAGATTCCAGTCTTTGAAGGAGGAAGGCTCTGGACTGGAGTCACCCTTTCAGAGCTTTCAAGGGCCATTACAGAAGAAGAACTAAGGCTTACTAGACAGGAGCTAATCTATAATATCACAAATGTCTTTAACCAAATCCTTTTCCTAAAGGAGCTTGAAAGTGCACAGGTCGAGACCCTTAAGGCCCTTAAAAAACTAAGAGAGGATGCAAAGACAAGGCTGAGTGTAGGGCGCATTGCCCCTGTGGACCTTATGCGGATAGACACACAAGTTTCAGAGGAGGAAGATGCCCTTACTGCCACAAGGGAGGAAAAAGTAAGGGCCCTTGAGACCCTGGCCCAGTTGATTGGAAGAGAACCTGGAGAGGTAAAAGATGTTACTGGAAGGCTAAAGGAGCATGACATTAAGGGCCTTTATGGTTCTGAAGAAGAGCTTAAAAGTCTTATCCTTTCAAGACCTGACATCAAGAGGGCAAAAAAGGAAATGGAACTTGCCCAAAAGACAATCAGATATGAAAAGGGCCTTCATCTTCCAAGGCTTGATCTTGTCGGAGATTATGGAAGGCGGGCAGGAAGCGGATTTGACGGGGATGAAGAGGTCTGGTCTGCCGGTGTTGTGCTTGGAATCAACATTTTTTCAGGAGGCGTTATTTCCGCAAGGGTGCGAGAGGCAGAGGCCAAATACCTTGCTGCAAGAAATAGATATGAGCACTTGAGGCTTACTGCCTACAAAGAGGTGAAAAATGCCATTTCACGAATTATCGAGGCAAAAAAGAGGATAAAGGCAGCTCGCTCTGCCCTAAAAAGTTCACGGGAGTCTTTCAGGATAGAAAGGCTTAAATATGAAACAGGTGCAGGAACGGTTACAGACAGCCTTCTTTCTCAGGCAGCGTGGCTTCGGTCAAAGGCACAGGTTGCCCGCGCCCTTTTTGACTCTGAAAGGGCCATGATGGATTTTAAGCTTGCTACAGGGAGGGTGGAATAATGAAGGATAAAGGCTCCATTTTAAAAAGGGTAGCAATTGTCTTGATTGTATTGGTTGTTATTGCAGGAGGTGCAATTTTTATAAAAAGGAAAAAAGAGGCCCTTAAAAAGGTCCCACCTCCTGAAAAATCTCCTCTTCTTGTGCGTGCAGAGCTTCCAAGGGAGGGGAGCTTTCCAATGACAAGGAAATATCTTGGCACCATAGTGCCAAAGGTATCTGCCGAAATCTCTCCAAGGATAAGCGGAAGGATCTTTGAGGTTCGGGTAAGAGAGGGTAGAAAGGTGAAAAAGGGAGAGCTTTTGGCAGTCATAGATGACAGGGAGATAAGGGATAAGATTGATGATTTAAGGGCAAGGCTCTTTGCGGCAAAGACAGAGTTTCAGACACAAAGGGCAATCTTTGAAAGGGATAAGAGGCTTTTTAAGGAAAAGGCAATAAGCAAGGAGCAGCTTGATATTTCAAGGGCAAGAAAGGATGCTGCAAAGGCAGAGGTCATAAGCCTTAAAAAGGCCCTTAATACCCAGGAAATAGAGCTTACCTATGCAAGGCTTTTTGCCCCATTTGATGGGATAATTACAAAAAGATATCAGGACCCAGGGGATCTGGCAGTCCCTGGAAGACCTGTCCTTTCTATAGAGGCGCCACAAAGGGGGTATTATGTATCAATTAAAATTCCTCAGACAGAGATTCCCTTTATGAAAAAAGGGGAAAAAGTCTTTTTATCCCTTGAAGGAAGAAAAGGCTCCAAGACTCCTTCCATCAATCAACAAAGGATAGAGGCAATTATAAGCAGGGTCCATCCTGCCGTGACAAGAGGTACCCTGGGTGAGGTGGAGGTGGATGTTAGTTATCGTCCCTTTGGGCTTCCCACAGGGGCAACGGTCACGGCTGAGATTGTAACGGGAATGGCAACAGGAAAGAGGGTTCCTGTAAGGGCCCTTCTTGAAAATGTGGATTCCACTTACGTCTTTTTGGTGGATAGAGAAAAGACCATCCATGTAAAAAGGGTTTCGCCCATTTATAAAAATGGCCAGTTTGCAGTCCTTGAAAAAGGCACTATTCCAGAAGGATATTTTGTTGTTGTTGCACAGGAGAGCGCCCTTTTAAGGCTCCATGAAGGTGAAAGGGTAAGGATTTACTCTAAAAAGGAGGGAATGTGATGGAAGAAAAATTCCCTCGAAAAAAGACCTTTATTGAAAGGCTCCTTTCACAACCTCACCTTGTGATGTCTGTAATACTTCTAGTTGTGGCCCTTGGCTTTATTGGCTTTAAGTCCATGCCCCTAAACCTTTTCCCAGATGCCAATTACCCTGTGATTACTGTGATTATCCCTTGGCCAGGGGCATCGGCCTCTGATGTGGAGGACAAGGTAACAAGGATAGTGGAAAAGGAGCTTTCAACCATTGATCTTGTGAGAAAGGTAAAATCTATAAGCCAGGACGAGATGGCTGCGGTATCTGTTGAATTTGAATATGAAAAGGGCCTTGATGCAGCAGCCACCGATGCGGCAAATGCCATAAAAAGGATAGAGGCCCGTCTTCCTGCAACCATAAAGCCACCTGAGATATTTAGGGTAAGTGATGCCACAACTCCTGTATTTACCATTGCCCTTTCTCCAAAGCCCGGCACCCACCTTGACCTTGAAAAGGTGCGCCAGCTTGCAGACAATGAGATAAGGGAGGACTTTTTAAGGATAAAGGATGTATCAAATGTAGAGGTATTTGGTGGCTATTTCCCTGAGGTTACGGTTGAGATTTCACCTGAAAGGCTTCATGCCCACAGGCTTAGCCTTGAAAAGGTCATTTTAGCCCTAAGGGCCCAGAACCTAAACATCCCTGATGGGCTCATTATCCGTAAAAAGGGTCAATATCTAATAAAGACGTTAGGGGAAAGGCTTAAAAAGGAGAGATTAAAATCAATTGTGGTGGCCCATGAGCCAGGGGGAGATGTGCATCTTGGAGACATTGCGGAAGT
>WFZZ01000242.1 GCA_015489315.1 Deltaproteobacteria bacterium | reverse complement strand
GCTTTATTTCTTTCAAAAAAATTTCCAAAATCCCTTGTTCTTATGTTTAAATTTTCAAATTTCCCCCTAAATTCTTTAAAATTGTTTATTGTCCCTTCAAGCTTTGTATCTAAAGAAATCCCCCTTTTTTTATCTGTAGCATCTATTTTTATCTTGCTTTTTATAGATGTTATATCTCTTGAAGACAGCCTTGCTTTTATAAAAAGTTCAGTATCTTTTATATCAAATAGATCAGAAATGTTCTTGGACTTAAAATCTATATTTAAGATTGAGCCCTTTTTATCTAGCATTCCATTAATAAAAACAGAGGAATCCTTTGCTTTTAGATACAAAGAGTCAATGGAAATGTTTTCTTTTTCTATCCGTGATATCCCGTTAATTGAAAGTTTCTTCCCATAGACCTTTGAAAAGGCATTTTTGATATGAATTTTTATAAAAGGTTTCTTTTTTATTCTTCCTGAAAGATCGATATTTCCAGAGAAGATACCCGGAATGCCTTCTTTAAAAATTTCTGGTCTAAATTTGGTTAAAACCCATCTGGTTCTAAATGCTATTCCTTCTTGTGGATAGATATCCCCAGTGATAGAAATAAGTCTTTTTGACTCCTTTTTATCCTTAAGCTCAAAGACAGTTGATTTGATATTTATCTTTTGCGTATTACCCAAAAGGCTTCCTCGGCATAAAAAGACCTTGTCCTTTAAAGAAGACCTTACCTTTAGGGACAGAGAGAAATTTAATTTTTTGGGATTGAAAATGCCCTTTGCATCAAGAAGCCTGAATCTATTAAGGGCAGTAAAGCTCAGCGAGTTTAGATGAAAGATGTTTTCTTTTATGACAAAGGAGGTGGAAAATTTTCTGCCATAAAATATTTTTTTGTCATCTTCTTTAATTATGAACTTTGAGACATGGAGCCTTTTAAGATATATATCAATAGGGATGTCAATTTTTTTAGGTAATATCTCACCCTTATTTTTATTGTCACCTTTGGATTTTTTAAAAGATAGGCTTAAATTTCCAATTCCTATTTCATCTATTTTAAGAACTTTTTCAAAGAGTCTTAAAGGACGCCATTTAAGGTCTATATTTTTTGAATTTATTTTAAAATCATCTCCCCTTATAAAAATCTCTTCAAGATAAAGGCCACCAAGAATTGAGCCTTTTATTCCATGCGCCTTGAAATAATAAGGAGAAATTTTATTGGCAATTGTCATTGATGCCCTGAATCCAGAGCTAGTTCCAAGAATCCAATAGAGAAATGCAATTAAGATGAAAAAAAGGCAGAATACAAAAATGGCGATGATCTTAAATGGATGAGGCCTTTTCATGTATTTTTAAAAGTCAGGGCCAATTGAAAAATAGAACCTGAAAGGCACAGGATTTTCTGAAACACCAAAGCCAAAGTCAAATCTAACAAGCCCCAGCGGAGAAAGCCATCTTATCCCAAATCCGGTTCCAATGGCCACCTTGTTTTTAAAATCAGGGTCAAAGGCATTTCCAGTATCACAAAATATGGCACCGCTCCATTTCTTGTAAATGGTCTTTTCAAACTCAAGGCTAAAGATGGCCAGATATCTTCCTCCAACCACATCTCCTGTTTCCGGGTCAATTGGCCCCAATTGATCAATGGAAAATCCCCTTATGCTTGAAAGTCCACCTGCAAAGAATCTATTTGATGCAGATATTTCTGTAATGTCTCTAGTGAGGATATAGCCTAGATTCATTCTGGAAATGAGCCTTGTGTCATCAGTAGGGCTTTTTATGAGTTTTCCATCAAAAAAGGACCTTAAAAAGGAAGAAGAGGTTAAAAGCCCTGCTATGCCGGCCTTTAGGCCAAATTTCATCATGTATCCTTGTCTGGGATAAAGGAGGTTGTCAGAGTAGGACTTATACCACCAGATGTAGGGTAAAAGTTCTCCCTTTGTTGAAGTCTTTTCATTTACCTTATATCTCTCATATTCAAGATTTACTCCTGCATTTCTCCTCCAACCGCTTTCAGTGGCCACGGAATATAAAAAATCAAGTTTGTACCGTTGCCCGGTCTTACTTTCAGTGTCATACCATTTTGCTTCAGGTTCGAGGGAAAGATAATCGCTATAGGGCCTTGAGGCAGGAATGACATATTTTAGACTCAAAAAACTCTCTCTTCTGGATACTTGGAGTTTTGTCTTTAGCTTATGTCCTTTTTTATTCAGATATCTTCGCTGCCACTCCATTTTAAGCCTCGGACCATCATAAGAGGCATATCCTGCTCCAATTTTATAAATATTGGGCCTTTTCATGGAGACTATCACCTTAAGATCCACAATATATTTCTTTTGAGGTACAAGCTTTATGTCAACATCGCTAAAATAACCTGAATCCAAAAGGCGCTTTTTGAATTCAAGGACCTTTTGAGGAGAATATGGGTCATTTTCTCTGAAGCTAGTAAATTTTTTTATAAAACCTTTTGAAAGCCTGGAGCCAATCACACTGATTTTTCCAAAGTGAAATTTATTTCCCGTGGAAAGAAGAAGCCTTATGGTAACATGGTATTTATCAAGATTTACAAGGACTTTGTGCTCCTTTAATTTGGCCTTTAGATAGCCAGCCTCTAAGGCTGTCTCAAGGATTTTTTTCTTAAATTCCTCGTAAAGTTTCTGGTCAAAAAAGTCTCCCTTTTTAAAGGCAGGTTTTAAAGAAGAAAGTATGGGATCTTTTTTGCCCATTCCAGTTATATCAAAATTTATCTTGAAGATCCTTATACGAGGTCCTTTTTGAATATTATAAATAGAAAGCCATTTCTTTTTTTCTTTATCAATGGCCTTTATGCTTGCTTCTATCTTGGGTTTAAAATATCCGAATGGCATAAGGGCCTTTTTAATTTCTTCTATTGCCTTTTTATGAAGATAAAGGATTCGTCCGACTCCAAGCTCCCTTTCTTTCCCTTCTTGATATATGGATAGAAATTCAAGGCAATTTTTTTTAAGCTCTTTATCAATTCCTTTTATTTGTACCTCAACTTTTGCAGCCAAAGTGATACATGGAATTATTATTGATGATGAAAAGGCGATGAGAAAGCCAACCAAAAGAAAGGCCTTTCGAGTGGTTTTTTTGTTGTCAGGAGGTTCAGGCATTATGTTATAGACCAAAAGGCATATTTATTGCTGTAAAGCCCAAAAAAACAAAAAATTAACAAGAAGGAATAATGATGAATTCAAGGATATTAACATTTTTAATAATTCTTTTGAATCTTTTAATCTTTCAAATGCAATTTATCTCTAAAGAATCTATTGCTGGGAGTGGTCAGTTGAGTCCACCTTCAAGGCTTTTTGTCTCGTCCATGATTTTTTGGCATAGTGGCGTAACTTCAACCATCTTCTGGATTGGTGAAAAAGAGGGGCCTCAAAATGGATATATCTCAAATTCAAAAAGTGCCTGGGATGAAGACTGGACCAGTCATTATGGCGGAATAGATGACCCTAAAAATAGAAATGGATATTTCCCCTCTGGATTTTTGCCCAATGAAAATCCATTTTACATTGCATTGCCCTACAATGATCTTGATGACAACGGAGAAAGGAAGGATGATGCACTATTTAGAATTCCGTGGGCCATGAAAAGCCATATAAAAGAAGGGTCGCTTTTAAAGGATCGGTGGGTTGCCATAAAAAAGGGGAATAAAACAGCTTATGCCCAATGGGAAGATGTTGGGCCATTTGGAGAAGATGACTGGAGTTACGTATTCGGGCCATCGCCTCCTAAGAATATGAAAAATCAAAGGGCGGGGATAGACTGTTCTCCAGCAGTCAGAGATTATTTAGGCCTTTTAGATATAGACAAAATTAGCTGGAAATTTGTTGATTTTAAGGATGTGCCACCGGGGCCTTGGCTTCTTATCGTCAATGGTTATGGCCAACATTGGTTTCATCCCACCAAGGATTCAACTTTCTACTGGCAGTTACAAGGTGAAATAAATACTGCTGTTTCTGCAGATATCTATGATGTTGATCTATTTGATACTGATGAAAATGTGATTGAGTTACTTAAGGAACAAGGCAAAAGGGTGATATGTTATTTTTCTGCCGGGACTGTTGAAAATTGGCGACCTGATGCCAATAAATTTTTCAATAAAGAGATTGGGAAAAGACTCCAGGGCTGGGAAGGAGAAAGATGGCTGGATATAAGGTCGGAAAATGTCTGGGATATTATGGCAGAAAGGATTCGTCTTTCTTCCCAAAAGGGGTGTGATGGAATTGAGCCAGATAATGTTGATGGGTATGAAAATGATACGGGTTTTGATTTACGCTATAGAGACCAGCTTTTGTTCAATAGATTTTTGGCAGAAACTGCCCATAAATACGGTTTAAGCATTGGTTTAAAAAATGACCTTGAACAGGCACGGGAACTTGTTGGTTATTTTGATTTTCTCCTGACCGAAGAGTGTTTTCAGCAGGGAGAATGTGAAAAGGCAAGGCCCTTTGTAAAAAGTCTCAAGCCTGTTTTTGATGTGGAATATGAAAAAGGACTCGGGGATGGAGAAAAGATTGATGATAATATTTGCAATAGGGCCAAGGAGCTTGGAATTAAGGTTTATTTGATGGACTCTGATCTTGATGGGTCTTTATATTTAAAATGTGAATAGATGGAAGAATTACCAAACTATATTGCCTTCCTGATCCCTTTTGACCTTGTTATTCCAGGGTGTTCCTTCTCAAGCTGCCTTATCAGTGCATCTCTTTCCTTAAGTTTTTTAGTAAGAGCTGTCTTTTCATGTCTTAATTCTAATATCTCCACTGCCCTCTTTATTGAGGTTCTAAGGTAGTTGAAATCAAAGGGCTTTATTAGAAATTTATAGATTCCAATGTCATTTATTGCCTCCATAGCGATATTCACATCCGAAACCCCTGTTACCATAATGGTCAATATTTCAGGGTGTTCTTTTCTAACCCGCTTTAAAAATGTAATGCCATCCATTATTGGCATCTTAAAATCGCTAATTATCATGTGGGGCTTCATGGTTTTAATCCTTTTAAGGGCTTCAAGGCCATTACTTGCAAAACCTATTTTATACCCATCCCTCTTAAGTATCCTTTTCATTGAATCTAAAATTCTTTCGTCATCGTCCACGATCAAAATTTTTATATTCATCTTTCACCCTCTATCTATTAACTTGGCACTAAACACTCTATGGGTTGTTCGACACCTATAGTCTTTGAAAAGTTCAGCAACCTTTGTTTTATGGTAAAGGTGACCTCTTGTCCCTTTGAAGCAAGAAGCATCCCATTTTTGGCATGGATATCTTGGTTTATTATCATTCCAATATTAAAATCTGTGACATAGAGCTTTTTGGGAACAAGGCCCATGCCCCTTATCTTTATATTTGAAAGAAGCCTTAGAATATTGGGGTTATATTCACCCTCCCTTTTCTCCATTTCCGTAAGGGCCTTAAACTTTGAGTATTGAAGGAAAATTAGTCTATCAAAATCAAGGGTTGCCTTTAAAATTTGGCCTCCAAGCCAGATTATCTTTTCCTTATTTGTCACCGCCTGGGATTCATATTCATCAAATCTTTTGTTTTGTAATCTTATCATTTGAGCAATTGCCTCAAATCTTGGAATATGGGCAAGGAGCTTTGCCCCAATTTCAGGATGAGAATTGAACATTCTTTGTTCTTCTTCGTCTAAATCAAGGCCTGAATAGTATTTTTCCAAGATGTCACCAGGCAGAGTTACACAACCTAGCTGCGATAGCTCTGCTGCTATTGGGAATTGCCAGGCCATAGGAAGTTTTAATTCCCTTACTATTTGTTCAACATATTCCTTTATGCGGATTGAATGGCTAAAGGCAGCCGGACTTACCTGACTTAGTATCTCTGCAAGGACTTTTATGCTTCCACTCAAGGTCTTTTCGATAAGTTCCTTTTCGGCCATTATCAGCCTGAACTGTTTTATTCCAAGCTTTACCACCTGTTCCAGAACTTCAGCAGGGCAAGGTTTTGTTAGAAAACGGAATATGGCCCCTTCATTTACTGCGCGAATTGCAGTTTTCTGGTCAGCATTTCCAGTAAGCATCATTCTTACTGTATTGGGGGAAACTTTTTTTACTTCTTCAAGAAGTTCAATGCCATTCATCTTTGGCATTCTCATGTCTGTAATTATTACAGCAAAGGTTTCCTTAGATGAGTTGATTAGTTCGAGGGCCTCTTTTCCACTCTGAGCAGTGGTAATATTAAATTTCTTTCTAAGCTGCCTCTTAATGGCCCTTAAGACATTTTCCTCGTCGTCAACAAAGAGGACTTTATAGTTCATCCTTAAGTTCTTCTCCTTCATCCCTTATCCTTCGCCACTCATCAAACTTTTCAAGACAACCTATCTCTTCAAAATGTTTTTCTTGAAATGGTGATGGATTTCCGATTTTGTTTTCAGGATATTTTTCATGCTCCAAAAAGTCTGCTGCCAATACAGCTGTTAGGGCATCGAATTCCTTGGATGGATATTTTTGAGGTCGGTGATGATATACTATGGCTTCAATCACAGGTCCTGGAAGACCCCATAGCCCAATGAGATATCCTCCTATCTCTGCATGACCTGCCCCAAAAAGCCTTGTTTCTGCTTCATAAATACTAATGGATTCGTTCTCAGCAAGCTCTAGAGCATCTTGGTATTTTTGAGGCTTATTAACTCCTAAAAGTAACTTTCCAATGTCATGAAGCATGCCGGCAATAAATGCATCATCTATTATTGATTGTTTTTCTGTCATAGAGCCTGCAATAAGCTTTGAAAGTTGTCCTACTCTAAGGCTGTGCATCCAAAGGTCCTTCATTGAAAATGGCATATTTTCAATGCCTTCATATTGCTCAAAGATTCTCAAGGTCAAGACAAGGGATTTTATGGTTTCAAGTCCAAGGAGGTGCACGGCCTTTACAGGGCTTTCTACATGTGAAAAGTGTCCAAAAAAGGCAGAATTTACCAACTGGAGTATCTTTGCAGACATGGATAGGTCCTTTTCTATTATCTCGGCAATTTCTTGGATACTAACATCAGGGTCAGAAAGCTTTGTCTGAATCTCCTTATAGATGTCAGGAAGAGGTGGGAGCGCGCCAATACCGGCAACTATCTTTTCAAGTTTGGGATGAGTCATCAATTTTTTAATGAATACTGCCCGTTCGAGAACATGTTTAAGCTTTTCTGGTTCACAAGGCTTATCCAAAAATTGATGTGCAATGCCAATGGCCCTGAGAGTTGCCTCCTGGGATGTCTGACCTGAAAGTATGATCCTCATGGTTTCCGGATATCTTTCCTTGACTTTCATTAAAAATTCTGCACCATCCATCCCAGGCATTCTCATATCTGAAACAACTACATCGAATTTTTTATCATTCATAAGCTCCAGGGCATCCTTTCCATTTAGGGCAAAGTGTAATTCCAGACTTTTTCTAAATGGTCTTAACATCCTTCTAAGCCCATCTAAGACCCTTTTCTCATCATCTACAAAAAGGACACTTCTTTTCTTCTTTTGGGCCCTTTTTTCTGCTTCCATCCCTATTCTCCCTTTGGAATCTTGATGATAAAGGTGGTCCCTTGATTTTCCTGTGTTTCAAATTTTAGTGTTCCACCCAATTTTTTGGTGATCACATTGTAAGTGATAGTTAGTCCTTGCCCCATGCCCTTTCCAACTTCTTCGGTTGTAAAAAACGGGTCAAAAATCTTTTCTCTAATATCTTCTGGAATTCCAATTCCTGTATCTGACACCTTAATTTCTATAAAATCTCCTTTGTCTCTGGTGACGATGGTGATTTTACCTCTGTCTTTTCCCGGTGATTTTCCAATCTTTTTTTCAATGGCCCTGGCTGCATTTGTTATTAGGTTAAGTATTGCCTGGCCCAATTCTGCACTGAATAGTTGAATAAGTGGGATATTCTCATCGAGATCTAGGATGATCTCTGCAATAAAGCGATATTCATTCTGACTTATTGTTGCTGCTGTTTTTATGATTTGATTGATGTTGGCAGGTTGCTTAGATGTGGACTCATGACCTGCAAGTTCTTTTAGGGCCTTTATTATGGAAGTAATTCTTTCAAGTCCTTCTTCTGTTTGAGAAAAGGCATCTGGAATCTCTTCTTCTAGAAATTCAAGATCACAGTCTTCTATTAATTCAGAAAGCTCTTTTATCTCTTGGTCTATATTTTCTCCTTTTAGGAAACGCTTTTTAAGGTCATCGCATCGTTTTGCAATTTCCAAAAGGTCAAAGATTGCATCCTTTACAAAATTGATGTTGGTAACGATGTATTGTGCTGGCGTATTAATTTCGTGGGCAAGGCCAGCTGCAAGTCTTCCAACAGATTCTAGTTTCTGGGAATGAAGAAGTTCTGCCTGAAGTCTTTTCTTTTCTTCTTCGGCCTCTTTTCTAAAGGTTATATCCTTTATAAGGATAACTAGTCTTTCATGATAGTTTTTTGGCCTCACATATTGAATGCTAATTTCAATGGGTTTTTCGCGGCCATTTACACTAAGAGTGGTATCAAAAAGAAGTGGCTTTCCATCATCTAGTAGGCAATCAATGTTTTCACAAAACTCTTTTCTTTTTAATCCCAAAACATCAAAGAAATCTTTTCCATATAGCTTCTTCTTATCATTTATTCCAAAAAGCCTGAGGGCACCTTTGTTCACAAAAAATATCTTAAAGTCTTTTGGACTTGCCATTATCAGGCCATCTTTTAGATTATCAACGCTTTTCATAAAGGCCTTAAGCCTTGCTTCTGCCTTGGCCCTTTTTTCAAGCTCGCCTTCGAGTTTTGTTACCACAAAGCCAATTCCAAGGATTCCAAGGAGCCACAATAGGCTGTTGATAAAAATAACTTTTATTATGGAAAGGTTTGTTATGCCGGCAAGTGTATTAAGAGGTATCTGAACACTAATTCCGCCCCTTATGTCTCCAATTTTGTAACCCTGTTGTCCGTGACATTTAAGACATGGTTTGATTACATAAAAGGGCCTCATGAATCTAAGAATTTCTTTTCCTTCTATGTCAACAATCTTAGCATATTGTTTTAAGCCTTTTTCAAAAGACTTTAGGGCTTCAACCTCCCATTGAAACGGCTTATTAATAGGGCTTAAGGGCCTTAGGCTGGTAATGTGGGTAATTGGCATGCCCTTTTCTTTTCTTTCAAGGGCCTGGACCTGGCGTGTCATGTAGGCAGGGTTAATCAAGGTGAGCCTTGTGCCTGATGGAGTGATTATATCTCTTTCTTTAACATGCAAATATGGGTTTGGCTTTGTCTTTTCATCTACCTTTGCATAGACACCGCCATGAAGGGCATTCCACTTTCTATAAATTACATCCTTGTTAAAGGCGATTGTCGCTTCGTTTATGGCAAGGTCCTTTTTCTCATTAATTACTGAATAGACATGATAACCTGTGGCCATTAGAAAGAGCACTGTCCAAGATATTGAAAGGAAAAAGAAAAGCCTTTTTATTTGACTCCTTTGTTCAGATGTGGAGTACTCCAGTTTCATTTACTTAGGACCTATAGGAAGCCTTATAATGAAAGTGGTTCCCTTTTCCACCTCAGTATCAAAGTCAAGGGTGCCTTTATGTTTTTCAACTATTATTTCCCTGGTAAAGGCAAGTCCTTGGCCGGTCCCTTTTCCAACCGCCTTTGTAGTGAAAAAAGGTTCAAATATCTTTTCCCAGTATTTTTCAGGAATGCCTGTGCCATTATCAGCAATCTTAATTTCCACAAAATCTCCGTCCCTTTTTGACGAGACCGTGATCTTTCCCTTTTCCTGCTGACCAGTTTTTTCCTTTTTTTCTCCTATGGAATGAGCTGCATTTATGATAAGATTTAAAAGGGCTTGGCCTATTTTGTCTTTTTGACAAGTAACAAGGGGAAGGTCTTCCTGAAGGTCAAGTTCAAGATCTGCCACATATTTCCACTCGTTTTTAGATATACTTGCCGTAGTTTCTATGAGCTTATTTAAGTCAACTGGTACCTTTTCCTTGGGACTTGGGTGAGAAAATTCCTTCATTGCCCTTACAATGTTCGTTACCCTTTCAACCCCTTCCTTTGACTGGGTTAAAGCAAGAGGCACTTCTTCTTTTAGATACTCATAGTCTGCCTCCTCTAGCCTCTCTTCTATTTCACTAATGTCGTTTTCCAAGGCCTTCTGGAATTCAGGACTGGATTTTATCTTTTTGAGTAAATCCAAAAAGCCGTCAATTAAATGAAAAAGGTCATTTATAGAGTCGTCCAAAAATTCAATATTTGTCCCGATAAATTGAGTCGGTGTATTAATCTCATGGGCGATTCCGGCAGCAAGTCTTCCTACTTCCTCAAACTTTTTTGCCTGAAGGACCTGTTCTGTAAGGTCCTCGTTGGTCTTTTCAAGTATCTTTCTTTTGTTGATATTTTTTATTACGTGGACCACGCCAATAACATTTTGGTCCTGGTCCATATAGGGATAAAAAAAGAGCTGGTTATGTCCGTTGAGCCTTTCGTCAAAGGTTTCTGTCTTAACTGTCTTTT
>WFZZ01000241.1 GCA_015489315.1 Deltaproteobacteria bacterium | reverse complement strand
GGTCTTTACAGGCATTTCAGATGAAGGCTCCGTACTTGACAGTGAAACATGTGAAAAACTATTTAACTGCCCTGGTGTTGCCAGTCCACTTAATAAAAATTTCAGGTCTTCGCCACCGCAAGAACTTATTAAAAACAGCAACAGGAGGGTGAAGGCCAAGATAAGTGAGATTGCAGACAAAAACAGGGCCCTTTTTCAAGACGAGGTGGAAAAACTCGATAAATGGGCCAATGACAAGATACTAGCAGAAGAACAGGCACTAAAAGATACAAAGGCCAGGATCATGGCATTAAAAAGAGAGGCACGTCTTGCCCAGAGCCTTGTAGAACAGCAGTCCATTCAAAAGAGGCTTAAAAAACTTGAGCTTCTTCAAAGAAGGCAGAGACGAAAGATATTCGATGTGGAAGATGAAATAATGGCAAAAAGGGATGAGCTTATAGATGCCCTTGAGGAACAGTTAAAACAGAAGACAGAAACAGATGAGCTTTTCATTGTAAGATGGACAGTGATTTGAAATATTTTTATGAAAAAGGATAAATAACTATGTCTGAGCAATATCAAAAACTTGTCTCAACCCTAAAGACCATATTTGAGCTTGATAAGGCCGATCTTGATTTTGGAATTTACCGCATCCTTAATCAAAAAAGGAAAGAAATTACAAAATTTTTTAAAGAGGACCTGCTTCCACAAGTCAAAGAGGCCTTTTTAGAGTTTCAAGATACCAGTAAGGCATCCATACAAGAAGAACTAGATAAGCTGGTCAAAAATCTTCAAGATGCAGGAGTTGATCCTGATGCTTCTCCAAAGGTCCAGGAACTTAAAAAGCAGCTTGCATCAGCAGTGGATACTATTGCGATAGAAAACGAGATTTTTTCCCACTTGCATAAATTTTTTAGCCGCTATTACGACAAGGGCGATTTCATTTCCCAGCGCCGTTATAAGGATGGAGTTTACGCCATTCCCTACAATGGAGAGGAAGTAAAGCTCTATTGGGCCAATTATGACCAGTATTACATAAAGTCATCGGAATATCTCAAAAATTACGTCTTTAAGGTTGGAGGCGCTGATGACCTCCCCTATTCGGTCCGTTTTCAAATAATTAGCGCAGAAACTGAAAAAGACAATATCAAGGCCGCAAATGAGAAGGAAAGAAAATTTGTCCTTGACCAAGAAAAGCCCCTGGAATTTTTAGATGAGAATAACCTTGTTGTAAGGTTCAGATTTGAGCCAGGCCTGAAAGATAAGCAGGACAAGTTAAATCAAGAGGCCATAAAAACCATTTTTGAAGAATTGCAGGAAGATGAGACACTTGGGAAAGAATTGCTCCCCTTGCTTCAAAAAAAGGCACCTACGGAAAAACAAAAAGACCGCACAATACTTGAAAAACATCTTACTGATTTTACTGCCCGCCACACCTTTGATTACTTTATCCACAAGGACCTTGGAGGCTTTCTAAAAAGAGAGCTCGATTTTTACATAAAAAACGAGGTCCTTTACCTGGATGATATCAGTGATGAATCGGTTGAGGTTACAAGGCTTCATCTTAGAAAGATCAAGGTCTTAAAAGAAATCGCCCACAAAATAATCCGGATGCTTTCCCAGCTTGAGGATTTTCAAAAAAGGCTCTGGCTTAAAAAGAAATTTGTATATGAAACCCAATATTGCTTTACCCTGGACAGGGTCCCCAGGGAATTTTGGCCTGAAATAGTTCAAAATAAAAGGCAATGGCAGGAGTGGGTGAGGCTTGGCTTCCTTGAAGACGGCCTGGAAGCTTCTCAAGAGATTTTGGAACAGAACCAGTTCATGATGATTGATACTGCCAATTTTGGCGAGGACTTCAAATATAGGCTGCTTTAGAGAATTGGAGAAGAAACCGGCGATATTGACGACCAGCTTGATGGATTGCTGGTTCATGGAGAAAACTTCCAGGCGCTTAATTTATTGATGGAGAGGTACAGGGAGCAGGTGAAGTGTATCTATATTGATCCGCCGTATAATACTGGAGGAGATGGATTCCCATATAAGGACGGATATATTCACTCATCTTGGTTAGCCATGTTATTTGATAGGGTTCTCGCAATGCTATTGTTAATGAGCAGGGAGAGCTCATTTGCTGTTAGCATTGATGATAACGAAGTACATAGGCTTGATTTATGCCTACGTGAAGTGTTTGGTGAAAACAAAATTGGAGAACTTTGTGTGATTCGAGCTGAAGGTGGAGGGCTTGCCAAACAAGTGGTCAAAGGGCACGACTATCTCTTACTCTATGCGCGAGCAATTAGAACATTCCCTCCTCTTTTGAGGCCAAAAGATATTCGTGGTGATATTGTTGAAGTAAAAGGACGCCGATATTGGATTGAGACTGATTGGCTCCGGAAAAAGTTCGGTAAATACGGAACATTACTGTATGAGGATATTGAGCGCATTAAGGGAAAGAAGAAGAAAGAGGAGATCGACCAAGGGCTTCGAGAGGGAAGGTATAGGCTCATTAAAAAAGGCAGTGGACATATAGTGGGACGACTGCGCTCCGTGGACGAGGATGGAAGCAAATTCTATAGCGTAGTAAAACACCTTAATGCAGATGGAATGAATGAAGTTCTTGCCCTTTTTCCCAGGGGCGGGTTCGGCTATCCTAAGCCACTAGGTTTATGTGAACAATATATTCGTGGCTCTACTTTTTCGCGGCGATATTGGGATGCTGTAATCTTAGACTACTTTGCAGGCTCTGGTACCACAGCCCATGCAGTTATCAATCTCAACCGTGAAGACGGTGGCAACAGGAAGTATATCCTGGTGGAAATGGCTCATTATTTTGACACCGTTTTGATGCCTCGTATTAAAAAGGTTGTCTATTCAAAAGACTGGAAAGACGGACAACCAACATCACCTGACACTGGAATTTCTCATGCCTTCAAATATATCCGTATAGAATCCTATGAAGACACGCTTAATAACCTCAAATTAAAACCAAAGACCAAAGCACAACAAAAAACCTTCACTTACCCTGAATTCAAAGAAGACTATATGCTCGGCTACTGGCTGGACGTTGAGACCAAGGACAGCCCGTCGCTCCTTGACCTAAAGGCCCTTGAAAATCCCTTTGATTACAAGATGAGAATTGCAACAAAGAGTGTTGCAGAATCAAGGCCTGTAAAAATAGACCTCATCGAAACCTTTAACTGGCTACTTGGGCTTAAAGTAAAATACATTTACAGAAAGCAAGGATTTTTTGTGGTTCAGGGCAGGAATCTCAAGGATGAATCCATCTTGATAGTATGGCGGAATTTGAAAGAACATGACAATGAGACCCTGGAGAAATTCCTTGAAAAGTCAGGGTATAATCCAAGGGACACTGAATTTGACAAGATCTATGTAAACGGTGACCATACCCTTGAAGATCCGTTCAACAAGGTAAGGGTAATAGATCAGGAATTTAGAAATTTGATGTTCCAGGAATAGCAAGAGACACAAAACACAAAATGGATGAAATTTTGTTTAACAACCTACAATATTTAGTGGCTTGAGAATTTGGGTCAATTGACTTAACCTTTAAGTTAAATTCCAGTGATTCTTGTTCCGATAAAAAGACAGAAGTGGCATATACTTGCCTACTGTAGGAGTGAACGCTCATGTGACCTACTAGACAGGATAAGCAAGCTTGGTGACAATTATAGGAGTTCTAAGGAAAGACTTTTTACCATTTTCCACATGGCGACTAGGGAGCAGCAAGGGCC
>WFZZ01000240.1 GCA_015489315.1 Deltaproteobacteria bacterium | reverse complement strand
ACCGTTTGCTAGCACCCAGTAGGTGACGTTATCACCTGCCACTACAGCCCCCTTTTGCCATGCAGAGAATATGACAGCGCCGACAATGAGGGCAGGAATTGCCCATCCTGCCATCTTCCAAAGGGGGGAAAGGGGCGGAATGGCGGATATCTCCTCCATCACATTACTCCTGTCCTCCATAAGAGCCTTCCTTATGCCTTGAACGTGGCCAGCCCCCACTACTGCAACTATCTTTTTACCCTCAGCCTCTTTTATCTTCTCTGAAAGGTAGGTATCTCTTTCATCAATCAGGACCTTCTTGAGCTCGGGCATGGCATCACCAAGCTCCTGCATAAGCTCTGAGATCACGTCGGACTGCTTAAGTTCCCTAAGCTTTTCCTCTGTCACCTCAGTATCGTCAAAAAGACTTAAGATCAGGCTTGAAAGAAGCTTCCCCTTCTTCCACAAGGGAGTAAGCCTCCAGGCTCGAAGGAGCGTGGTGCGCACGTCCCTGTCGCAAAGTTTAACTGGTATGCCAAGCTCCTCAGCACATCTTGTGGCCTCTATGAGCTCGCTTCCAGGCATGACCCCTATCTTTTCACCAAGCTTTTTCTGGTAAGAAGAAAGGATAAGGTTTGCCATAAGGGTGGTAAGCTGCTTGCTCTTAATGATCTTCTTGATATCAAGCTGTTCAAAACTATCCCTTTGCGAGATGGCCTTGTAGCGCTTTTCATCAAGCTCTACACATACAACGTCCGGCCTTTCCTCGTGGATGACCCTCTTTACGAGCTCCACCGACTCCCGGGAGATATGGGCAGTGCCCACAAGGATGATTTCCTTTTCAGAAACTGAAACCCTTGTGACATTATCTGAGTCTTGACTGGATGGTTCTTTTTCTTTGTTTGCTTCGTTAACGCTTTCGTTCATAAAAGTTGGGAATTCCTATATTCCAATCACCGTACAGGCGATCTTTCTCTTTCTCGGTTTGTTATCGTGGTTGATTACAACTATCTGCTGCCATGTACCGAGCATGGGCCTTCCCTCCCTTACAGCAATAGAAATGGAAGGGCCGAGAAGGGCCGCCTGCACATGGCTGTGGCCGTTTCCGTCGTGCCAGGCAAGTTCATGCTTGTATACCATATCCCTTGGGGCCATCCGCTCAATGGCGTCCTTCAGATCCTCCACCACCCCTGGCTCAAACTCAATGGTGGTAAGGGAACCAGTTGAACCTATTACGTTCATCTGGATGATGCCGTCTTTGACCCTGGAACTCCTTATTACTTTTTCGGCAGCCCTTGTGATGTCCTTGATATCAGGGCCTGTATCCAGGGATACCTCTAATATCTGGGAGAAAACCGTCGCTTCCATGGGGGAAATATTACCACGAAAGTGCGTTAAAGGCAGCAAGGAATGGCAGAGGCGAAAAAAACTCTATTTCATTTCAGGTGGCTGGCAATAGCGTGGAAATGAACTGGAGGCCCTTTTTAAGATTCTATAAAAAAAGGAAGCGGAAAAGAGTGGGAATTCATTTTTCCGGAAAAAAAGTTCCACAAATGGCAAAACTTTTCCACTTAAAAAATATAACAGCTAATTTAACCCCTATTTTTGCACCCTTTTTGGATAAAAATGTGTGAAACAGGTGGCACGGCCAATGCAGAAAAGTAGTTACTTAAATTGTTTTGCTAAAAAATTTGGGGGAAGGGAGGTGCGATATAGGTACGGAGAAAAAAATAAGCAGAAGGATGGTAAAGATTTAGAGACTAGAGAACCTAATTTTTTTGAAATTGAATTCATGTAAATAGATGAGGAGGTAGTATGAAAAATCCGCTTTGCAACAAGGTAGCGATGTCTATCATTGGATGTCTGTTCATGATACTTGGAGGGTTGGTTACCCAGGGTTGGGCGCTGCCGTTTAATGAAAATCGGCCATTCGATGGTTTTACTTACGCTGCTCCGAGTGAAGGTACGCTTCAAGATGTATTGGATGATACTTTTGGTAAAGATACCATAGACGCCGTGAAAGACCAAAATACTGCAGCTATTTGGACCCAAAGCGAACAAGATACTGATGCATATTTAATTACTCTTTTAACAGGAGCAACGGACACCCTAGGAATATACTCTTATGAAACTGGTGAAGAATATCTTTTTGATTATTTAGACGGTGCAAATAATTATACAGTCAGTTTCAATATAAGTGCTGAAGGAGACCTATATGTAGGTAACAGTCTAGATCCGGCTATTAAAGATTTTGGACAAGCTTTTGGATTTTTTATTCAATCAGGTAACTCCAATACAGGTAATAATAGATTTTATACTGAGGATAGTAAAAACGACGGGACGGATGGAAGTGGTATTAATATTCATGCCCTTACTTATTTAGTACCTGATGGTACTACAGCAACTTTGAGATACACTAATTCTAATGGCTATCCAGTCACTTTTACGAGGAATCTATCTGGTAATGACGACTGGGTCCTAGCTTTTAACGATGGAGGAAACGATAAAGATTTTCAAGACGCAGTCTTTTTAGTCGAAGATATGAAGCCTGTTCCCGAACCTGCAACCATTCTCCTATTCGGTACAGGGCTGATCGGTCTTGCAGGCTTTGCCCGCAAGAAAGTAAAGAAGTCTTAACAGTTTGATTTTTTGAAAATTCCCTTGGAGTTATAGAGTCATGTTGAAAGGCCCGGATAACCGGGCCTTTCATTTTTCCTAATTCTTGCTAAAAACCCGCCTACTTTGAAGCGGTTGTGAGAAATACCTGCTTTCTTATTTTCACGCCTTCACCTTGT
>WFZZ01000239.1 GCA_015489315.1 Deltaproteobacteria bacterium | reverse complement strand
CCTTTTAGGGGGAGGTTCAAGAAAGCAAGTGATAATCTTAATTTTAATGTGAAAAATTTTTATCTTTTTTGGATAAAAAGTTCACTTAACCCGGAATTATTTACCAGAGTAATCTCCATGAACCATTTACATTTTTCATTCTTTTGAGTCTGAATTCACATTGACATAAAAACCATTGAAAACCATAATGCACCCAACCATGGAAAACGTAAAAAACTCACACTCGGAATTTAAGGCGTGGCTCATATCCTTAAGGCGAAGCCTTCATGAAATCCCGGAGCCAGGCTTTAAAGAGGAAAAGACATCAAAATTCATACAAGGGGTCCTAAAGGAACTTGGAATTTCCTTTAGGGCAAATGTGGCCAAAACCGGAATCATTGCCGAGCTTGGCAAGGGCAGCCCTTGTGTTGCCATAAGGGCCGATATGGATGCCCTTAAGATTGAAGAAAAAACGGGCCTTCCCTTTAAATCCAGACATCCTGGCTTCATGCATGCCTGCGGCCACGACGGACACATGGCAATGGCCCTTGGGGCCTGTTCCTTATTAAAGCAAATGGAGGACAAAATTGGGGGCAAGGTGCGATTTATCTTTCAACCGGCTGAAGAAGGGCTTGGCGGTGCAAAGTACATGATTGAGGAAGGGGCCCTTCAAGATGTTAGCTATATCTTTGGAGGCCACATTGACAGGCACTACCGAGTTGGCGAAGTGGTTGTCCAGGACGGGCTCATCTGCGCCTTTTCCGATTCCTTTAAAATCGATATCTTTGGAAAGGATGGTCATGCAGCAAGGCCCTACGAGGCCATTGACAGCATAGTAATTTCTGCCCACCTTGTGACTGCCATTCAGTCTCTGGTAACAAGGGAGCTTAACCCTACATATCCGAGCGTAATATCCATTGGCAAAATAAGGGCGGGCTCTGCCCACAATATCATTGCCGGTCATGCCACCCTTTACGGGACAGTGAGAACCACGCATCCTGAAATAAGAAAAAAGGTGCTAAAGCGGTTCAGGGCCCTTGTGGAAGCCTTTGTTGGCTCCCTTAACGCCCAGGTTTACCTTGAGTTTATTGACAGCTACCCACCGGTGATAAACGACAAGGAAGCCACCGAGATTGCCAAGGAAGCGGCGAAGTCCACCCCTGGGATAAAAAAGGTTGTATCAGACATGCCCCCAAGCCTTGGCGGTGAAGATTTTTCCTATTATCTGGAAAAGGTGCCTGGATGCTTTGTAAGATTTGGCGCACTTATTGAGGGCCAGGAAAATATTCCCGCACACAGTGCAAAATTCGATTTTAATGAAGATGTCCTTGAAATAGGGGCGAATTTTTTTAAAAATGTTGCAATAACTGCGCTTAATAAATAATTTTGTTTCATGGAATATTACCCTTCTTTTAAGAAAAGCCCCCGTTTTACAATTGGAGTAGAGGTAGAGCTTCAGATACTTGACCCAAAAACAATTAATTTATCCCCAGCGGGGCCAGAGATATTGAAATCCATCAGTCAAGACTACAGAGATAGGATAAAACCTGAATTCATAAAATCCATGCTGGAGGTGACAACAAGGGTCTGTAACTCACTTTCCGAAGTCCGCAGGGATTTAAAAGAAGGGATAAAGCATCTTGAAAAAAGGGCACACGAACTTGGATATATCCTTTTTTCATCAAGCCTTCATCCTTTTTCCAGGTGTAAAGAACAACGCCTTTCCGATGATGAAAGATATCATCGACTGATGGACGAATTTCAAATAGTTGGAAGAAGGCTTATTACTCAAGGACTTCACTGCCACATTGGCATTGATGATCCTGACAGGGCTATAGAAGTGGTAGATAAGATCAGGACCTATCTGCCTTTGCTCCTTGGCCTTACTGCCTCTTCTCCCTTTTTTGAAGGTGAAGATACTGGTCTTTGCTCTTTCAGATCAAAGCTTTTTGATGCCCTTCCTCGATCGGGAATTCCTGACCCTCTTGTTGACTGGGAAAACTTCCAGGTACTTGCAAATCTTCTTTTTCAGGCCGGTATAATAAAGTCATCAAGGGATATATGGTGGGATGTTAGGCCTCATCCTTTGTTCGGAACAGTTGAAATCAGGATATGCGATGTGCCCATTAGTTTTAATGAGATCATGGCAACAGTTGCACTCATACTTTGCCTTGTAAAATACGTTTATGATAATAAAGGAATAAGTAGAGCCGTTCATAGAAGCATACTTTTAAACAACAAATGGAATGCTGCAAGATACGGGCTTGACGGCACCTTTGTAAGCCCATTCAACCTTGAAAAAGAAACAATTCGCAAGGCCCTTTTTGACCTTTTAGAACAACTTGAAGGTATTTTTATAGAATTGGGTGCAGAAGACTATCTCATCATCATTCAAAACATGATCAAACGGGGATGCAGTGCAACTGTTCAGAGAAAGGTCCTGGAACAAGAGAGAAATTTCCCCCAAATGATCAAGAAGATTTCAAAGGAGTTTTGGCAATGAAGAAAAGGGCCATAGTGGCATCTGGTCATCCGCTTGTATCAAAGGCAGCATGTCATATAATGGAGTTAGGAGG
>WFZZ01000238.1 GCA_015489315.1 Deltaproteobacteria bacterium | reverse complement strand
CCTTTCAAAATCATTGCTGCTGCAACGGGAGTTGAAGCAGAAGCACAGATATAGATGGGAATTCCTAAAAACAACATGAGAATCATTGACAAAATACCGCCTTGAAGATGGCTGGTAAAAAGCTCATCGGGAATGAGGGTATATATTAAACCTGCAACAATAACTCCCAGAAAAAACCAAGGGCCAAGCTCTTCCCACAAGTCAAAAAATGCGTATTCAAAGACCTTTTTAACCATATCCAAAAAATTTCCCTTCTTCCCCTCATCATTTGAACAACCTGTTTGACAACAACTTCCGCTACATCCACAGCCTTGGCTTAAGATATCCTTATCGTCTATGGTATTCTCTCCTGAGTCCGCCTTTACAAAAAGGTTTTCCAAAAGTCCTGTTCCAACTGAGGATATAAAGGCAGCAACTGGGCGCGCAAAAGTCATGATGGGGTCGAGAAGGGCCCAGGAGATTAGAATAGAATCAATCCCTGATTCCGGTGTTGAAATCAAAAAGGCAGAAATAGCTCCTTTGTTTGCCCCCTGCCTTTTTAAAGAAGCTGCAACAGGAAGCACGCTACAAGAGCAAAGAGGTAAAGGAATTCCAATCATGGCAGCCTTTAAGATGGATGAAAGGCCCCTTTTACCCAGGTGAGATGTGATATACTCTGTTGAAATGAAAAGTTTTAGGATTCCAGCAAGCAAAAGGCCAAAGAGAAAAAAGGGAGCCGCATCCTGAAAAAAGCCCCAGGATGCCATAAGGCTTTCTTTCAAATAGATTAAAAATGTCAAAAAAACCTCTTATATCCTAAATGATTTCAAGTAAATCCAACGGGTTGGCTATAAGCCTTTTTGCCCCAGCCTCTTCAAGCTCCTTTCTGTCCCTAAAACCCCAGAGACAACCTACAGGGAAACAGGAAGCAGCATTTGCAGTCTTCATATCGATTGACGTATCACCAAGATATAGACATTTTTCGGGAGATACCTCCAAATAATCCAGTATCCTCTTTGCCCCTGTGGGATCAGGTTTTCTCGGAATACCTGGACGTTCCCCCAGTACCTTTTGAAACTCCCAATTTCCTAAAAACTTTTCCACACAAAGCTTTGTAAAATCATGGGGTTTATTGGACAAGACGGCCATCTTAAGCCCCTTTTCCTGGATGGCCCAAAGCATATCCTCTATCCCCGGATATGGACGGGTATTTTCTGCCCAATTTTTTGAATAGTCATGTAAAAAATCCCTTAATATCTTTTCAAAAATATCCTTGTCCCTAAAATCTTCTGGGAGCACCCTTTTGGCCAAGACCTGCGCCCCATCCCCCACAAAGTAACGGTAATTTTCAACTGGATGAGGTGAAAAACCATGCCTCTCCAAGACCCTATTCATGGAATGGGCAAGGTCTTCTAGGGTATCAAGGAGTGTTCCGTCAAGATCAAAGATTACTGCCTTAAATCTGCCCATTTTTATTCAAGCCGGGAAAGGGCCGATTCCAGCCTGTCAAGCCCTTTCTCAATTACCTTGATGTCTGTGGCATAGGAAAAACGGATAAACTCATCGTCTCCAAAGGCAATTCCTGGCACACAAGCGATCTTTGCCTCTTCAAGGAGATAGTCTGCAAGCTCCAGGGAGCCTTCTATTTTTTTGCCATTAAAGCTCTTTCCATAAAAACTGGACATATTGGGGAAGCAGTAAAATGCCCCTTCTGGCATATTACATCTTATGCCATCTATGGCATTAAGCCTTTCTACAATGAACTTACGCCTCTCTTTAAAAGCCGCCACCATCTCCTTTACGCAATCTTGGGGGCCTGTCAAGGCGGCAAGGGCAGCCTTTTGGGCAATAGAGTTGGGATTTGAAGTGCTTTGACTCTGTATCTTTGTTGCAGCCTTTATGACCGGTTGAGGGCCTGCAAGATAACCTATCCGCCAGCCTGTCATAGAATAAGTCTTTGAAACACCATTTGCAATAATTACATGCTCCTTCGCCTCAGGTACAAAGGAAAGGACATTTTCTGGAGATCTTCCGTCAAATCTAATCTCGTCATAGATATCATCTGTAATGATATAAAAACCCTTATTAATAGCAAGCTCTGCCACACCCTTTAAGGTTTCCTCATTATAAACTGCACCTGTTGGATTTGACGGGCTATTTAGAATTATGGCCCTTGTCTTTTTTGTAATGAGGGACTCAAGCTTTGAAATGTCAATGGCAAACCCATTTTCCTGAGTGGTTTTTAAATATACGGGCTTTCCACCCGAAAGTTCGACCATTGCAGGATATGAAACCCAGTAGGGAACTGGGATGATTACTTCTGTCCCTGGGTCAACAATGGCCTGAAGGCAATTGAAAAGGCCCTGTTTCCCTCCTGTTGAAACTACAATTTCGTCGATGGAATATTCTATTTTATAATCTCTTTTTAATTTCTTCCCTATGGCTTCTCTTAACTCAACTATGCCTGCAACCGCTGTATATTTGGTAAATCCATCTCTTATGGCGGAGATGGCAGCTTCCTTAATATGGTCAGGTGTATCAAAATCAGGTTCGCCTGCAGAAAGATTAACTATGTCCTCTCCCTTTGCCTTTAAGGCCTTTGCCTTCGCATCAACAGCCAAGGTTGGTGAAGGTTTAAGGTCAAGAACCCTTTTGGCCAACGGATTATTCCAATTCATTCTTTCCTCCAAAAAACTTAAATAAAAGTATCAAATTTTTATAGATAAAAACACCTTGAGCGTAAATTGCAAGCCTTGTATAAAAAAGTAATTTCAGATTATTAGGTCTTTTCAATCAATAAAATACTTCTTTAAGATAAAGGCCCTGGGCCGGTGCTGTGGGTGCTCCATGATTTCGGTCTTTTTTATCAATGATATCCTTAACATTACTATGGGGCATCTTTCCTGATCCAACCTGCCACAAAAGGCCAACCATATTTCTTACCATGTATTTTAAAAACCCGTTGGCCCTGAAGAAAAAACGTATCTCTCTTATCTCTTTAATACCATCATATTCAGGACAGTCCATCTCCTTAATATCGATCTTGGTAAGGTGCCTTATAGTACTTTTTACAGATGTTCCCGATGCCATAAAGGATGAAAAATCATGAACTCCAAGAAGATATTTGGATGCGTCCCTCATGGCCTTAATATCTATATTTAAGCGACTCACCCAGGCCCTTTTTGAAATAAGCGGAAGCCTTACTGGTGATACTATCAATCTATACATATATTCCTTTTCCCTTGCATGTTTTCTGGCGTGGAAGGTTAAATTCATCTCTTGAACATCTAGAATGGAGATATCATCGGGCAAAATACTATTTAGGCCCTTTAAAAAGCCGTCCAAAGGAATAATGCTCTTTGTTTTAAAGTTCGCCACCTGTCCTATGGCGTGGACTCCGGCATCGGTCCTTCCTGATGCCAAGAGACTAACATCTTCTCCAGTCATCTTAGATATGGCTATTTCAATACACTCTTGAACAGTCCTTACTCCTGGCTGTCTCTGCCATCCGTGAAATTCTGATCCATCGTAACTAATTGTTAGCTTTATGTTTCTCATGATCACTTGTTTTTTATTTATTTTTTATCATACCTTGCTCCTGTCTCTTATACACATCTG
>WFZZ01000237.1 GCA_015489315.1 Deltaproteobacteria bacterium | reverse complement strand
GCGTTCTAACCGACTGAACTACGACCCCGCTAATTGAAATATGGTAGGCGGAACAGGGATTGAACCTGTGACCCCCGGCTTGTAAGGCCGGTGCTCTCCCAGCTGAGCTATCCGCCCTCTTTAAAAGGCCTGTAAGCTATACCACAAAAGCTACCTTTATGTCAAGACTCTGAGTCCTTGGACTACTATTGTCAAGGCCATAATTTGCAGCTTATTAAGGTTGACAAACTAAAATTAATATTTAAAATTACCACTCGAAAATAAAAGAGTTTTAATCCCCGGTAGCTCAATCGGCAGAGCGGGTGGCTGTTAACCACTAGGTTGGCGGTTCAAGTCCGTCCCGGGGAGCCAGAAAGAATCTGTCTTACAAAAGGCAGTTTAAAATTTACCGGGTCCTGTCAGATAATCTGTCAGGACCTTTTTTATTTATGTCAAGTTTGCAATATTCATTAATTTATTGACCTTACTTGATACAAAGGGTAGCTTAGCACAAACTCAGTTTATTCCACAATTTAAAATTTAAGAGTTTAAAAGCATGAAGGATGATAAAGGCCTTTATTATTACCCTATTCTTGAGAATAAAAATCTCAGGATGTATATCCGACTTGGGCAAGATGATGTAGAATTCCGGATGTGGGATCAAGAAGATGAAACCTTGTGGGAAGCACATGGTTGGGTGCCATATAAGGCTATTCTTGAGGCAGCTGATCTTTACAAAAAAGAAGGAAGAAAAGGAGCCGCACCTATCCACCTTTATGATATTGAAATAGCCTTAAGGCTATTAAAGGATGAATTTAGAAGGCGGTAGGATAAATGGAAGAGTTTTATTGGAAATACTTTTTTGAAAATGTTCCAAAGGAAATATCAAAACTTTTCCAGGATGAACTTTTCCCTTGGCAAGTTCTTGATAGTCTAAAGAAATTTCTAAGGAATGAAATTGCCCCAAATCTTCCAGATGGTGTAGAGCTTGGAGTGCCCCTTTCTTCACCTTTGGTACTTTTACCTGGCGGTTGGATAAAAGAGGGCTTTGAGCTTGTATGTAATGATGATTCAAAGGGAAAACTTGAGGTTTGGATTGAAGGAGAGAGGATTACTGATGCCACTCTGGTATGTGCCGGCGTAATCTTTGGAGATTCAAGGGTTCAAATTGGAAAAGGGGTCTTGATTGAGCCAGGTGCCATGATTAAAGGTCCCACAGTTATATTGGATAATACTCAGGTGCGCCAAGGTGCCTATTTAAGAGAAGACTGTTTGATCGGCCCTGAATGTGTGGTTGGACATGTAACTGAGGTAAAGCATTCTATCTTTTTAAAAGGGGCGAAAGCAGGTCATTTTGCCTATATTGGAGATAGCATCCTTGGAAATGACGTCAATCTTGGTGCAGGAACAAAGCTTGCCAATCTTAAATTTGCCTCTGGAACTGTAAAGATTAAGACTCAAGAAGGGGGAGTCCTTGACACAGGGAGAAGAAAGATTGGGGCAATTTTGGGAGACAGTGTCCAGACAGGATGTAATTCTGTAACAAATCCAGGATCTATTGTAGGACCTGGATCCCTTATTACCCCAAATTCAACAGTTAGGCCTGGCTATTATGGGTCCAAAAGCATAATTAGATAAAGGAGAGTGTTAATGAGAAAATTTAGTATTTTGTTTTTTGTCTTTGGCCTTGTTTTTTTGATTAATAATAGTGCATTTTCCAAGGAAGATGCAGCAGGAAAAGAGGTTCTCGCAAAGGTCGGTAAATATACCTTGACCCTCAAAGAGTTCAATGAGCAGGTAAAATCCCTTCCTCCGCAGCTTCAAATGGCCATTGCCAAAAATCCACAGCTTAAGGAGCAACTTTTAAAAAGATGGGTTGATTTGACACTTATGGCTTTGGAGGCAAGAAAAGAAGGCTATCAAAATAGGCCTGATGTGAAGAGGCGAATCGAAGAAGTGATAAATGCCCTTTTGGCTCAGGAGTATATCAGGAAAAACATATCTGATCCGGCAAACGTAAGTGATAAAGAGATCAAAGACTATTATGAAAAACATAAGTCTCAATTTATGCAGCCTGAACAGGTTAAGGCAAGCCATATCTTAATTAGAGTTCCATCTGGTGCAGATAATAAAAAATGGAATGAGGCAAAGAAAAAGGCCCAAGATATCAGGAAACAGATTATGGCAGGAGAAGATTTTGCCACCCTTGCAAAAAAATATTCGCAAGATCCTGGTTCAAAATCCCGTGGCGGTGACCTTGGATATTTTAAAAAAGGCCAGATGGTTCCTGATTTTGAAAAGGCAGCCTTTTCTCTAAAAAAAGGAGAGGTTAGCCAGCCTGTCAAGACCACCTTTGGATATCATATCATCAAAGTTTACGACAAAAAACCTGCCAAACAAAAGAGTCTCAAAGATGCGAAACAAGAAATAAAACAAATGCTTTTACGTAAAAAGCAGTTTAAGCTGAGAGATGAGATTATTGCCAAGCTCAAAAAGAAATATAAGGTAGAGGTTCATAAGGATCTTTTAAAAAAGGCAGAGATTAAAGGGAACATTCACACTAGTAAAAAATAGTTCTTAACAAAGTTGTATTAAGAGGGGCGTAAATCTTACCAGTTTTTCTCGCCCCTTTTTCTTTTTAAAAAGTTTTGTAACTTAAGTAAGTTATGCACCGCAGTGTCATTTTTTTTCTCTAAAATACTTTGCAAATTTATAGATAAATTGTTACATTTCTTTGTTACTATGCGAATTTTAAGGAGTTATTAAATTATCTTTACCTTGGAGGTTCAGGTGAAAATCACTTTTGATCCAGATATTCCCGCCGATATCCAGCCTCAAATAGAGGAATTAATCAAGGATTCTGTAGAGGGGAAATGCGAATGTGGTTCTGACGAAATATATGTGTCTATTATAGAAAACAAACTCATAGACGTTAAGTGTTACGACTGTGGTAATAGCTTTTTCGAAGCAGAGATAGATATCGAAGAGGAATAGCTGGATGATCATTTAAGAGAGATCCATGCAAGGGAGGAGCAGGAACAGATGTCCAAAATAAAGATTGCCGTTGCAGGAGTTGGTAATTGCTTTTCTTCGCTTTGGCAAGGCATAAATTATTACAAAGATAAAACTCCTGAAGAGGCAATAGGCCTCATGCATTGGGAGATTGGGGGTTACAAGCCAGGTGATATAGAAGTAGTGGCTGCCTTTGACATAGACAAAAGAAAGGTCGGAAAGGATGTGAGTGAGGCCATTTTTTCCCCTCCAAACTGTACTACTATATTTTGTAAGGACATTCCAAAGACAGGCGTAAAAGTCCAAATGGGAAAGGTGCTTGATGGCTTTTCCGAGCACATGAAAAACTATCCTGATGAACGTACCTTTGTCCTTTCCGATGAACCAGAGCCCAGCAAGGAAGATATTATTAAGAGTCTTAAGGAGTCTGGTGCAGAAATACTTTTAAACTATTTGCCAGTTGGCTCTGAAGAGGCAGTAAGGTTTTATGCGGATTGTGCCCTAGAAGCAGGAGTGGCATATATAAATAACATGCCTGTTTTCATAGCAAGCGACCCGAAATGGGCTGGAAAGTTCGAGGCCAAAAATATCCCAATAATTGGTGATGATATTAAATCACAACTAGGGGCTACCATTACACATCGAACCCTTGCAAATCTTTTTAAAAGAAGAGGGGTAAAGCTTGAGCGAACCTACCAGCTAAATACTGGTGGAAATACAGATTTTTTAAATATGTTGAATCGCCACAGGCTAAAATCAAAAAAACTTTCAAAGACAGAGGCAGTTCAGGCAGTTCTTCCTCAACCTCTTTCACCGGAAAATATTCATATTGGTCCAAGTGATTACGTCCCATGGCAGAAGGACAACAAAATTGCCTTTATCAGAATGGAAGGTAAGCTTTTTGGAGACGTTCCAATGAATTTGGAACTGAGACTTTCAGTGGAAGATTCCCCAAATTCAGCAGGTGTTGCCATTGACTCCATAAGGTGCTGCAAGATTGCCCTTGAAAGGGGAATTGGTGGAGTGCTTACGTCACCTTCGGCCTACTTTATGAAGCATCCGCCCATCCAAATGACTGATGATCAGGCCTATAAAAATACAGAGGAATTCATAAAAGGTAACCTTGAAAGGTAAAATAAAAAGGCCCTTTAAAAGGGCCTTTATCTTTTGAAACTTATTTTAGCTTTCTCCTTATTAAAAAGAGCCCAGGAAGAATTAGTAAAAGGGTAGATGGTTCTGGAACTGGAGTAGCCTTAGAGGCTTCGGCACGTATCATGAAGTTATAATTGAGACCTATATCTTTTATATTTTGGGGTGAATTAGAGATGTCGCTACTTGTAGAATACCAACTTCTGCCTTGGCCGTTGTTCGTGTCGCATTGTGCTGGGAGTATATGTGAAGTTGGAGGTGTAAGTGTTACACCCGCGAGAAAACTACCGCTTACAATGGTATCTGGGATATCAAAGTATTGAAAATTATTAAACCCTGTAGCTGTTATTGTGCTTGCAAATGAGGTCAATAGTACGGCATCATCCGGATTTTGATCATTATCTGGATCATTCCAAAGTTTAACTACAATATTTGCACCAATTAGATCTTGGTCATTTATTTGATATCCGAAAGCAATATTAATTCCTGTTATTAGGTTATAATCACCTTGCACATCAAACAGATTTGCCCAGGTCCAGTCCATTGTTGTGATGACACCCAAACTACTTTCTGCTGAGCCATCATCAACCTGATAAAGATATGAATAGGCATTATTAGACAAAAGGCAAAAAATAAATAGAAGAAATACAAAAGGAAAAAATTTTTTCATAATTTTTATTCCT
>WFZZ01000236.1 GCA_015489315.1 Deltaproteobacteria bacterium | reverse complement strand
GGTCATAAACAACTCACTCCTCTCGCCTAAAAATTGAATGTAATTCGACCATGGATACTAAATTATTCTTAAATAAATGAACTTACTTAGTAGAAACTTGATTGTCAATTATATAAAAAAGGAAAAGCCCTCTTGTTATAGATTCTCTTTCTTCAAGAGGGCTAAATTTAGTAATTTCAAAAAAACAACTTAATTTAATACATTATGTCCACGTCTTTTCATGCAATTTATATATGCCTTTTTGTAGGCCTGCTCAGCACTTAGACCCTTGTAAACTCCACCACCTATTCCGCCTGCAGCGGCACCAATGGCAGCACCTGTCCCCGCAGATCCAGTAGCAGCGCCAATAGCAGCACCGGAAGCAGCCCCTATGGCACCACCTATCAATGCACCTTTGGCTGCTTCACCGGGTGAATATCCAGATACCCTTTCGGCCAACATCTTACATTCCACAAGGTCCTGATTGATATATGCGGCACGCGGATCGTTGTAAGGGTCAACAGTAGGCTGCCACCCGGTCTGGCTAGCACATCCTGAAATTACCAATAATGCTAGGGAAATTAATGCTAAAAGTATCTTTTTATCCATGGATCACCTCCATTTTTGTATAAAATTACTCTTATTTATCTTTATTGTAAACCCAAAAAAGCCTTGCATATAGAAAACCAGAAAGAAAAACCATTGCCGGAACAAGGACTATCTCAGGAAATGCCCTGTTTTCAGCATTAATTAATGAAAGGGCTGATAAAACCATACAAAATAGATATCCTGTTCGTCTGTAGCGCATTATTTCGCGAAGAAGATATATATTTACGGTTGGAACGACCATTGCTAGAAGCATCACTATGCTCAATTGTCCAAACGAAAGGGCAAAATAAAGCTTTTTTATTGTTATAAAAAGAAGAATAATAAAAAGGGAAAGATTTACGAACTGATATCGTATCCTATCAGCAGGATAAGACATATTTTTAAGGTAAAATTCAAGCTCTCCTTCTTTATCAATATTCCTTAATTTTTCCTCTATTTCCTTTTTTGAAAGCCCTTTTTTAAGAAGCTCTTCAACCCTATCTTCTAAATCTCCTTTAAAAAACATGGTGATTATTTTTTGATTATACCTTTTTTAATTAGGTGTGAAGTAAAAGAATCCAAAAAGGTGAAAAGATTTCTGTTCATTCCTTCAAAGTCCTTGTTATCTTCTAGAAGCACCTCAGGCCTTTGGATATATTCTCCTTCTTCAAGAAGCTCATCACCACAATTTTTTATCAAATTTTCAAGGCTTTGTTTTGTGGATTCAATGTGGAACTGAAGGCCAATTATGCGATCTTCAAAAGAGAAGGCCTGATTGGCACATCCTGAAGAGCTTGCAATATGAAATGCCCCCTTAGGGATATCAAAGGTATCACCGTGCCAGTGAAGGGCGTCGAAGGTGGCTGGAAGTTTTCCAAAAATGGGAGAATCCCAGCCAAGGGGTGTTAAGGATACAGGGAAAAATCCTATCTCTTTATAGAGATTTTTCTTTACATTTGCGCCAAGACAGTTGGCAAGAAGCTGTGCCCCAAGACAAACTCCAAGGGCAGGTTTGCCTGCATTTATGCATTTTTTTAAAAAATCCTTTTCGTCTTTAAGCCATGGGTATTTGTCCTCGTCCGAGATCCCCATGGGGCCTCCCATTATGATGAGTAAATCAAAGTCGGCAAGATCTGGGAATTCTTTTTCTTCAAATAGCCTTGTATATGTCTCTTCATGTCCATGTTCTTTTGCCCATGTGTTAATTGCAGCAGGTCCTTCAAAGGGAACATGCATAATGTAATGGATCTTCATTCCAAATACCCCCTTAGTTATTGTGCCAGGATTTAAAAAGTGCCTGTTGAGCTAGCTCAACCCGTTTCTTGTAACATCTTCTTACTTCTTCAATGTCTGCTAGATAATGATCGAGCTCTTGCATGGTTAAGGCCTGATGTCCATCACAAAGTGCCATTTCAGGCCTTGGATGGAATTCAACCAGAACCATATTTGCACCTGCAATGATCCCTTGGGCTGTTGCATGAAAGATTTCAAGGATGCCATCTGGCGCCCTGTCCTTTCCTCCAACCGAATGTGTGGGGTCAATGCAGACAGGAAGCCTTGTAAGGCGTTTGACCACTGGAACATGGGCGAAGTCAACAAGATTTCTATGTGGATCTCCAAGCCTTGACTGCACGCCTCTTAGGCAAAAGACGATGTTTCTGTTTCCCTCACTTGCAATATATTCACAGGCGTTTAAGGAGTCTTCAAGGGCAAGGCCCATCCCTCTTTTGTAAAGGACAGGAAATTCTTGTTGAGAGCCGGCAGCCTTTAGCAGTTCGAAATTTTGTGCATTCCTTGTCCCTATCTGAAGCATCACTCCAGTTGGGCGCCCTGCCTCTTCAAGGGCATTATAGATTTCTTCTATGTGGACTTCCTTTAACACCTCCATAGCAATGACCTTTATCCCGTATTTTCCAGCAAGTTCAAATAACCATGGAAGACATGATTTTCCGTGTCCTTGAAAGTCATAGGGGCTTGTCCTTGGCTTATAAACCCCCATTCTTGCTGTCACAAGCCCTACACGTTTCATGTTTCTAAAAATAGTTTCCACATTTTCAGGTGTATCCACTGCACAAGGGCCAATAAAACATGAAAAGCTGTTCTGGCTAAATTCTACTCCGTTATAAATAAAGCCAACATCGTCCAACTGCCCGCCATGTTTTCCTATCTGTCTGTATTTTGAAGAGACCCGTACGACCTTTTCTACCCCTGGCATCCTCTCAAGGACTTCTATTGGGATGTGATGGGTTGGGCCAATTAGGTAGATTTCATTTACCTCACGCATGGCCCCTCTTATACCAGAAAATCTTGTTTGAATATCATCAAATTGTGAGAGATAATCCAGAAGTTGTTTAACTTCGGGACCGTTTGGGTCAATATCCGGTTTCATTATGATAATCATTTAAAAAAACTCCTTAATAAAAACTATTTTTTAAAGATATATCATATACTGCCCTTTTAAAAAAAAGCCAAGAACAAGACAGGATTAGTGTTGCTATAGGTAATTATAGATGAGTTATTTTTCTAACGACAGTTGTTGCCAAATAAAAAAAAGCTTGCTACCTTAGCATTATTATAAATGAATGACTAATCAGTTGTTGGTATTTGAGGAAATTTAGTGGATAATTTAAATACCCCCTGTGATGTTACAAAAGTGAAGCAGGACGGGGTAATAATTTTGCCCTTGATAAAAGCCTGCGTAATTAAAGGGGGATGAGAACGGACTAAAAGGGCCGTTCAGAGTGGCACGCCACTTTGAACGGCCCTTTAATTTTTGAAAATAGTTACTTTTTAAGGAGGTTGTCGGTGATGAGTGATAAGCCATTTATTTTGTGGTTCAATGAGATCGGAATCAAGGATGTGCCACTGGTGGGAGGCAAAAATGCATCCTTGGGAGAAATGTACCAGCATCTTTCATCAAAGGGCGTGCAAGTTCCAAACGGTTTTGCCATTACTGCCGAGGCATATAAGCACCTTTTAAAGGACGCAGGCATAGAAGAGGCAATAAAAGATGCTCTAGAAGGCCTTGATACCAGTGATATTCAAAACTTACAGGAAAGGGGCAAGAAGGTAAGAGAAATAATCCTAAATGCAAAGTTTCCAGAAGACCTTGAGAATGCCATTATAGAGGCATACAGGAAAATGGAGGAAGAATACTATGAAAATGTAGATGTAGCTGTTCGTTCTTCCGCAACTGCAGAGGATTTACCAGATGCCTCTTTTGCTGGTCAGCAGGAAACCTATTTGAACATCACCGGCCCGGAGGCCCTCATTGAGGCATGTCACAAGTGTTTTGCAAGCCTCTTTACCGATAGGGCCATTTCCTATAGGCATGACAAAGGTTTTGGACATTTTGATGTCTATCTCTCCATTGCTGTTCAAAAGATGGTTAGAAGTGACAGTGCAAGTTCAGGCGTTATGTTCACCATAGATACAGAAAGCGGGTTTGAAGACGTTGTATATATAACTGGTGCATGGGGACTTGGTGAAAACGTTGTTCAAGGCGCAGTCAATCCGGATGAATTTTATGTGTTTAAGCCAACCTTAAAGCAAGGGTTTAAGTCTATTGTAAGTAAAAGGCTTGGGGCCAAGCAGCACAAAATGATATACACAGATGATCCCAAAGAGCCTGTAAAGAACGTCGATACAACCCCAGAGGAGAGAAATACCTACGTCCTTTCTGATGATGAGATAATTCAGCTTGCCAAATGGGCTTGCATAATTGAAGAGCACTATGGAAAGGCCATGGATATTGAATGGGCAAAGGATGGTGACGGAAAGAATGTTGGGACAGGAGGGCTTTATATTGTCCAGGCACGTCCAGAAACAGTCCATTCCCAAAGGGATACCAATTTTATGGAAACCTATAAACTTCTTGAAAAGGGTGAGGTCCTTGCTGTAGGAAAGGCCGTTGGGGACAAGATCGGCCAGGGAACTGCTCATGTCATAAAGGATGTCAGTGAGATTGGAACCTTTAATGAAGGAGAGGTCCTAGTAACAGATATGACCGACCCTGATTGGGAGCCAATCATGAAGGTTGCCTCTGCAATAGTAACCAATAGGGGAGGTCGCACATGCCATGCGGCAATCATATCAAGAGAGCTTGGAATCCCGTGTGTGGTTGGGACTGAAAATGGAACTGAGAACATAAAGACTGGAGAGGGTGTAACTGTTTCCTGTGCCGAAGGAGAAGCGGGAAAGGTCTATAAGGGACTTTTGAAATATGAGGTTGAAAGGATAGACTTTAGCAATGTCCCCAAGACAAAGACCATGATCATGATGAATGTTGGAATACCTGAACAGGCCTTTGCCCAGGGAAGGATACCAAATGACGGAGTTGGTCTTGCAAGGATTGAATTTGTCATTAACTCCCACATTGGAATTCATCCACTTGCCCTCATTAATTATGAAGAGCTTAAGG
Organism: Deltaproteobacteria bacterium; assembly: GCA_015489315.1. Classification (GTDB taxonomy): domain Bacteria; phylum Desulfobacterota; class Dissulfuribacteria; order Dissulfuribacterales; family QOAL01; genus JAADCZ01. Next base: position 3,950 of record WFZZ01000236.1, on the reverse strand, counting down.
AAAAGGCAAAGGAAGATAATGAGATAAAGAAGATTGTTGAAGAGATTGAAAAACGCACTGCTGCCTATGAGGACAAGGCGGAGTTTTTTGTTGACAAACTCGCACAAGGCATTGCCACCATTGCAGCAGGTTTTTACCCCAAGGACGTGATTGTAAGGATGTCAGATTTTAAGAGCAATGAATATGCAAACCTCATTGGCGGAAGGCTTTATGAGCCTGAAGAGCACAATCCAATGATTGGCTGGAGGGGGGCTTCTCGTTACTATGCCCCTGCCTTTGAACCCGCCTTTGCCCTTGAGTGCAAGGCCTTTAAGAAGGCAAGGGATGAGATGGGACTAACAAATGTTAAGAGCATGATCCCGTTTTGCAGGACCGTTGAAGAAGGGAAAAAGGTCATTGGAATCATGGAAAAATATGGCCTCAAACAAGGCGAAAATGGCCTTGAAATCTATGTGATGTGTGAGATTCCAAGCAATGTGGTTCTAGCAGATCAATTTGCAGAGGTCTTTGATGGCTTTTCCATCGGATCAAATGACCTTACCCAGCTCACCCTTGGCCTTGACAGGGATTCAGAGCTTGTAGCACACATCTATGATGAAAGAAATGAGGCTGTAAAAAGGCTTGTTCGCCAGGTTATAAATACTGCCAAGGAAAAGGGAAGAAAGATAGGTATTTGTGGCCAGGCCCCAAGTGATTTTCCTGATTTTGCAGCATTCTTGGTGGAGTGCGGGATCGATTCCATGAGCCTTACACCGGATACGGCTGTAAAGACAAGGCTTCTTGTGGCTGAAAAGGAAAAGGAGCTTGGAATTAACTAGTTATAGAAGGAAGTAAACAACAAAATAAAAAGGGGCCGTGAAAGGCCCCTTTTTTTGTTCCATAAGAGTTTATCTTGTCCTAAAAGAGCGTTCCATTCTTTAGAGAAATAACTATTCCAAGACCTGCCACAACAACAAACCAGGCAATCATTAGATAAAGGCTATTTCTGACGATGGTAGGATTGATGATAACAACTTGTCCTTTATGGGCCTTTCCTGCCTTAAAGGCTGCTGCGGCAGGAAAGCAAAGTACAAAAAGCCCCATGATGAATGTGGCAAAGAAAAGTATTGTGCTTGGCCAGTCAACATTTAGTGGATAATTGTAAATGCTATAACCCACTTTATTCATATAGTGCATCCTGAGACCTTCTCTAGCACAACTCATAAAAAATATGGTTAGAAACATCAATATTGCAGCATTTTTTGCCCTTTTTCCTGGAGAAAGATAGGCCGCTCCCAGATAAGCAGTGGTGATTATTCCTAGAACTGCACCAATTATTAAAAAGGGGTTCTGGGCAAAGGAAAAGTCCTTGGGAATGGTACCAAGCCACCAAAAGCCAGAGGCAACCGTCAATACCGAGGCCCAAAGAGCAAGATTTGCTCCTCTTTTGGCAACATAATCAAGATAATTACTGTCGTAATCTTCCCTTTCGCTGAAATAGCTGGCATAGAGCATCAGATAAACACCGGTTACTGCAAAAGATGGTATTATGAAATGTAGGAGCCTTCCAAGGTTTACACTGTGAAACTCTCCACCTGAAAAGGAAACAAAGCCTTCCTTTGATATAATCCATGCCTTCCATTTTTCAGGGGTAAGCTGTTCCATGGAAAGCATGTGAATAAAAAGGGCAGTAAGGAGCAAAAAGAATATGGCCACATAGGCCCACCTAGCCTTCATTTCACCATGACTACTCTTTTTGTTTCCAAGGTAAAAACCATAACTTGAATAAAAGGCCAGTGTTATGACAACAAGGAACATGAGTGCCCAGAATGCGGAAAGGCTTGTGGCAGTGTACCAAAATGGGTCATAGATTACTTGCACAAAAAGAAGAGGGGCAACACCAAGGACTATAGCTATGGAAAGGCCAACAGTAATGACCCTTCCAAGGGCCTTTGAAAGCCTTGTGCCAAATTCACTTTTTCTGCTGACCTCATATACAGCCAGGAAGCTGCTACCAAGGACGAGGTTTACCATTACAATATGGACGGAAAAGGTTAGGACTAGAAGCACCTGAAATACTATGGGATAAAAAGGGAGCCCTGCGGCATCCCTCATGCTATTTAGATATACTGAAAGGTCCATGGTTACCTCCTTACTATTGAAAAGAGATATTCTGCTGCTGCCTCCTTATCCTTGTCGTTTCCAGCAAAAGGAGGCATGTAGGGATAATCGCCAAGGGCATCCAAAAAGTCTGCTATATCACCAGGAGATTCTGGGGCCAGGTTTTCCAGTAATACTGAAAGAGGTCTTATCTTTCCTAGCCTGTCCAGGGCATGGCAGTTTCCGCACTGATGATGAACTATTACGCTTCCGGCAAGAAGTCTGTCTTTAGTCTTTGAAAGATCCAGATTGTCTGGTTTAAAATAAAGATTGGGCCAAAAGCCTTCCTTTTGAAACTTTGGAACTTCTGCCTTTATGTTTTTGGCAGGGATGTTATATGCTATGATCTGGTTACCATACATGTATCGATCTATAATGTAAGGCCTTCTTGCACCTTCCCTAAAGCCTTCACCAGCGCCAATTCCTGCAAAAAGGATAAATAGAATTATTATTCCTATAACGGGCCTAGAAAGTGAGGGCCTTATAAGACCAAATATGACAAACCACAGTAGAACCACACCATAGCAGATTGCAGCCACATATAGCATGCTTTTTAGATAGGGGAGAGTTCCTCCAAAGGCCAGGTCCTTTGCATGTTCTGGAAGTTTAAAAAGATACCAGAAGGTAAAAATGGCACCTAACACCATACCCCCAATTCCCCAGATTGAGGCAGTTCTTACGAGTTCTAGTCTAACCTCTTTATTTTTGAGCGTAGATGCAACTATGACTGCATAGGCGCCAGCTATACCAAACATAAGGGCAGTTCTAGTAAAAAGTTGCGGCCAGTAAGTCTCGTTAAAAAAGCCATCAAAAAAACCGCCTGTCTCAACCCACTTACCAGAAGAGAGCATGAAGGCAAGGATGCCAGTGATAATTATCATGCTTATCCATGCTGCCCACGCATATACCCAGCCAAGGGTCAGGTGACTCTTTTCGTCAATTCTTCCGAGGGTGTAGTAATAGACATAAATAGTTGCAATTTCTATTATAAAAAATACCCATTCAGTGGCCCAACCCCAAACATAATTATGGATAAGGGCCGATATGCCCCTAGGGCTTGCCACTGTCGCTGCATACCAAATGCCGACACCCGATAATGAGCCAATGACAAAGCAAAAGATAAGGATAAGCAGGGAATATTTTTTTAAAAATTCCAAAAGTTCAGGTCGTTTTTCGTAAAAGGCCTTCCTCTCCACATAGACATTGAACCAAAAGGCCCCAGTTGCAAGATGACATGGAAGGATATGAAAGGTTGCGACAAGGGCAATAACAAGCCCTGAAGTGAAAAAAGGTACCTCCCAAAAGGGATACATGGCAATACCTCCTTTTTATTTTTGTCCCTCATGTGAAAAAGGGACTAGGATTAGCCAACTGGTATAATTTACGACCTTAATTAATTTTTTCTTAAAATATATCTTAGGGATTTTTTAAAAGCAAATTGTTATTACCCCAAGGTGTTCGTCTCTTCCATGATTGTGGGAGTGGGTATTGGCATTGGATATGTGGTGAAAACGGTATCCGAGCTCTATACCATTTTTAAAATGAAGTCCTGTACCTCCAATAACAGCAAACTGGTGGCCTCCGCTAAACTTTCTGCCCCTAATTTCAGCTCTTGTGAGGAAGTTTATCCCTGCCCCAAAATCTATATAGGGAGATATGGAATACCCTTTATATTCATATCTGAAAATGGGTTGAAATCCTGCGTTAAAGGCAGTGTCCGTTGTATCCAAAATACCCATGTCAAGTTCCAGTCTAAGGGAGCCAACTCCGTTTTTCCCAATTTTTAATTCCTTAGGAAGCCAAAAGGCCCC
>WFZZ01000235.1 GCA_015489315.1 Deltaproteobacteria bacterium | reverse complement strand
CATATGTCTCCAAAAACTCCTAGAAAAAATACTACCGATGAATCAATGGCATACATGGATCAGCTCCTTGAAGCAGGTCATGGAGGTTCTTTATCTTACGAAACCCTGAACGAAATAATCCCCGACGACATTAAGGATCCAGAAAAACTTGAAGAAATATTTGATATTCTAAGCCAAAATAATATTGATGTAATAGGCGGTTCTGTTGAAGAGACAATTACATTAAAAACCCAAATTCAGTCCCAGGAACCAGAAGAAGAAATTGCAAAGGCCACCAAAGTCCCTGAACAAAAAGAAGAGACAAAACAGGTGGTAATAGACTCAGGTGAATACTCCGATTCTGAAGAGATTACTACCACCTATTTAAGAGAAATGGGGCGCTATGAGCTCCTTACTCCTGAAAAGGAAGAAGAGCTAAGCAAAATAATTCGCACAGGCTTTAACAGCATTATTGCCTCCATTATGGAACATCCTTCAACTCTTCCTGAAATGGAGGCATTGCGGGAACAAATAAGGGTATGGAAGCGCAGGGACCCGTCCCTTAAGCCAAAAAAACAACATCTAAATTATCTTTCTGAAACTGTAACCAGTATTAGTGAAGCACATCCGGAAGACGAATCCATAAAAGAACTCTGTGAATTTGTTAAGGTCCAACAAAAGAAGGTTGAAAGGGCCAAGGACGAAATGATAAACGCCAATTTAAGGCTTGTGGTAAGCATTGCCAAAAGGTACATGCATCAAGGCCTTTCCCTGGCGGATCTCATCCAGGAAGGAAACCTTGGCCTTATGCGTGCAGTCTTTCGCTTTGATTATACAAAAGGGAATAAGTTTTCTACTTATGCAAGCTGGTGGATAAGGCAGGCAATTACTAGGGCCATTCTTGATAAGACAAGGACAATCAGGCTTCCGGTTCACTTTTTGGAGTTACGAAGTCAGTTTTTTAAGGCCTTTTATGCAATGCTTAAGGAGCTTGGAAGGGAGCCCACTCCTGCTGAGATATCGGAACGAACAGGGCTTCCCATGGAAAAGATCCTTTCTATTCTAGAGGCCTCAAGGGAGCCTGTTTCCCTTGAAACACCAGTAGGAGATGAAGACAGCACCCTTGGAGATTTTATAGAAAATAAGGATGCCGTCTCTCCCTATGAAAGTGTCCGCGAAAAGGAACTTACCGAAAGGATCAAAAGCATTCTTGCAACTCTAAGCCCAAGGGAAGAAAAGATTATTAGGCTAAGGTTTGGAATTGGAGAGGATTCTGAATATACCCTTGAAGAAATTGGAAAAAGATTCAATGTTTCAAGGGAAAGAATCAGGCAGATTGAAAAAAAGGCCCTTAATAGACTCAGACATTCAAGTAGAAGGGAAAAACTAAAACATTTTCTGGACTAATTCATCACCTCAAGTAAAAATAAAAAAGGCGGGCAAAAACCCGCCTTTTTTATTTATTATCCGGCAGACTTGGGCCTAAAACTTTTGGGAACTATCATTATGAAACGATCCCCTGCCTCATCAAGTACCCTTTCGACCTCTTTGGCCTCTTCTTCCTGAAAGGTTGCCCTGAGTTCCTTGATGTAAAGGCTTAAAAGCTCTTCAATGTCTTTAAGACCTTCTTTTGTCAACTTTTCAATTTTTACTATAGCCCCACGTGCAAGACGCCTTTTAATGGAATCCACCGTAAAGTTATATTCAGGATAAAGGCATTGATAAATTACACCTCCTGTCATCCCGGCACACATCCAAGGACCTGGATCACCAAGCACGACTGCCCTTCCCCCTGTCATATACTCAAAGGCGAACCCCTTTAAAAAGGCCCTGTGGGCTATGTTCCCATTTGAGTCATCCACTGGCTCTGTGATTCGCCTTCCAAAGACTACATCTGCACCTGAAAAACGAATGCACGCGCGGGAATCAGCCATGTTCTGTATCAAAAAGGTACCCTTTATGGCCCCATAGGCAAAACTCTTTCCAGTGGAACCGTCAACCCTTTTTCCAAGATAGTTTAAACCTTTAAATATACCGACCACACCACCGTAACTGCCCTTTACTGTGCCATCCTGGGCACCACCTGTTACACAGGTATCAACGGCGGTGATATTAAAGGCACAAAGTCCATTTCCTGGGACCGAGGAAGTCAATCTCAACATTGCCTTTTTATCAGTGTCTATGCCATATCGTCTTACTATCTCACCGCAAAGATAGGTAGACATGCCCCTGTCTGTGCTCTTTACACCCTGCTCCTTAAAATGCACTACCTTTTTACCCTGTTCAAATTGCTCTATCACAAGGTCACTTATAAGCTTTGTGAGGTAGTTAAGAGGAAGCCTAATGCTTCTTTCCTGATCAAGATTTTCAGGTATCATGGAAAGATCCGGCTTTTTCAAGATAGATGTCACATCTATCTGTTCAAAGAATCTATATTGCTCAAGAAGATCGGTTCTTCCAACAATCTCCTGAAGGTTCTTTTGACCCATATCGGCAAGAATCATCCTTACCTCATCACCAAGGGCCCGAAGGAGCCTTGCAAGGTTTTCCGCCTCGATATCCACCTTCCTTGGTGAAAATCCTTTAACACCACGGGCTTCTGCCTGCTCCTTGGTCTGAAGCTGGGTAGATATTCCCCTTGGACAACGGTCAAGGTGACATCTGTGGCAGCTAATACAGCCAACTCCCATAAGTGCCACGGTTCCAAGGCTCACCCTGTTGGCACCAAGCAATATCATTTTAACAATATCAGCTCCGCTTCTTAGACCCCCATCTGCCCAGATCTCTACCTTATCACGCAGATTGGACTCACTAAGTGCCCTGTGGGCCTCTGAAACACCTACTTCAATGGGAACTCCAACATAACGCTTTGCATGTTCCCTTGCTGCACCAGTTCCACCTTCAAAACCGCTTAGATCAACAATATCTGCCCCTGCCTTTGCTATGCCTACGGCAATGGTACCAACGCCACTTGTAACAGGAATCTTTACAGAGACTTTGGCATAGGGATTGGCAGTCTTAAGCTCTGTAATTATCTGGGCAAGGTCTTCAATGGAATAAATATCATGCTGGTTAGACGGTGAAATAAGGGTAATTCCGGGCTTACAGTGTCTGGCCCGTGCCACCTGTTCTGAGACCTTCTGGCCTGGGAGATGTCCACCTTCACCCGGCTTTGCCCCCTGGCCAATCTTGATTTCAAGGTAATCGGCGGAATTCAATAGTTCCATATAGACGCCAAAGCGCCCTGAAGCTATCTGCTGGCCCCTGTTTTTCCTGTATTTTCCAAGCATGTCTGGGATCTCTCCGCCTTCCCCATTCATGCAAATAATATTGGCCTTTTTAGCTGCCTCGGCATAGCTTCTAAAGGAGTTTTCTCCCTGGGAGCCAAAGCTCATGGCTGCGATGACAATTGGCATGTCATGATGACCGATAGATATATCTACTTGATCCATGGTAAGCCGCTCTTCCTCAGGAACAAGCTTTGGCCTGATGACATGCCTTGCTCCAACTGGAAGCTCTTCATCTAACTTTGAAAGGCCTTTGGCCATCTCAAAATATCCCTTTTTGCCCTCTGCAGTCTGTCTGAGTATCCGTCCCACCTTGGCGTTTCTGTTTGGCTCGGAATAAATGGGTATTTCTTCTTTTGATTTTGCCCTTTTTATCCGTTCCTTAGCAAGATCTTCCAAGAGCTTAAATCCAAGGCCGATATCCTTTGATTTATAAAAACAGTCAACCTTGAAAATCTTTTCAAATTCTTCTGTTACTGCCAGACCGGCAAATATCCTTCCATAGCCACAAAGCTCATGAATGCCCATGGTGGACATGACCTTTTCCATTCCCTTTTGAAATACATCAATGGTATTGGAAATGGCCTTTTTCTCATCCACCTTGTCTGTAGTAAAACCTATAACTGTTTCCCAGAGCTTATAGGGATTAAGGGCATCTGCCCCCATGCCCAAAAGAAACATGATGTCATGAAGATTTCTTATTGCACCTGAACGAACAATTATGCTGCACCTTCTTCTAAGGTTTTTCTCCTCAAGCTTCTGGTTGAGATAAGCAACCATTAGGGCCGGATCGACATAGGATTCGTCTTCAAAAAAGGCATTGCTATCATCAAGTATGAGTAAGATTGCACCGGAGTTAACTGCATCTATGGCCTCTTCACAGATAGAATCAAGCCTTTCCTTTAGCCCCTTTTCTGGGTCGAAAAGGCAGTCAAGGACCTTAACCCGTTCTGGCATAAGACCATCTGCAGAAAAATAAGAGATGATATCTTCAAGAACTACTGAACCGTGGTTTCTTGCAAGCTCGTTTAGGTCCTCTTTTGATATACTTTCAGAAAGGCCTTCATAATCGAGAAGGAGTGGACACAGAAGCTCTAGGCCCACTGGTGTTTTTTCTGTATCAACCAAAAGACAGGGCTTGTTCCCAAGAATAACCCTTGTGGTGAAATGTTCTGCCTCCCTTTCCCTGTCGATAGCAGGGTTTGTAACTACAGCAACATTTTCCTTGAAAAACTCTGAACAGTTTGGAAGGGCCTCTGGCATAAGACATGCTAGAGGACCGGTATGGCCCATTGAACCAATAATATCAGCCCCTTCGATGGCAACCCTTTTTCTCAAATCAAGATCATACTTTTGCCACCCAAAGGCACCCAGAAGATTTGTCTGGTTAAGCTCCTCCTTTTTTTCTGTCTTTTTTATCAAACTTTGAAGTGAAACTTTGGATACACCCTTAACCGAATCAGATCTTGAAAGGCCCTTTAGGGCCTCGAGTTTGCCCTTTCTTCTAAACATGAACTCCTTAATTCGGGCCTGAAATTCAGTGTGTCTGTAAACCTTTGCCTTTTGACCAATGTTTGCCTCAATTGCAATCTTTTCTCCTGGTGCCAAAGGGACAGGGTCTGTCATGGTATTTTTTATGTCAACAACGCCCTTTTCAGAGGAAAGAAAATATTCATAGTCACTTTCCCCGAACCACAAGGGCCTCAAACCCAGGGCATCTACACTTCCCATACAAACATTTGCATACCTTGCAACTACTGCCGCAGGACCTTGGGCAGAGCTGGGGAAAAACCAGCGATAAAAGTCAAAGACCTTTTTAAGATCATCTTCATAATATTCAACTTCACTGTGAATTGCAGGAAATACCATTTCAAGGGCCTCCATGGGCTCAAGTCCATACATATTTATAAGGCCCTCGATTATTCTATTGAGATCCTGGGAATCACTCCCCCCTGGAACCGGCTTAATCCCCAGGATTCTTCCTGTGCTTCTCAACCTTTCGATGGTGTTTATCTCTCCATTGTGGCAAAGGACAGAAAAGGGCTGGGCCCTTTCCATTGTAGGAAGAGTATTGGTGGAATAACGGCTGTGACCAAGGGTAATAACAGATGTTAAGTCCTCGTCCATTAGTTCAGGAAATACCCGTGGAAGTAGATCTGGTGTTCCCCTAAGCTTATAAACCACTGAATCAAGACTAAGTGATGCAATATGGATTTCTGGAATGACCTTTTCAATCTCCATCTGGATCATGAAAAGGTTTTTCTGGGCGTCCTTTTTGTTCCCGCCTCCTGCCATTCCGGCAACCTGCCAGAAAAAAGGAGCCTCTGCTAGAGCGCGTGGGCCGAGTTCTTCATTTCTTGTATTTCCTCTTATATCTAGGATTACCTCAACGCCATTTTCCCTGAATATGCCATGTATCTTTTCCCTGATATTTTTTTCATCCTTAGCAATTGAAAAGGGCATAAGAAAATGCCCTACAAAAAATCCACCACTTTCTGAAAGATGCCTGCTATAACCTTCCCTTTCCAGCCTTTTTGCCCAGATCTTTCTTGGTATATCACAGAGGATACCGCAGCCATCACCTTCGCCATCAATATCTCCTGAACGGTGCCCCATTTTTTGAAGGGCCTCAATGGTCTTTGAAATATTGGCATGGGTGCTGTGCCCTCGTTTATCCACAAAGGCTATAATGGCACATGCATCCCTTTCTCGTGAATAAGTATAGGTTTCCATTGAAGCAAACTCCTTATCAGAAATTTTAGAATTAAAGATAGTTTCCACTAAAGGGACCAGCCCATTTAAGATGAATACTAATTCAGCCAGCCTCGAAACATAAACTTTTAAGAGGAATATGCCAAGTAAAAATGGAACAAAAAGTTATAAATCAACCTTCTCCGAGATAGGCGGCTATGACCTCTGGATTTTTTTGGATATCACGTGGAGGGCCTGTGGCAAGAAGTCTTCCATAGTTCAAAACTAGAACTGTTTGTGATATTTCCATGACAAGACCCATATTGTGTTCAACAAGAAGAACTGTTATACCTGAATCACGTATTGCCTCTATAAGCCTGCAAAGCTCCATTGTCTCTGTATCATTAAGGCCCGCGGCCGGCTCATCCATCAAAAGAAGTCTTGGTTTTGAGGCAAGGGCCCTTGCGATTTCAAGTTTTTTAAGTATTCCATAGGGGAGCGCACTGGCAGGCTGGCTGGAATAATACTTCAAGCCGCAAAATTCTAAGGCCTCAAGGGCCATGTCCCTGACCCTTTTTTCTTCTGCTATTACAGAGGGAAGTCTAAAGGCCGATGCAAAAAGGCCAGATTTTGACCTCAGATGACAACCCACCATGACATTTTCAACCACATTCATATTCATAAAAACTTGGAGATTTTGAAAGGTTCTGCTGATCCCAAGGGCTGCTATTTTAAAAGGAGGAAGTTTTGTTATATCTTTTTTGTTAAAAAAAATAGAACCTTTTGTAGGTCTGTAAATGTTTGTAAGAAGATTAAAAAGGGTGGTTTTGCCTGCTCCATTTGGGCCAATTATTGAAAATATCTGGCCTTCAGGCACTGAAAAACTCAAATCAGTAATTGCCTTTAGCCCGCCAAAACTCTTTTCAAGGCCCTTTACCTCAAGAAGTGGCATTTGCCACCTCCTTTTGATACCGTTTAAAGGCAAGATAGGCAATTTTATTCTTTATTGCCACAAATAGTCCCTCAGGGAGAAAGATCATAATGACCATTAAAATCGCACCAAAGATCAGGACTTCAAAGTCCTCAAAGACAATCAAAAGCTCTGGCAAAATGGAAAGAATAAAGGCACCCACCACAGCCCCAAAGGTGGAACCAAGACCTCCAAGGACAACCATTGTGACAAGTTCAATGGAAAAGAAAAAGCTAAAGGATTCAGGGCTTACAAAGTTTTGCTGGTGAGCAAAAAGGCTTCCTGCAATACAGGCAATAAGGGCGGAAAATACAAATATACGGGATTTTACCTTAGCAGTATCTATTCCCATCATCTGGGCCGCTATCTCGCTTCCATGAACTGCAGAAAGGGCCCTTCCCGCCCTGGAATCTGCAATATTTAAAGACAAAAGGACAGTTATGAGCATAAATAGGGCAAAAACAAAATACCATTTAAGGTCCGTATCTATTGGAAAACCGAATATTGAAAGGGTTGGAAGCCCACTAATCCCGTCTGGGCCACCTGTTATCTCGTCTGCCTGGACAAAAAATATGTGGACTATTATGCCAAGGCCAAGGGTTGCCATTGCAAGATAGTGTCCCTTAAGTTTCAAAATGGGCCGGGAAAGAATATAGGAAAGCAAAAAGACTATCAAAAGGCCAAAAGTTATGGCAGTCCACGGACTGAATCCGTATTTGATGGTAAAAATAGCAGATGAATAGGCCCCAAGACCAAAAAAGGCGGCATGCCCAAGGGAGATCTGGCCGGCATATCCCATCAAAAGATTTAGGCTAACTGCAAGGGAGATATTGATAAGGACAGTAAGACCTACCACCGTAACATAATAATTATCTGGAAAAAGTATTGGCAGGACAAGGGTGATGAAAGAAAAAATGTAAAACCCCAAAAGCCTTTTCATACCCTTTCAACCTCGCCCTTACCCAGGATTCCGCTTGGTTTAAAGAAAAGGACCAAAAGAATGACAAAAAAGGCTATGGCATCCTTATAACCTGAGGAGATAAAGCCTGCCCCGACTGTTTCAACGATTCCTAGAATAACGCCTCCAAGGACCGCCCCCATTGAGTTTCCCATGCCACCGAGTATGGCTGCACAAAACCCTTTTAACCCCAGCATGACACCTGCGCCATAGGTCATAAAGGTAATTGGGGCAATAAGGACACCTGCAACTGCACCAAGGGCGGCAGAAAGCCCATAGGCAATAAGAAGCATGGTTTTGACATTTATTCCAACGAGATAGGCTGCCTTTTTATTATAGGAACAAGCCAGTATTGCCTTTCCAACCCTTGTTTTATCAAAAAAATACTTGACCACAATTACCAAAAAGGCGGTTCCAAGCATTACCCATAAATTTTGTGGAAGCATTGTTGCCCTTCCAATGTGAATGGGGGTATTGTCCGTAAAAGGGGGAAGGCCGTAGATGTCCTTTCCCCAGATAAGAAGGGCAGCCCCTCTTAAAAAAATGGATGCCCCAATGGTTATTATGATGGTAGTTACTACCGTTGCCCTTTTAGCTGGCTCAATGGCAAACTTTTCAAGACAAAGGCCAACAGTGGCCGAAGTCAAAATGGCAAGAAAGATTGCCAGAGGATAGGGTATTCCTGCCTTTAACATAAAAATGGCACTCATTGCCCCTATCATCACAAATTCACCCTGGGCAAAGTTCACTACATCTGAGGCATTGTAGATGATAGAAAAACCAAGGGCTACAAGGGCATATATTGAACCTACAGTTAGGCCACTTATGAAAAACTGGAGGAGTTGATCCATTAGCACCAGCAAAAATTACCCCCGCTCAGTGTTCTGAAACGGGGGTAATAAATATTACCTTAATTAGTTTAACTTAATAAAGTAATTTCCACTTTCCGTTCTGTATCTCAATCATTTTAAAGGCGTCAAGGCCAAGGCCAAGGTGATCAGTTGGGCTCATGTTGAATACCCCACCAGTGCCTACAAAGCCCTTTGTCTTTTCAATTTCATCCCTTATCTTGGCCCTGTCAATAACCCCTGCCCTCTTAACAGCGTTTACTACTATGAAAAGGGCATCATAGGCATGGCCGCCAAAGGTTGAAACTGGGCCATATTTGGCCTCAAACTTTTTCTTGTAACTCAAAAGGACGCTTTTTTGCGGATCCGTGTCAGGAAGCTGGTCAGCAACGATAAGAGCAGCAGCCGGAAGCCTGATTCCATTTGCAGCATCTCCAGCAAGTTCAATAAATTTTTTGGAGGCAACACCATGAGATTCATAGATTGGAAGCTTGATGCCAAGCTGCTTTGCATTTTTGGCAACTATGGCCGGGGCCTTTCCAAAGCCAAAATTTAGTATTGCCTGGGCGTCTGTTGCCCTTATCTTGGTAAGCTGTGTAGTCATATCTGTATCTGAATTGTTGTATTGCTCATCTGCCACTATCTTTATTCCATATTTGGGCGCAAGGGCCAGACACTGGGCACGGCCTGATTTATCAAAACCGCCGTTTCCGGTAATAAGGGCGATCTTGGTAATCCCGCGTTTTTTCATGTCCTCGAATATCTTCTGGGCGGCCATCTTGTCTGTATGAGGTGTTTTAAAAACCCACTTCTTAACAGGCTCAACAATCTTTATAGAACCTGCAAGGGAAATGAAAGGAACCTTTGCCCTTTGAACAATGTCAATTACAGCCAAGGTGTTACCAGAGGTGGTTCCACCGATTATTACATCAACCCTATCTTTCTTAATGAGTCGATTAACAAAATTCTTGGCCTCTTTTGCCTTACCTTTAGTATCATAATGAACGAACTCTATCTTGTGACCATCAACTCCACCCTTAGCATTTATCTCTTCAATATACATCTGCAAGGTCTTTAGCTCGGGATCTCCCAGAAAGGAGGCAGGCCCAGTAACCGCCAAAAAAGAACCTATTTTTAATGGCTTTTTTGCAAAGGATGAACTGCTACCCAAAAACATCATAAAAGAAATTATACTAAATAAGACAAGGAACTTGTTGAAACGCATGGCTTTCTCCTCCCGTGAAAAATTTATATAGAGTTGACTATTACACAAAAAGAGGGCATTTATCAACTTTAAAAGCTTATTTTTGAAAGAACACCTAAATAAAAACTCATCTAAATTTTTAAGGAACGTGCCTTTTCATGTTGCATATTAAAAATCTCAATACCAGATATGGCCCGATTCAGGTTCTTAAAAACTGCTCAATCCATGTTGATGAAGGGGAAATAGTTTCTATTATTGGTGCCAATGGGGCAGGTAAAACCACCCTTCTTGTCTCTATCTCCGGCCTTATCGATTCCATCACTGGAGAAATAGATTTTCTTGGAGAATCCATTAGAGGGCTTTCACCAGATAAAATTGTAAAAAAGGGTATTGCACACTGCCCTGAAGGAAGACAGCTTTTTGCTCCTTTAACTGTTGAAGAAAATCTTATGCTAGGTGCCTTTTGCCGAAAAAAGGATTCTAAAGATGAGATTCAGGCTGACATGGACTGGATATTTTCTCTTTTTCCAAGACTTAAAGAAAGAAGGAAACAGGTCTCAGGTACACTTAGCGGCGGCGAGCAACAGATGCTGGCAATTGGTCGGGCACTTATGGCCCGCCCGAAACTACTTTTGCTTGATGAGCCTTCCCTGGGACTTGCGCCAAAACTTGTTGAAACCATTTTCAAGACCATAGTGGCTCTAAATGAAAATGGCATGACTATCCTTCTGGTTGAACAAAATGCCAAAAAGGCCCTTGATATTGCAGACAGGGCCTATATCCTTGAAACAGGCAGAATAACTCTTCAAGGACCTGCTAAGGAGTTAGCTGAGGATAGTGAAATCAAAAGGGCCTATTTAGGAAAGGATTATCAAGAAATAGCAGAAAGGTAAACCCATGGATAAAATTGAATACCTGTCTCCAAACGCCTGGAATCAGTGGCATACTGAGCTACTACAAAGCACAGTTAACCGTGCCTATAAGAGGGTTCCCTTTTATCGCAAAAAAATGGATGAAATGGGTATTGGCCCTGATGATATTGGCTCTTTAGAAGATATAGTCAAATTGCCCTTTTTATCCAGAGATGAACTTTCTGAAAATTATCCCTATGGCCTCTTTGCAGTTCCCTTAAGAGATATAGTAAGAATCCATACCTTGAGAAGTGGCCTTCCAAACCCTATTGCCATCGGCCTTACAAGGCAGGATTTGAAAAGACGTGTGGAATTGGCGGCCCGCTTTTTTAAAACAACTGGCATAACCCAAGAAGACATAGTTCAAATTTGCCTTGATCCTGGTCTTTCACTTCACGGACAGGAACTTAAAGAAGGGGCTGAAGAACTAGGTGCCTTGGTCATCCCGCCAGATCCAGTTTCCACATTTACCAGAATAAGGGTGATGATAGACTTTAAGACAACAACCCTTGTGACAAGTCCTTCCTATGGGCTTCATCTACTAGAGGTCTTCAAGGAAAAAAATATGCCAATAGGAGCTCTCAATCTTAGAAAACTGATCCTTTTAGGAGAGCATTTAAGTTCCGATGCACGTTCGGTTTTTGAAAAGGAACTTGATGTGGAAATGAGGGCGACATATGGAATATTTGAGGCATCAGG
Source organism: Deltaproteobacteria bacterium (assembly GCA_015489315.1). Taxonomy (GTDB): domain Bacteria; phylum Desulfobacterota; class Dissulfuribacteria; order Dissulfuribacterales; family QOAL01; genus JAADCZ01. Next base: position 17,513 of record WFZZ01000235.1, on the reverse strand, counting down.
CCCAACAATGGCCTATGAATGTGAATGCAGATGCGGCCTTCATCTGGCCCTCGACCATATCATTCCTGAAATCATCGATCCTAAGACCTTGGAGCCTGTAGAGGATGGCAAGGAAGGAGAACTTGTAATAACTACTGTTACGACACGGGCAAACCCTCTTATTCGATTCAGGACAGGAGACCTTACAAAACTAATAAAGGAAACTTGTTCATGCGGAAGAACCACATGGCGCATGGAACCAGTAAGAAAAAGGACAGATGACCTTATCTCTGTCAGAGGTATAAAGGTTTCCCCTTCAAATATCTCACACCTTTTAGCAGCAGAGGCAAAAGGAAAGCCGGTAACAAGTCTTGTTGTTTTGGATAAATGGAAGCATCTTACCCAGATACGGATTCTTATTGCCATGGATGAAAACATCTTCACAGGAGATCTGCCAGAGCTTCATAACTGGATAAGAAGATGTGAAGAAAGATTCCAGGAAACCCTTGGCATTTCATGCAGAATCGAGCCTGTAGAAAGAAAAAGAATTTTGCCGTTTTTAGAAAAAGGAAAAGTGGTTATCACTAGAGAGGATTTTGACAAGACGTGTGCTTAACTTGAACCTATTCTTTCTGCTACCTTTATGACTGTTTTGGCATAAGGGGTTGAATGGTTGTATTGTTTTATAACCTTAAGTTTTCCCTTAAACTTCAGTCCATCTTTCCAGCCGTAATATCTAAGGTAGTTAGCCATACTTGCAAGGGCATCTGCAGGATCAAAAAGATCGACTTTGCCGTCTTTATTATAATCCACACCGAACTTTAAAGCATTTGACGGCATGAATTGACATAGCCCTATAGCACCAAAGATGGAACCCTTTATGGAGAAGATATCCATTTTATTTAACTGCGAATATATTAAAAGACTTTTTAGCTCCAAATATGCCCACCTGGATTTTTTTGCAAGTTTTTTTTCGATCTTTTTTCTTTGAGCACTTTTTAACTGATTATATTCCTTGGGTAAATAGGGCCTTATGGCATTAAAATCTTTAGCAACAACCATGCTTGAAAGGGTATTAATAGCAAGGGAAGAGCCTAAGTATCTACCAAGGTCAGTTTCAACAAGGAGAATTGCTGCCTTTATCTCCCTTGGAACGCCAAAATCCCTTTCTACTGAAGCAAAAAGTATTTTATTTTCTTTTAAAAACGCTCTTGCCCTATCGATTCTCTCCCTTTCAAGAAATATATCATAGTGCAATTTTGCCTCTTTATGAGTAACCTTTCGAGGCATAACCTTTGGATTAAATTTTATCCTTTTATCGGAAAATATCTTACATACAAATCCCTTTTCAAAACCATCACTTATTAGATTTTTGACTAATTCCTTATAAACATCTGGTACTTTCTGACACGCTGACAAATAATTGGCGCAAAATCCACTTTGAAAGAAGCAAGATGCAAAAAACATAAAGAGTAATAAAATTATTCTCGTCTTCATACTTAACCTATAAGATCCTCAGGAAGGCCCTTGTGGGTTTCTTTTTTAACATAGACTATGCCCTTTATGGTTTTATCCAGTAAAATATCCTGAAATTTTTTTACTTCAGCCAAAAAATCTGCCTTTTCCATCTTTGGAATCTCTTTAATTCTTGAAAATTTCACCTTAAAGGGATTTATAAAACGTCCATTTTTTTTGACCCTATAATCAAGATGGGGACCAGTGGCATATCCACTTCTTCCAACATACCCTATTATTTGCTTCTGCCTCACTTTCACCCCTTTTTTTATTCCTTTGCCAAATCTGGATAAGTGACCATAATAGGTAGTATAATTGCCTTGGTGTTTAATTATTACAATCCTTCCATATCCCCTTTGCCACCCAGTAAAGGTTACCACCCCATCGGCAACGGCCATAACAGGTGTACCAATTGGTGCAGCAAGATCTACGCCATAATGAGGACGAAATACCTTTAGAACAGGATGAAATCGTCTGGGTGTAAAACGAGATGTTATTCGATAGACCTTAAGAGGAGAACGCATAAAGGAATTGCCAATAATCCTCCCATCGTGGGTAAAATACCCACCATATTTCATGTCTTTCCCCTTGAAATAAAAGGCGTCCAAACATGGCCTGTCACCAAAACAATAGGTGGCAGCAAGGATTCTACCCTGACCAATTTTTTTCCCATCTTTCCAAAACTCTTGGTAAATTACCTTGAACGTATCTCCATCCTTGATATCTGTGTTAAAGTCAATCTTTGAAGAAAATACCTCAGCAAATTTTCTGGCAAGGCCGGGAGTTAGGCCATAATTTTCAAAGGAGTCTATAAGTCCACCTGTAATCTTTCCAGTAACTTTAATTATCTTTTTTTCAAAGGTTATGGGAAGTTTTATAAGACAAAGCTGACTTTTTTTGCCTTTAATTTTTTTTATTGATATTTCATAGGTCTCAAATGAATTACGTGACCATCTCAAGGCCACAAGATTACCTTTTTTATTAAAAAAAAGTTCAAACTCTTCACCTGGTTTCAACTTTCTTACATTTATAACCTTTCTTAGTTTGGATATAATTTGATATCTCAATCTTGGAGGAATATTATGCCTTTTAAGACATAAATAGATGGACTCTCCCGGCCTTAATTTGTCCTTTACAACCTTCCCCTTAAACTCCCTTAAAAAGCCAGTATGGGAAAGAGGTTTTTCTGAAGTCTTTTGGACATCATTTTTTGAATCTTCTTTGTTAAATTCAAAGGATTTGGAAATTAAAAAATCATAACTGGAACAATCAAAAAGATTAAACTGAATATTTTCTATGTCTGGTATGTAACTGTCTTCTATAACAAAAAGGGCCTTGGCTGGGTCCTCATTTTGAATTTCCTGTCCTAGTCTAAAAAGCTCAACCTGAGCAGTTCTAAAAACACATTCCACAGAAAATAAAATGAAAAAGATTACTGCAAAACCTAATAAGAATTCAAAAAGACTGAACGAAGCAAAACACTCCTTTCCCTTTTTACACAATTTCTCCTCCTCCTTTAAAAGGGCCATCAGATAAACTTAGACAGAGATTATTTCATGAATTTCAACCAGAGGCGTCTTTTTCTTGGACCATCAAACTCGCAAAAAAATATCTTTTGCCATGTACCAAGCTGAAGTTTTCCCCCTTCAATTATTACAGTGACCGATTCCCCTATAATGGAACTCTTAATATGTGCAGGTGAATTCCCCTCAAGGTGCCTATAATCGTAATCCCATGGAATAATCTTATTAAGGACCGATAGAATATCCTCTTTTACAGCAGGATCAGCCCCTTCATTTATTGTTACAGCGCCCGTGGTATGTGGACAATAGATAGTCACCAAGCCAGACAGGATGGAATTTGAACTAACCTCAGACTGAACCTTTGATGTTATATCAATAAATTCGGTTTGGCGGTTGGTTTGGACAAAGATTTCACTTAACCCCATACTTGCCCCTTTCAATATCCCCCTTAAGAACACAAATAAAAAATTCGATAAGCCTTTTGAAACTAATTTTTATTAAACCAAAATGATTTTATTTGTAAAGATGAAATAACACAAAATTTAGGATGATTAATTTTTTATTCCCAATACCTTGTGGTCAAAGTCTTATGAAAAAAGACAATTAACTCCTGGCTTAGGTAAAAATGTTGGAAAAACGTTAAAAAATTGTTAAAAACATTGAAAATAGTTGAAAATTACTTGAAAAATTTTTTTAACATAGGTAACTATAATTTAACATTAACATTAGAAAATTTAGGCTTACAACTTAATAACTTAACTGGGTAATGACCAAGACTTGTCCCAAAACATCTACTATACCCCTCTTGCCTTCTCTCCCTGGAGTTGTATTTAATCTTTTAGAAGCCGCAGAAGACGAAAAAAAGACACTTAGGGAACTTGGTCAGATAGCTGGAGCTGACCCTGCATTATCAACCCAGATATTAAAACTGGCAAATTCCCCCATTATAAATCGAGGTAAACCAATTAATTCCATTTCTCAGGCAGCCCTTAGACTTGGAATTTCTACCTTAAGAAATATTGCAGTAACTGTTGCTATATGCCAAAGTTTTTCAAAACTTGAATTTCCTGATGGGTTCTCCATTGAAAATTTCTGGCATCATAGCCTTTCTACTGGAATAATTTCAAAAAAATTGGCACTTTTAACGGAATCACCACCTTCAGAAGAAGAAGCCTTTCTCGCTGGACTTTTACATGATATAGGTCAATTGGCCCTGCTCATTAAAAGGCCAGAGAATTTTGATAAGGTAGTACAAAATCCTAGAACAGGGCAAACTATTCTTGATTCGGAAAAACGTTATCTTGGAAATACTCATACAGATGAGGGTTTTAGCCTCCTTAGAGAATGGAACATCCCATTAAATATTTGCTGGTCAGTACGTTATCATCACGAGCCTAAGACTCAGTTAGAAGATACAACTCAGATAGTAAAGATCACCTATCTTTCAGATATTACCTCTCACTACCTCTTTGGACAAACAAATTTTAACCAAGAAGACATTGAAAAAGAATTTATTGACCTTGGCATAAAATTAACTGCAACAGAACTCGAAGAGCTTTTTAAAGAACTAAATAAAGAATTATCTAGGCTTGCAAATGACCTCGGATTAAAAATTGAAGATTCAAAGGGAAAGTCACTAAAACTTGCTGATAAGCCTGACTCAAGAGAAATCCTTAAAGATAGAGCAATTGATTATGCATCTCTCATTGGCGCTCTAGAAAGCATTTTAGATGTCAGAAACAGGAATGAATTACAAAAGGCCATATTTCTATCGCTTTCTAATCTAATAAACATAAGATCTATTTTACTATTTTTCTTTAAAAATGGGGTTCTAAGAGGAGTTGTTTCAAGAGGTACCAAAGATGACTCCATTATCAACCAAATAAAAATCATAAACTTAAACAATTCTATATGGGATAAGGCCTTTTCAACAGGGTACCCGATTTTTACTAGAGAATATTTTTTGCAAAACCAACCACGGTTAATTGAAAAACAATTAATTCAATTTTTAGATACAGAATTTCTTGTCTTGCCTCTTTTAATCGGAAACGATCCAATTGGAGCACTGGCCATTGGCATAAAGGAAGAAGAATTCAAAAAAATTCAAAATGGAATTGAGACTTTAAGGATATTTTCTAGACAAGTAGCCCATGTTTTAAGGGGCATTTCTTACCGACAACTTTGGGAAAAGGAACATGTCGTTAATGAGGCAATAATAAAAAATTCCCCTGTTGGCATATGTATATGTGATTTAGATGGAAATATCCTTTTTGCCAATCCCCACTTTAAGGAATTATTTGAAATTGATCAAAAGATACTTTCAAATGAACAGATTATCTCAGCCCTTAACTCTGAGCTTCCATCAAAGGAGCCAATCACTGTTGGGCCAATTAGGATTAATTCTCCAGGCACACACCGAAAATGGATTGAAATAAGACTAAGTCTTATAGAACTTTTTGGTAAAAAGAGGGGCCTAATATTTTTAAAGGATGTAACCGACAGCGTTCTTTTAGATATTGAAAGAGAACAAAGGGCATTATGGCTAAAGAGTGAACTTGAAAAAAAGACAAGGGAGCTAAAAAAGGCTCAAGAACGCCTGATACAGATGGAAAGATTAGGGGCAGCCAGTGACGTTGCAAGAAAAGTTGTTCATGAAGTGAACAATCCCCTTGGAATAATCAAAAATCTTTTGAAGATATTAAAGATACAAAAAGAGACTGGGAAGATAGAAGAAGAAACAATAGATGCAATAAATTCTGAAATAGATAGAGTAGCCCGAATTATTAAAAAGCTTAGCGACTTTTCTAAGAATGAACAAAAGGCTCAAAAATTTTCAACTGACATAAAAAAGGTAATTGATGAAATTTCCATTCTTTATAAAGAGCCTCTAAATGAAAGGAATATTAACCTCGAAGTCCAAATAGAAGACAGTCTTCCCACTGTTTCTATCAACCCGGATGAATTGAAACAGGTACTTATCAATCTTATCAAAAATGGGCAAGAGGCAATTGAAGAGAACGGCACAATAAGAATAGAGGTATCAAAAAAAGAGGATGGATTTATTACTTTAACGGTTGCAGACACAGGTCCTGGAATTGATCCAAATATAAGAGAAAGACTCTTTTCGCCCTTTTTAACCACCAAAGAAAAGGGCTCTGGCCTAGGGCTTTCTGTATGCTTTGGACTAATAAAGGCATGTGGGGGAGACATCAAACTAATTGAACGGTCAGGTTTTGGAGCAGTTTTTGAAATCAAATTGCCTGTATCAAAAAATGCCTCAAATGGCAAAGGGAGGGAGGGGCAATGAATCTGGGCTCCATACTTATTATCGATGACGAGAAGCAGATGAGAGAAACCCTTAAAATGCTTCTCGATTACTCGGGATTTACAACTACAACAAGTAAAAGCGTGGAAGAAGGACTTCGGGAGTTAAAAGAGAACTTTTTTGATGTTGTTGTTACGGATTTCTATCTTCCAGACGGAAGCGGTACTGACATAATGAAATATTGCAGGGAATTCTGCCCAAAGACAAGAGTCATAGTAATGACAGGCCATGCCTCTGTAGAAAATGCAGTAGAAGCCTTAAGACATGGAGCCTTTGACTATGTAATTAAACCCTTTGAATTTGATTTACTTTATCACTCCCTTCAGAGGGCATTAGAACACATAACCATGATGGACGAGATAGCACTTGCCAAAGAACGATACAGGGCACTCATTGAGGACATGAACGAAGGCTATCTCATAATAAAAGATGGTGTTATTCACTATGCCAATCAAAAAATGGCAAGCATTCTCAATTGCTCTGTCAAGGAACTTATTAAACGGCCGGTTCTTGATTTTGTAGATTTCACCTATCAACAAGAACTAGAAGGTAAAATTCAAAATCTTTCAAAAAATCCGGGCGCTTTTTTTGTAGAAGAGATTGTCTTAAGAGACTGTAAGGGCAATACCGTTCCAGTGGAACTAAGGCTTGCAAATACCCTTGGAGAACATATAAGCAATGGAGTTATTCTGATTTGCAGAGATATTACCGAAAGAGATGTCCTTTGGAATCGACTAATTAGGGCAGAACGTTTAGCGACATTGGGGGAAATGATTGCCTCTATAGCCCACGAACTAAATAATAAACTAACCCCTATTGTAGGTTATGCCGAGCTACTTTCAAGCGACCTTCCCAAAGATCAACTTGAACGTGCCATTGAAAGCATTAAAAATGCTTCAAATGGTGCCAAACGCATTGTCAATTCTCTGCTACTTTTCTCAAGAAGGGAAAAACCATCAAAGATTAAATGCAACGTAAATAAAATAATTGAGCACTCATGTGATTTGGTCTCAACCTGCCTAAGTGGAACTAAGATAAAAATTATTAAAAAGCTTGATCTCAATGATCCGTACATAATGGCTGATCCTCATCAAATAGAACAAGTCATTACAAATATATTAAAAAATGCCATAGACGTACTTTGCCCATCAAAAGGCCAAATAATAATAGAAAGCCTTTCAAATTCAGAGAATGTTAGTATAAAAATTACCGATAATGGCCCAGGAATACCACCAGAGATCAGAAAAAAGATATTTGATCCTTTTTTTACCACAAAGGCAAAAAGAAATGGAACTGGACTTGGGTTAAGCATTTGTCATGGAATCATCAAAGAACACGGTGGAGACATCCACGTGGAATCTGAACCACATAAGACATCCTTTTTGATTAAGGTACCCAAAATCACAGAAAAACAACTCTCAAGCACCAATAATCAAACTCAAAATGTATTTCACTTAAATTTCGCCCAAAAACCAAAGGTCCTTGTTGTTGATGATGAACTCGAGGTTTCCCAACTACTTCTTGAAATTTTTTCTAAAAACTTTGATGCAATAAGAGCATCTAACGGTCTTGAAGCACTAAAAAGACTCTCAGAAGAAAGTGTTGATATAATTATCTCAGACCTAAAGATGCCAGAACTAAGTGGAATTGAACTTTATGAAAGATTATTAAAGGAATTTCCTCAATATAAGGACAGGATAATTTTTACTACCGGGCTTGTATCAGATTCGGAGACAATAAACTTTTTTAAAAAATATCAGCTTCCATACCTGAAAAAGCCGTTTAAGATGAAAGAGCTTTTTTCTGTTGTAAATTCCATACTGGAAGAACGACAGGCCCAAATTGCCTAAGAAGTTTTATCACTTAAGGCCCTTTGAAAACGAAAAAGCTGTTTTTTATAGTAGGGCCTTTCAGATGGCTTAGCCATTAAAAGCGCCCTTTTTTCTGTTTCAATTGCCCTTTTTATATATCCATTATAAAAGAAACATTCAGCCAGTGTATCCAAAATATAGCTTTGCTGCCTTAACCTTGCCGCCTCTATGGCCAAAAGGAGTGCATCCTTTGGCTTAAAAAATTTTTTATCATCAGCCTTTATATATAACCATGCAAGATTATTTAGGATATCAGGATCTTCAGGATTAAATTTAAGTGCCTTTTTATAGGCATCTTCTGCCATCTTATACATCTTATTTTCAAAGAAATATGTTCCTATCGCAAGATACCACTTAGGGTCATTATGATGCTGTTTTAAAAGCTGATCATAATAAAATTCCAAGGTATTTATTCGGGCTCTTTCTTTCCATTTCTCTTGAGGCAAGAACTTGGGAATTAGGAATAAAATTAAGGCCAAGGCCAATAAAGAATACTTCCACTTATCGAGCCGCCTGTTGTGCTCACTCAAAAGCTCTTTTCTTTCATTGGCAGCCAGTAAAAAATCTATCCTTTCGGAAATACTAAAATGATGCCAATTAGGGGCATTTGGATCAATTCCTGATAAATATGCAACTTTTTTAAGAGCACTTATCAAGTGAAATGGATGGCCTTGTACATTAAAGACAGCCATATCGGCTTGTCTCTCAAAATTTCTCATAAAAAAACCTATTACTAAACGAAAGTAGAGGATTAATAACAAAGCAAATGGCAAAACCGCCAAAAAAGCAAGAAAAGGAGAGGGTTCACTTGAAATATCCAGTAATAGGTGTAAAAAAAATGGTTTTGAAAAAAGCCAGCTCTCAAGGGGACCAAGAAGGCTATACAAGGCCACGGAAAATATAATCATTAAAATTAAATACCATAAAATGTGTTTTCTCTTTACATGTTCTGCCTCATGGGCCAACACCGCCTCTATTTCTTCAGGGCTAAGATATTCGATAAGACAGGGTGTCAAAAGTACATATCGAAAACCAGGCAAAAGACCTATTACAGCAGCCGTACAAGCCATAAGTTCCCCAACATCCCAGACAAGAATTTCTGAAAAATCAAGGCCTTGTTTTTTTAATCCATCTTCAAGAATGCTTCTCAAGGGAGAATTTGGTAGAGGATAACAACTCCAAAGTCTTCTTATGAGACCTGGCATAAACAGGAAAAAAAATACAAGCAATAAACCCAAAAGATAAATTTCTGAAAATTTTCCTGTAAATATCTTTTTAATATAAGGAAATGGAAGAAGAATTATGAGGTCACTAAATACAGACAAAAAAATGTATGGCAATAAAACTGGGAAAAGAAGCTTTATCCTACCCGTTACTTCTTTAATGGCTCTGTTGCTTATTACATAAAGACCTGGGGCAGCATATACCATCCATACAATGGTTAAATAACTAATAAATATTAAGAGCCCTAATATACTTGAAATTGAAGGTAAATGAATCGTTTTGGCAAGAAGGGATAAATAATCCCCTATTCCAATTACATAAAAATCAACAAAAAGTGGAAATACGGCCACCCATTCCAAAAAGGCGAGGTATTTTCTTCTCTTAGATGTGGATTTTTGAAACCAAATACAAAATACGGTCCACAAAAAGGACTTCAGGAAAAACCAAAAACATACCCAAAAGGGAGTTAATTCCTTAGAAAGTCCTTCGGGGGCACTGCTTATCAAAAGCAGCACAACCATTATCTCAAGAACCTGTCCGTAGGGCATTTATTACCTTTTTACCTTAGTTCCCTTTAAAGTGTGATTGGGCATAAATAAAAATGATATAACTCAAAATCTATTTTAGATGTAACCCATGAAAGATAAATGGCAAGGAAAATTTAGTATGTTGATCACCTTTCCGATAATCCATAAAGAAGGAGTTTTTCATGGATATCAACATCTTTTTGGACCAGGTACTTGAGACTTTAAAAACAGAAAACATATTAAAGACCTTCTCTGGTCTCGATCCAATAAGTTTTTTAAAAGATCCTTATTATTTGGGTGGTTTTATTGTCGTAAGCCTTATCCTCTTTTTCTTAAAATTTAGAAAAACACTTGTATTCTTTTTTGGATTACTGGTCTTTTGGTATGCCTTTTTTTATTTCTTGCCAAAAGAAAAAACTCTTAAGTTAAATGATCTGTTTACCTTTGGACTAACATGTTTTGGAGTCATAGCAACATGGATATACTACTTTTTTATTAAAGGAGATTAATATTCTAGGGGTTTGTCATGAATATTTATATTGTCATGATTCTCAGCCTTTTAGTAGTTTTTCTATTTATCGTATTTTTTTTTCTTAAAAGTAGCTCCAACAAACAAAGCACTCTCAAGACATCTAACAGGAGAAAAACAGAAGAATCAAAGGCATATTTAAACACTTGGCAGCCAACAGATTCTGGTACTAGCCATAAAAAAGATCGAGAAGTTGAAGTAATTTCCTTTATTGAAAAGGAAAGATATAGCCCAGAACGACCCATAACCAAAGAAGATGCAGCTTTAATAGACATAATTAGGCAAAATCCAGAATTGCCCACTGGAATAGTTCAGCTATCACAAATTCTTAAGGATCCAGAAGCAAGAATTAAAAAAATAGTAAAGATCATCTCCACTTATCCAATATTATCTGCAAAGATTTTACGAGTTGTCAACTCTCCTGCCTATTCACCGCATAAAAAGATAACATCAGTCCAACATGCTGTGGTGATTCTAGGTTTTAACAACCTTTGGCTTCTGGTAAACCAACTCTTAGCTACAATTGCAGTTCAAAATTTTTCAGAATTATCAAATGAAGAAATGAAGCGCCTTTGGAGACACGGTGCAGCAGCGGCTACATGTGCTAAACACATTCTCTTACAACTTGACATGAATACAAGTGATATTTCTCCAACGGTCTATACGTGTTCACTGCTTCACGATGTTGGAAAATTTCTTCTAAGAGGTCTTGGAAATAAGGATGTGGAAACTACAGATGATTCTCCTTGTAAAAATCCTTCTGTTATAGGAGAGGACAATTTTTATGGGATTGACCATTGCCGCCTAGCCTATTTAATTACTACCTATTGGGACCTCCCTGAAATACTTTGTACCACCATATCCTATCATCATCACCCATCCTTTTCCAACTGGGAAGACATCCCACAACATGCACGTGTACCTACCATTTTGGTATCTCTCAGTGATATGCTTGCAAATCTTAGCGGATATTATGACATGACACCTTGCACACTTGATATGCATCCCATGGCAATAAGGTATCTTGGGCTTGACAAAAATTGGGATATTAATAATCTCCTGACCAACGAGCTTTATCAAGATTTGAAAGAAACGGAAAAACTAATTGAAGCGGCAACCTCCGTGTAGGAAAGATCATCTTAGTAATCTAACACTCAATTTTAAAGGTAATAAAACAACCGAGAAATTATTTGATATCTTCTGGAAGCTCTATGATTCCTTTGGAAGCCAGTACTGGTGGCCTGGTGAAACCCCCTTTGAAATAGCAATTGGTGCAATTCTTACTCAAAATACGGCCTGGACCAATGTGGAAAAGGCAATTATTAACTTAAAAGAAAGAAAGTTATTATCGCCTCATAAACTTTTCAAGCTAGATAATGAAATACTTGCTTCCCTAATTCGGCCTGCCGGATATTACAACCTAAAGGCCAAAAGACTAAAAAATTTCTTGAATTTTCTGATTGAACGATTTGATGGTTCCATTTCCAAAATGGGAGAAATGGATCATGAAAAACTGAGAAGAGAACTTTTAAAAATAAAAGGAATAGGGCCTGAGACAGCTGACAGCATCATACTTTACGCCCTAGGTAAACCTTCCTTTGTAATAGATGCATATACCTTCAGGATTTTTTTGAGGCACAACCTTATAGACGAAAATATAGATTATCATGAACTAAGAGAGATATTTATGTCTAACCTTCCAGAAGATGCGTGTCTATTCAACGAATTCCATGCACTTTTTGTAAGACTTGGTAAAGATCTCTGTAAAAAAGGAAAACCTAAATGCGAAATCTGCCCTTTAAAGGATCTTTAGCTATTCTAAAATCAACTTAAATACATCCTGGGCCGCATCTATCTTTTTTACAGCCTCATCTATTAGCTCAAGATAATTCTCAGTAGATAACTCCAATTTTTTTAGTATTTCGGGATTGATTCGATATCTAAAACCGTCTGCACCCACGCCGAGTCCTAATTGAACAGCTATCAAATTTGATAGCGCTAGCATGGTAGATAATTTTTCTTGAATATAAAGGTCTGGATCATGATGGTTTCTAACAGCTCTGTAAATGTCTGGTGGAAAATCCCAATTTTTTAAAATCGTTGAACCGGCTATTGCGTGATCAGTCCCTATTATTTCCCATTCTGCCATGGAAAAATCATGCTCTTTTATTCTAGCATGTTCTAAGACCTCAATAAGACGAGGCCCAAGGTAAATATCTAAAACTATCTTTCCAATATCATGAAGAATTGCAGCCGTATAAAGTTCAGAACTTAAGTTAGGAGCCACCTTTTCACTAACGGCCTCAGAAATTATTGCACAACCAACGGAATGCAGCCAAAGATCCTGGGGAGACATCTGATAACCACTTAAGGTACGAGAAAGATAAGGAAGTGCCGCACTTGTTATCAGGACCTCTCTTATTCTTCGCTGACCCAATAGGGCAAGGGCTGTATCAAGGTCAGAAACCTGCTGGGTGAGACCAAAAAGTGCAGAATTTGTAAGTTTCAAAATATTTCCAACAAGTCCTTGATCATATTTTATTATTTCGCTAACATCGCTGATTTTTTTCTTAGGATCATCTAAAACTTTCAGGGCCTCATGTACTATCTTTGGGAATACTGGCAATGAGGCCATGGATTCAAAAACTGCATCTAGGGTAAAATCGGTACTGATAGCCAAATTCATATCAATATCTCCTTATTGTCAGGTAATAATACCTTGGCCTTTTCATCACCAACCCTTATTGAAACTGATCTATTTATTGGCCCTCCGACATGTTCTCCTGAAATCTTCATATCACTTTGCTTTAAGACTGCCAAAACCCTTTTATAAAGCATTACACCAAGAGCCGTATCAGGGGGCTCTTCCAGATAAGTAGCAGCACCACAAAGCATAATTCTAATATTTTGTGTCTTTGACCCAAGCTTAATCATTTGCTTAAAGAGAAGTCGTAGCTGCTCCAGAACATCTCTCAGGCTGGAATCCCGCCTGACGGACTTTGGCAAAATGCATTGACATATACCTGATATAGAATTTTCTGTATCTGTTACTATAATTGCAAGGGTTGATCCCAGACTTTTAGCAATCAATGCCACATTTTTATCATTTGAAACAATATTTCCACCTCTTTCTAATAAAATTTCCTTCATGGAATTCTCCTCAGGGAAGTCCCATCAGACACTATTTTTTATATTGCTCATAATCTTTATCGACCACTTTTAAAAAAAATTAAAGAGACTTTTTAAAATTAGTGCTTATATTTCAAAAAAGCTTGGATTTAGAATAATGGGAGGAAAATCAACCATGAAGGAGGCATATCTCTTTGAAAAAAGGCCAGACGGAAAAGTAAAATGTAACCTGTGTGGACACAGATGCACAATATCAAGCGGTAAAAGAGGGATTTGCCAGGTAAGGGAAAACCGTAATGGCACTCTTTATAGCCTTGTCTATGGAAGGCTCATTTCACAAAACAATGACCCAATAGAAAAAAAACCCCTATTTCATTTTTTGCCAGGAACGAGTTCCTTTTCCATTTCCACTGTGGGCTGTAACTTCCAGTGCAAACACTGTCAGAACTGGTACATAAGTCAGTATCCTCGTTTAAATAATGGCCAGATTGCAGGAGATGAAGCTACCCCTGAACAGGTTGTCAAGGATGCCCTTCTTTCAGGTGCAAGAAGTATAAGCTATACCTATGTGGAGCCGACCATCTTTTATGAATTTGCCTATGATACAGGGAAAATCGCAAGGACAGAGGGCCTAAAAAATGTATTTGTTAGTAACGGATATATGACAGAGGAGACATGCAGGCACAGCACGGATTTTCTCGATGGCATCAATATTGATCTTAAGGCATTTACAGACAAGTTTTACAAGGAGGTATGCAAGGCACGACTTCAGCCAGTGTTAGACTCTATAAAACTAATGCACGAGTTGGGCATATGGGTTGAAGTTACCACCCTGATAATTCCCGGCTGGAATGATTCAGAGGCAGAACTTAGAGAAATTGCTAAATTCATAAAGTCAGTCTCATCATCCATCCCTTGGCATGTTACAGCCTTTCATCCAACCTATAAAATGTTGGATCGTCCACCTACACCGGTTAGCATATTACGCCGTGCAAGAGAAATTGGCTACGAAGAGGGTTTGAGATTCGTCTATGAAGGAAATGTTCCAGGAGAAGGAGGAGAAAATACATACTGCCCTGGTTGTAATGAACTGCTCATTAAAAGATATGGCTTTACAATATTGGAAAACCGAATGGATAATGGAAGGTGTCCAAAATGTGGAGAAACAATTGAAGGGGTGTGGAGTTAACCCCTTTTCCTCTTTCTAGAGGGCCTCACTCCCCTTCGTAAGTTTATGTATTGCTCAAGTATCTCAAAATAGATACCTCCTACAGCCTCAGCCAGTTCTCTCCTCGTACCACTTGGGGCAATCTGAAATTGCGTGGCCTTTGAACGGCTTTCTGCCACTAGCCATTCCACTTCAGGAAGACTTTGTATCTCGTCTCTCGAGCTATGAATGAAAAGGACGGACTTTTTAAATTGGGCCATCTTTTTCCTGTTTGCGAAAATGGGCTCCTCTGGTAACAAATTCGATGGAATGCCAGATCTCTCAAAAAATTGCCTTCCAGACGAAAAACCGCTCTCTATAACAAGACACAGTAGTTCCTTTTCCCGCTTTAAGGCCTCATTAATCGCAATAGCAGAACCAATGGAGCGTCCCATAATGACAAGCCCACCATTTCTTTTGGTCTCTTTCAGCCACTCCTTTACGGAATCAAAAAAAAGACTTGCCTTATCGAAGATGGTCAAAAAGGAAAACTCGCCCTGGCTAAGACCGAACTCAGGATATTCAAAGGCAATAAAGGTAAAATTTATTGAAGCAAACCCGTCGGCCAACCTTTTTAAGGTCTCCTCACTCTCATACTCTGCAGGAAAATAAAGGACATGGGGATTGGAAGGCTCTTTTGAAAAAATCCTTGCGGTCAATCTTTGACCTTCATCATCCCAGAAGTGCAGAAGTTCTTCTGGCGCTATGTCATTTTTAGACACCCTTTTTTCAAATAACTTGTCCTTGATCCCACTTTTATCAAGCTCCTTCAACTTCTCTATTTCCACCATGAAAGCCTCTGTTTAAATTCTTCAATCTTTCTTTTTTTAAATCCCTTGGCAAAATCCTTGTGTCCCATATATGATAGGGCATGTTTCTTAAGGGTTGATAAAAGCATTGAAAATATCTCGTCCTTCTCCCTTTCGTCTATAAAATTTCTCTCCTTCTGAAGCTCAAAGGCTATTTCATCTCCATGTTTTTCTAAAAAGCCTTTGTATAGTTCCTCACCATTTTCAAAGGTGGAAAAATCTTCCCTATCAACCTTGATTGGTATCCTGACAAGGAGCCCCACAAGCCATCTATCTCCTGCAACCCGTCTTGAATAGTCATAGAACTGGACATTAAGCCCATTTGGTAATGTAATTTCTTCAATCATTTTGGGTTCCTTTATCATAACCAGACTTTTTAAAGCTTTGCGCATGGAAATTATCTGTGTGATTAGAGAAATAAGGCGGGCACAATAACCCGCCTTTCATGAAAATCCAAGTAAAGCTATTAATGTTTAAAGGCCCTCTGGCCGGTAAATACCATGGTCACTGGGGGATCTGCCTCATTACATGCCTCAATGGACTCCCAGTCTCTCAAGGAGCCTCCAGGGTGAACAATGGCTGTAACACCCTGTCTTATACCAACATCGACTCCATCCCTGAATGGAAAAAAGGCGTCTGAAACCATGGTGGAACCCGGAATGTTCCCTCTATCCTCCTTGACCTTCTGATCAATCTCATCCTTTTGCGCCTTATCGCGCTCACCCTTTTCTACCAGAAGCTCAAGCTCCTTATAAGGAATCCCGTATTTATCATAACAAAGTATATCTGCATACTTGGTATAGGCCTTATAAACAGCAATTTCAGCAACTCCGACCCTGTCCTGCTCACCAGTTCCGATACCTACGGTTACACCATTTTTTACATAGATTACCGAATTTGATGTAATTCCCTGCTCCACTGCCCAACCGAAGATTATATCTTCATATTCCTGTTCAGTTGGAAGCCTTTTTATCTTATACACCTTCCCTTGATATTCGCATTCAGCAGGCTTTAAGTCCTCTTTTGAACGTATTTTATTTACAGGTGACTGCTGAACAATTATTCCACCATCAATAAGGCTTTTAAAATCCACAAACCTTAAATCCCAATAAGATTCAAGTTGATCAATTCTTTGTATCTTTATTATTCTTAAATTTTTCCTCTTTGAAAGAATATCAATCGTCCCTTCTTCATATTCAGGCGCAACAACAACCTCTACATATTGATTGCTAATGGCCTCTGCCGTGGGCCTGTCAACTGGCCTGTTAAGGGCCACACACCCTCCAAAGGCCGCAACCCTGTCAGCACGAAGCGCCCTGGTAAAAGCATCTTCTATAGTATCTGCCTTTGCAACTCCACATGGATTGTTGTGCTTAACTATTACACAGGCTGGGGTCTTCATAAGAAACTTTAAGACATTCAAGGAATTATCCACGTCAGTGAGATTTATTTTACCAGGGTGCTTCCCTGCTTGTATCATATCTTCTTCTGTGATTGCGCTGACAAGACCCTTTCCGGGTGTAATAAAAGCGCAATCCCCAAGAATCAAATTCCCATTTACCAATTCATAAAGGGCTGCCTCCTGATCCGGATTTTCACCATAACGAAGCCCTCTTTCCTCTAACTCTCCATTGGCATTCGGTATTTTCCAGGTCCTCTTCTTGTAAACGAGTTCCTGATCACCAAATTTGATTCTCATTTCCATGGGGAAATGATCACCTAAAATGGTTTTGTACATCTTTTTAATGTCGGCCATGGCTACCACTCCTATTTAAATTTGCTAAGTTTGTCCATAAGTTGCTTTTTGTTTAATACCCCTGAGTGATACCGTCCATCTGGAAAGATATAGGTTGGTGTTCCAGAAATCCCCTTACT
>WFZZ01000234.1 GCA_015489315.1 Deltaproteobacteria bacterium | reverse complement strand
GTTTAATTGTGAAAAATGATTATAAAAGATTATTTGCATATTAAAAATGCGAGGCTTCATAATCTAAGGGAAATTGATGTTAAGATTCCACTTAACTCCATTACACTCGTTTCTGGTGTTTCAGGCTCAGGGAAATCAAGTTTTGCTCTGGATCTACTAGGTGGTTTTCTAAAAAGCTATTATTTACAGGTCATTGAGGTTGCAAGTTCCTTTGAAAACGAGATAGATTTTCGCGATTTTTTCGAGGTGGTGGATTCAATTTACCCAGTAATTCCACCAGTTATATTCGAGTCTGCAAGGACCTATCCCCATCACTTATCTACTGTCTCAACTGTTACAGGATTAAGGACTAGGTTAAAGGCGCTTTTAAAGCTAATAGGAACAACTGTCTGCCCTTATTGCAAGAAAGCCCTGGACAAAAAAAGTCTTGATCAAATAGTGGAGGATCTCTTTAGCTCTTTTCTTAATGAAAAGGCCCTTCTTATGGCACAAATTTCCCTAAAAAAACAAGGCCAGGAAGAAAGGGAAAAGCAAATAAAAAGAATAATAAGAGACGGATTTTTGCGGTTTATGGCTGATGGCACGGAGCTTTTTGTTGATAATCCGCAGGCCTTACAAGCCCTTATGGAGGCCAATGATATAGCAATCGTTACAGATAGACTTGTTATTCGACCCGGTCAACGAAATCGCCTTTATGATTCCCTCAGGCTTTCTGAGGAAATTGGAGATGGAATTATAAAGATCGCCATAAAGAAAAAGAGTGGAACAGAAGAGCTTCAATTCCTGACTGCTCCATATTGTATAACATGTAATAAAAAAATCAAAATTCATGGAGTAAAATCACTGGCAATTGCTGGAAAGGGCCTGCTTGAAATTGAATCCCTGAGTGTAAAGGAGGCCAATTCTTTTTTTAAAAAAGTCCTTAAGGACTTACAAAAAAAAGGTAGGGCATTTTTTTTAATAAAGGATTTAGTTGAATTTTTAGGCCTGTTAGAAAGGCTTGAGCTTAGTCATTTGTGCCTTGAAGCCACTGTTTCAAAAATTTCAAGCAATGAATTTATGAAGTTAAGGCTTGCCACTGTGGTATCAAAGGCTCTTTATGGTGCTCTTTATATTTTCGATGAGCCCTTTGGCAGTCTTCCAAAGGAGGAACGTGGAGAGATTATAAAAATAATTAATGAACTCAGGTCAAAGGGCAATACCATAATTATTATTGAAAATTGTTTTGAGGCCCTGGAAGCAAGTAATTACATTATCGAGTTTGGTCCTGGCCCTGGAACAAAAGGGGGGGCGGTTATCTTTCAAGGAGATCTCGATGAAACCGTTTCCCAAAAACTGAAAAAGGAGTTTAGTTCCATTGAATTTACCCTGCCTAGAAGAAAGAGCAAAAAGAATTATATCTCTATAGATACAGCTAAAGGCCCTATAAGGATTTTAAAAAACACACTTAATCTTATTTCTGGTCCGACTGGTTCTGGAAAATCTCTCCTTCTGGAAGAAATTCTAAATAGTTTAAATAAATTGCTTGATGGTAGTTTTATTTACCTGGTTGATCAGATGCCCATTTTCAAGCAACGCTATTCTCTTTGCGCAACGGTGCTTGGGGTTTTCGGACACATTAGAAGGCTTTTTTCAAGGACAAGGGAGGCCCGTGCCTTTGGGTTAACTCCGTCCATGTTTTCTTTAGCCAAAAAAGGAGGTCGATGCGAGGCCTGTAAGGGTACTGGAGAGTTTGAAGCCTTAAAAGGGGGTTTGGGACGCTTGCTCTCCCGGCCTTGTCCGATCTGTCAAGGAACAGGCTTTGGATCAGAGGTTTTAACAATCAAGTATAGGGGATTAAATATCGCACAAATACTTGGCCTGACTATTACCGAAGCTGCAGATTTTTTTTCAAATCTCAAAATAATCAGAGAGCCACTGACCCTGGCAGAAAGAATAGGACTTGGTTATATCCTTTTAGGGCAAAGGGTTTCCAGCCTTTCAGCAGGCGAGGGCCAAAGGCTTAAGCTTTCAAGTAAGCTTTCAAAGGCAAAGGCAAAAAAAGGCTTCTTCCTGCTGGATCAGCCGACAAAGGGGCTCCATCCAAAGGATGTTGAAAGACTTTTAAGGCTTTTTTCAGAAATGTTGGATCATGGGCACACATTGATTGTTGCGGATAATAATGAGTTTATTCTTAAAAATTGTCAAAACCAAATAGAATTATCCAGGTTGGTGCCTGGTTAATCTTTCATCTAAAGCATTTCGGGCCATAATGTGAGAAAGGGTCACCATAAGAGGGACTCTGTTTTGGCCATATAGTTTCTCTACCAGCTCTGCAGCAGCCTTTATCGAAATTCCGGCAGAGGTTATAAAAAGGGGCCTAGAGCTTTTCCCCCTATAAACCTTGAGGCATTCCCTGTGCCCTTTAAAAGGATTTTTGGCAATGCCAACAACGGGGATTTTTTCATTTAGATTTTTAAAAAGATGTGCCCCAAGCCCTGGTCTATTTCCAGGAAGCCAAACATATCCGTCAATAAATATGATGTTCAGGTCTTCCTCCACCCTTTTAAGGACATTCAATAAAAGAGGCAACTCTCTTTCATAGAATCTTCCAGGAACATAGGGTCTTACCTTTAACCTACTACCTGTTATTACCTTGATGGGTTTTTGGGATTTGGTTGAGTCAAAGATTACTCCGCAGGCCAAGCCAGCGGAGGATTCGTAAGCGGCATCAAGACAGATATACATATAATAAAAAAGGCCGCTTAAAGCGGCCTTTTAACTCACCCCTACTTCTTACTATTCATTAGCCTCCAAGGCCAAAGATAGCCATAAGTTTTGGAAGCATTGGGTTGGCGTAAAGGGCGATTAGAGCAACAACCAGGGCGTAAATGGTCAAGGATTCGATAAGAGCAAGACCGATGAACATGGTAACGGTAAGCTTACCAGCAAGCTCAGGGTTCCTTGCTGTTCCGTCGAGACAACCTCTTGAGCAGTGACCCATTCCAACACCGCATCCGGAAGCAGCAATACCAACACCAAGACCGGCTGCAAGGACTGATGCAGCCATCAAGAAACCAACATGACCACCCTTGGCAACATCATCACCAGCTGCAAATGATACAGCAGCAAGACCAAGGACAAACAAAACTGTCAATACGGAAATCCATGAAAACTTCTTCACTTTAAAAACCTCCTTTTTCAATTTTTTTTATGGCCTTCTTCTTTTTGCCTAAATTAATGTGCCCCTGCCATGGCCTCTACAGAATAAACTATCGAAAGGACATAGAAAATAAAGGCCTGGAGGAGACATACCAAAACACCGAGAATCATGATTGGAAGAGGTGCCAAATAGGGCCCGGCAAGCATGAAAAGGAGTCCGAGGAGGATCTCCTTAGAAACCATGTTTCCAAAAAGTCGAATGGAAAGGCTTAATATCCTTCCAACATGGCTGAATATCTCAATTGGAAACATCATTGGTGCCATGGCCGGAATTGGCCCCATAAAGTGCTTTATATACTTAAAGCCGTGAAACCTGATACCAAGAATGTGATAGGTTGCAATGGATATTGCTGTACATCCAAGAGTTACATTCAGGTTGGCAGTGGGTGACATAAACCCGGGGAAAAGACCCATGTAGTTGCCCACCAAAATATAGAACATAAAGGTTGTCATCATGGGGAAAATGATCATGGTCTGGCGGTGATCATGGGTTTGATCTTGAATGAAGTTTTCAGACCAGTCAATAAAAATTTCCATGAGATTTTGAAGACCTGAAGGGACTCTTTTGTTCATGTTAGATGTCGCAGCCCAGGCTATTATCACGCAGATAATCATTGCTAGATAGCTATACTGCATATGGGGTGCAAGAATTTGGGCCAACGGACTTGAGCCTCCATGTGCAGGTAATCCCAGGGCGTCTAACAAAATACTCAAAAACAATAAGGGATGTTCCATGACTAAACTGCCTCCTTAAATTTGACTCTGTAAACTAGCATTCCTAAAACAAGCAGATAAAAATTTATAACTCCCACCGAAAGCCCAATAACAAGGCCAACAGGGGAAAAATATTCCTTGTAAAAAAGCATTGCCACAGTCACTGCCAGGGCGATAATCCCCATTCTGACTGCCAATCCTGCGTAATAAGCCGCCATGCTTCTCCACCTTACAACCCTTAGACAGTCACGGTTGAGCCCCACGCAGTTAAGATTTACCAGCACTCCACCAAGGAGTATTCCGAGGGTGAAATTCAAATTAAATAAGAAAATGGACCCAATAATGAGAAGGGATAAAATCACCCAATTAACGCCGATATAGAGCCTGATGAACGAAAGGTCCAGGTTCCCTGTGAGTATGTCTCTAATCTTTGGATTCAATGTCACCTTGTTTTGACCCCTTCTCTTCCCCGCTTTTCTTTTCGGCCTCCTTTGAGAACCTCTTTGTCAATATAATGAAGTTCTTTATACCTCCTCCAAGGCCAAAAAAGAAAAATATTATTGTAAGCCATGGATACGTGCTCCCCTTAAATAGCTTCGTATCCAAATAATAGCCTGTTAGCACTCCGGCAAAAGTTGAAAAGACAACCGCAAGGGCTATAGTTGTCGCATTTGTAAAATGTCGCAGAGCCTGCGCCAGTTCTTGCCTGAAAGTGCCCATTATTTTTTAGCTGCCAGGGGCAGAATTATTAGTATTCTCACTATCTTTTCTGCCTCCTAACATTGATAAAACTGATAGCACATAATTTTGGGTTATGCAAGAACTTTGAATGACGATTCATTTACTTCCAATGCCCATTCAATATCATCAATGCTGTGGGCAATGGATATAAAGGCAGCCTCAAACTGTGATGGTGCCAAATAAACGCCATTCTTTAACATCTGTCTGAAATATTTTCCGTAAAATTCTGTATCTGCATTCATTGCATCTGAAAAATTTGAGACCTTCCCGTCAACCCCAAAAAAACAGGTCATCATGGAGGAGATATTTTGAATGGTGCATTTGATTCCGTATTTTTTGGCAATGTTGGTGAGTTCACCCACCATATAGTCCATTTTTTCCTTAAGGCTTTCATAGGTACCTGGCCTTTTGAGAATCTCCAGTGTTTTAATGCCTGCTGCAGTTGCCAAAGGATTTCCAGATAGAGTTCCTGCCTGATAAACAGGTCCATCAGGTGCGATATGATCCATTATTTCTGCCTTTCCACCATAGGCCCCAACAGGAAGGCCTCCGCCAATTATCTTTCCAAGGCAGGTTAAATCAGGCATAATGTCAAAATATTCTTGGGCCCCTCCAAGGCTCAGACGAAATCCAGTTATCACCTCGTCAAATATGAGTATTATTCCCTTTTCTTGGGTTATTTTTCTTAAGTAAGGCAGGAAATCATCTTCTGGCAGAACGACTCCCATATTGGCAGGAATCGGCTCTACAATCACAGCTGCAATGTCCTTTCCTTCCCTGTCTATGGCCTCATTGAGGGCCTTTTTGTCATTAAAGGGGATGGCGATTGTATTTTGAACTATCTCTTCCGGCACTCCAGGGCTTCCTGGAATTCCTAAGGTGGCAACACCAGAGCCTGCTTTTACAAGAAAGGAATCTGCATGGCCATGATAGCAACCGTCAAATTTCACAATCTTCTTTTTGCCTGTAAAGCCCCTTGCAAGCCTAATTGCGCTCATGGTGGCCTCGGTGCCCGAATTTACAAGGCGCACCTTTTCAATGGAAGGAACAAGCTCCACAATCATCTGGGCAAGCTTTACCTCGCGCCAGGTGGGAATGCCAAAGCTTGTACCCCCTTCAAGGGCCTCCTTGACTGCCGAGACCACCTCAGGGTGGCTGTGCCCCAGTATAAGGGGACCCCAGGAGCAGACAAAATCAAGGTATGAATTTCCGTCAACATCAAATATCCAGCTACCCTGTCCAGATTCCACAAATATCGGGTCACATCCTACTGATTTGCAGGCACGAACAGGGCTGTTAACTCCTCCAGGTATAACTTCTTGGGCCTTTTTAAAAAAGCTCCCTGAAAGAATATTTTTTTGCATGTCTTTCAATCTCCCTATTTTGAGTTATTTTTAAGAAAACTTTGATGAAACAATTTACCCTGAGAACAAATTGAATTTCAAGAAAAGAATTATCGGCTCTGTCCTTTTGGGCCTTTGCTCCATTTTTTTTCTCCCCCTTTTGGGTATCTATCTAAAATCAGAGTCCCTTGGGCCTTATCTTGAATTTCCTCCCCTAACCCACCATGTCATCCATGCCAAAAATTCCCTTTTGGCCTTTTGTCTTGGGGCATTTATTATTTTTTTGTGTCTTTTGCCCTTTTTAAGGGCATTCTACAAAAATCCCTTGAGGATGAAAAAGGGATATGAAAAAGGAAAATTTCCCATTTGGGCCTATTTTGGCTTGATGCTCATGTTCTTTTCATGGGTAGTTTCCTGGGGATATTTAAAAAGGCTCAATATCCTTAGGCCCTATTCCTTTACACCACTTTGGCTCGGTTTTATCCTTTTTATCAATGGCCTTGGAGAATATCTTACAAGAGAAAGCCTTTTTTCAAAAAATTTAAAGGGAGCCCTTTTGCTTTTCCCCCTAAGCGCCCTTTTTTGGTGGTATTTTGAATATCTGAATAGATTTGTACAAAACTGGTATTATATAGGTGTTGAGAGCTTTTCTCCCCTTAAATACACTATTATTGCCTCTTTTTCCTTTTCCACAGTGCTTCCTGCAGTTATGTCAGTAAGCCTTGTTCTCTGGAGGCTTTTTGATTTTAAAGGTACCTTTTCAAAGGGGCCTGTTATTTCTTTTCCTTATTCAAGGCACATGTCCATGTTTTTCCTCGTCTTTTTTGGTCTTGGCTTTGCGTTAATCGGATATTTCCCAGATTATCTTTTCCCTCTTCTTTGGGTCTCTCCACTTGGAATTTTTTGTTCTATCCAAGCTATTGCCGGTCAAAGGACTATATTTCATTCAATAACCAAAGGGGACTGGTCCAGGATCGTATGCTTTGCAATTAGTGGCCTTATATGTGGTTTTTTTTGGGAGATATGGAATTTTTATAGTTATCCCAAATGGATATATGAAATACCTTTTGTTGGGCAGTTCAAGGTCTTTGAAATGCCGATTTTGGGCTATTTCGGATACCTTCCCTTTGGGGTTGAATGTGCCGTAATTGCCCAGTTGGTTCTCGGAGACAATTTTCTTAAATAAAAAGGAGGGGGCTATGGGTAAATATCATTTCAAAAACCTGGTATTTGAGGGTGGTGGTGTAAAGGGTATAGGCTATGTAGGAGCACTAGAGGCTCTTTCTGAAAAAGGCATATTAAATGACATTATAAGGGTTGGAGGCACCTCTGCCGGAGCCATAACTGCCATATTGGTAGGGCTAAATTATTCCATAGATGAAATAAGGGAGATACTTTGGAACCTTGATTTTAGAAGGTTTCTTGATGATAGCAAAGGTTTTTTGAGGGATACGGAAAGGCTACTTACTGAATTTGGCTGGTATAAAGGAAACTATTTCAGAAACTGGATAGGAAGTCTTATAGAAAAAAAGACAGGAAACAGCGAGTCCACATTTTCAAACGTATATCATCTAAAAAAGAAAAAGGGGTTTAAGGATATCTATCTCATTGGCACAAATCTATCCACCAAGTTTTCAGAGATATTTTCAAACGAACATACGCCCAGAATGTGCATTGCTGATGCAGCAAGGATTTCCATGTCTATCCCTCTATTTTTCCGTGCAATTAGAAGTACAAGAGGAGACGTCTATGTGGATGGAGGCCTTTTGAGAAATTACCCAGTAAAACTCTTTGACAGGACAAAATACGTGAAGGGTAAAAATGCAAGAAAGACTGACTATTACGAAAGGATAAATAAAAGGCTTTCAAAGATTGAAAGGCCCATCTCAAAATATGTGTATAACAAGGAAACCCTGGGGTTCAGGCTCGATACGAAAGAGGAAATCTCTCTTTTTAGGGATCATGCAGAACCCCAGCATCAGGAAATAGACAAGTTTTTTGATTATTGCAAGGCCCTTATCTTTACAGTTATGGACAGTCAGGAAAATTCCCATCTTCACAGTGATGACTGGCAAAGGACCATCTACATAGATACCCTGGGCGTAGGAACAACAGATTTTGATATTTCGGATAAACAAAAGAAGGCCCTTGTGGAATCGGGGAAAAAGGGTGTCAAAGATTATTTTGATTGGTATGATAATGCTCAGGACGCCCTAAACAAGTAACCTCTATTTTTTAAAAAGCTGGTGGAGGTGGATATGTATAAAAAATATACTTTTTTCTTGGCCCTTTTCTTTCTTTGTTTTTTCATAAATCCAATAGCGTATGCCTCAAATAATGGTTCGGCTAAGGAGTCTTTAATAAAAATGGCCCAAAAGATAGCCAATTTGAAGAGTTTTTCAGTGTCTCTCAGAATGGGCTATGATGTTTTGCAAGATAACGGTGAAAAGATTGAGTTTAATGAGATTAGAGAATTAAAGATAAAAAGGCCGTCATTTATAAGGGTCTCTGCAACGAGAAGCGATGGAGAACAGGTTGGCCTGATTTATAACGGTAAGGTAATGACTCAGTTTAATTTGAACAAGAAGGTCTATGCCCAGCTTGAGAAGAAAATGGATCTGGATTCTTTTATTCACTATGCAGTTTCAACCTTAAAGATAAGAGTTCCTCTTGCCAGAATGCTTGTTTCTACTTTTCCTTCAGATTTAAAGAGGCTTTGTAAAGAAGCAGATTTTGTTGAAAGGGATGTGGTTGTGGCAGATGTGCCTACAAATCATTATGTAGGCCGTACAGAGGATGTGGATTTCCAAGTCTGGATAGCCGATGATGATTTGCCTAGACGCCTTATCATCACATATAAAAAGGAAGATGGACAGCCGCAATTTTGGGCCGATTTTAAAAAATGGGATATTAATCCCAAGTTTTCCAAAAGGGAATTTGTATTTAAGCCGCAAAGAGACATGGAAAAGATTCCTATTTTGATTCCTGTCGAGGATAAAGGGAAAAGGATGGAGGAAAAAGATCATGTTAAATAGAAATGGTCTAATTTTTTTGACAATAATGGCCTTTTTGGCTGTTTCTTTTATGGATTTATCTTATGGAAGAAGGCTGGGAAGGGGAGGAGGTAGAAGTTTTTCAAGGTCAGGTATTGCAAGCAGAGGCGGTTTTTCAGGAAGGCGAATTCAACGCCCTCAAAGACAATACAGGACCCCTGTTAATAGACAGGCCCGAGTTGTCCCAAGAAGTCAGGGAAGGCCTGTTACTCAAAGGCCCCAAAATTATCAACGTCCACGAAATGTTCAAAGTCAGAATAGGATTCAGAGAGGCTCAAATAGAATGGCCACAGGCTCACAAAATAGAATAAGCCCTGAAAAAAGGCAGCAGATAGCGCAAAATAGGAAAAATGGTGTTCAAGACAGGATGGCACAGAATAAAGGGAATCTTGAAGACAGACAGGAATGGAGGGATAAGAACAGAGAAGATATTCAAAAGGAAATAAAAGAGCGTCAGGAAAAGAGGCAGGAATTTGCAAAGGACAGGCAGGAAGACAGACAAGATTTTATTGAAGATATCCATGATGATCACCATGATTGGGATGATCATTGGGATAGCGATGGTGGCGAGTTTGCAGCAGGAGTAATTGTTGGCGGGGTAGTGGTAGGTGCCGCGGCAGCAGCAGCAAATGCCAATGATCACTATGATCAGCCGCAAACGGTCTATAACAACACCACTACCTATGTTACCACCTTGCCATGCCAGCCTAGAGAGGTAAAAGTAAACGGAGTGACCTATTTTAATTGTGGCAACGAGTGGTATCAAAGAAGCTATGCAGGAAGCCAGGTTACCTTCATACCTGTAAACCCACCGCCTGGCTATTAGGAATAGTATTTTCCATGTTCAATAACAGCGTTAAGGAGAACATTCCTTAACGCTTCCGCCTCTTCTTGGATCCCCTGCCCCTTCCTTGAAGGGTTCAACTGCATGGACCCCACCAAAATAGACATCTATCTGATCCCACAAGTTTACTGGGCCAAGGGTCTTTAGGGCATTAATACCTTCGTCTGGGTAGCCGGGCTCAATCTGAAAATTTTGGCCATCCCAGTGTATCCGCGGGGCATATACGGCATCTTTAATGGGCATGTTGAAATCCATATAATTTAAAACAACCTGTGTTATGGCAGTCCTTATCCTCTTGCTACCTCCACTTCCAAGGACAAGCCTGACCTTTTCATCCTTTAAAAGAAGCGAAGGGGACATCATGGAGCCCACCCTTACCCCTGGCGGGGATGAATGAAAGCCCTCAGGATGAAGGTCATCTTCTCCCATCATGTTGTTAAGCATAATTCCTGTGCCTGGTGCAAAATAGCCAGAGCCTTCCCCATTTGATGTGGTCATGCTGGCAACGTTCCCTTCGCTGTCGCAAATGCTTATGTGGGTGGTCCCCTTTGAAAAAAGCCTTTTTATCCTTGAAAGATTTTCCATGGCCCAGGAAAGCTTTCCATCTTTGTCTGTATTTAAAAGAAGGGGTCTTGCATCCTCAATTAGCCGGAAAAGACTGGCAAGCCCCCGGGAATAGGGGCCGTCTCCCCACCTGTGGTTTTTAAAAGAAATTTTATCCAGTATGGTAAAGGTTACTGTTAAAAGGGGCCCTCCAAAGGATGGGTAGCCATTTGTAAGTATCTTGTGGCCCTTGTAGTTAACTGAAAGGGGTTTCCTTTCATGGACCTTGTAGGATTTAAGGTCTTCAAGGGTCAAAAAGCCCCCGCCCTCTTCCATGTCTTTTACGATTCTTTTTGCAATTTCCCCTTCATAAAACAGCCTGTCACCTTCCTTAATCAGCTCCCTTAAAAAGGCCCCAAGTTTTTTGTTAAAGATTTTATCGCCCTTTTTGCAAAATCTTTTGCCCACAAAGTAGATGTCTTTTCCATCCTGGCTGTATGTCATAATTGGCTTTAGAAGTGTTAAGAAATAGGCCTGGTGGTCATTAAGCTCTACGCCCTTTTCACAATAATTTATTGCAGGCTCTAGCACGGTCTTTAACGGGAGCCTTCCAAGCCTTTTGTGGACGTGTAGATAGCCCCTAAGGGTTCCAGGAACGGCAACAGAGCCAAGGCCAATATTAAATATCTGGTCAGAACCGGGGAATTTCACGGTTATGGGGAAAAAGTGTGGCTCAAGCCGCTTTTTTTGCCCCTTTCCAGGGGTATCAACAAAAAAGTCAAAAAGGGTTGTCTCCCCTGATATAGTTCGCGCCAGAAGAAAGCCGCCTCCGCCAAGGCTTGTGAGATTTGGTTCGCAAAAGGAACTTGCAAAGCCTGCTGCCACCACTGCATCAAAGGCATTTCCGCCTAGCTCCATTATATGACATGCCGCTTCTGATACAAGTGGATGACCGGACGCCACTATAGCCCTTTTTTTCATTCCCAAAACTCCTTGGAAAGTTGCCTTATCATCTTGGGGAAATCTCCAGTCCTTTCAACAAGCCTTCGTTGGACCTTGGCACTACAACCCCTTTTAATCATTTCTTTGATGATAAAGAGATAGTCCTCCGCCTTTAATTCAATAAAGAGGTCTTTGAGCCTTTCCAAAAGGTTTGAAAGGGCCTTTCCTATTGTTTCCTTTTTAAGGGTAAAGGGGTTAACAAAGATTCCTTCGAGGCCATATCTAGCCGCATTCCATTTGTTGTTTAAAAGGATGCTTCTATGAACGGCCCTGCTTATTTCCCTGTTATTATAGACGAATTTCACAAGGCAAAGTATGAGTGCAACTGTCGCCATGATCTCATTAAAACTTAACGGAACATCACATATCCTTACTTCAACCGTCCCAAAGATGGGATGAGGCCTTACATCCCACCAGATGTCCCTGGATGTCTTGATTATGCCTGCCTGAAAAAGAAGGTTTGCAAGGACCTGAAAATTTTCCCAGTCAACAAAGGGGTCAGGGATTCCCGATCGGGGAAGGGCATCAAAAAGCTTTGATCTAAATGAGCAAAGGCCGGTATCTTCCCCTTCAAAAAAGGGAGAAGAGGCGGTTAGTCCGAGAAGCAAGGGCAGATAGGTCCTGATTTTGTCCACCACATCTATGGCCCTGTCTGCATCATCAATGCCAATGTGGCAGTGAAGGCCCTGGGTGATAAGCCTTCTTCCAACTATTTGAAATTCATCCATTAACCGATGATATCTTTCATCTTCAGAAAGCCTTTGGTCATTACTTTTTGCAAAGGGATGAAGACTTGATGAAAAGAGGAAATAGCCAAGTTCACTGGCCCTATTTTCAAGATATTTTATGCCCTCTTTTAAATCTTCATGGGCATTTGAAAGTGACTTACAGACCCCTGTTGTGACCTCAAGCATGGACTTTATAAATTCAGGCTTTATCCTGTCTTTGTATTTAGGGCCTATGGATTTTAATATCCTTGGCCCTCCAGGGGTTAGATCCAAAGTTTTTGGGTCAAGGATCTGCAGTTCTATCTCTACGCCAATGGTAAAAAGAGGGCTTTTCTTAAAGGAAGGGTAATACTCCATGAAACAAAAATTATTTATTAAGCGCAGTTATTGCAACATTTTTAAAAAAATTTGCCCCTATTTCAAGAACATCTTCATTAAAGTCAAATTTTGCACTGTGTGCCGGAATATTTTCCTGGCCTTCAATGAGTGCTCCAAATCTTACAAAGCATCCAGGAACCTTTTCCAGATAATAGGAAAAGTCCTCGCCACCTAGGCTTGGGGGCATATCTGATACAACCTTTTTTATCCCCGGAGTGGACCTTGCTGCTTCCTGGGCAATTTTGGTGGCATCCTTGTCGTTTATTACCGGAGGGTAGCTGTCAATAAATTCAAGGTTTACCTGGGCATTAAAGGAGCCAACAAACGATTCAACAAGGGCCCTGAATCGTTTTAGAACTTTTTTTCGTATTTCAGGATGGGTGGTCCTCACTGTCCCGTAAAGGGTGGCATGACCGGCAATGATATTGTGGGCAGACCCCGCCCTTATTTTGCCAATGGATATCACGCTTGGATAGGTCGGATTTAACTCCCTTGTTACCAGGGATTGAATGGCTGTAACAAGGTGAGCTGAAATCACTATGCTGTCAATGGCTTCATAGGGCCTTGCTGCATGGCCGTCCTTTCCGAAGATGTCGATTCTAAAGGAATCCGAAAAGGCACAGATGAGCCCATCCTGGACAACCACTTCACCAACCCTGTAGTGTCTGTCAATGTGCCCTCCAAAGATATAGCTTACCCCTTCAAGGGCCCCTTCTTTAATCATGTATTTTGCGCCGCCAAGCCCTTCTTCAGCCGGTTGAAAGATAAACCGAACCCTGCCCCCAATTTTGTCCTCCATTTGCTTTAATAGGGAACAGGCCCCAAGGGCCATGGTCATGTGTCCATCGTGACCACAGGCATGCATGAAGCCAGGATGTCTGGATTTAAAGGGAAGGCCAGTCTTTTCTTCAATCTTAAGGGCGTCCATGTCGGCCCTGATGGCAACACAAGAGGTGCCCTGGCCAAGCTCGGCAATGATTCCGGTCTTGGCCACATTTGCCCTAAAAGAAATTCCAAGTTCCTTTAGGACCCCTTGTATGAATTTTGATGTCTTTTCCTCTTTAAAGCCTGGCTCCGGGATTTCATGAAGACTTCGCCTTAAGGATATGAGCCACGCCTTAAATTCCGAGCGGGAGTTTTTTACGTTTTCCATGGTGGGGTGCATTATGGTTTTCAATCAACTTTATGTCAATGAGGATTCAGTATAAATGGATGAAAAATGAAATGTATTACCGGGCTTATGAAATAGTCCAAAAATTTAAATGATAGTTGGGGCAGTTGGAGTTTGACCAAAAAAGCGAAAAGTTTTCTGCTCTCAAAACGAATCTAACTTGCTTTCTTGAACCTCCCCCTAAAAGGTGTTAGTTTCGACCCAATTAAAAAATGTATTCAGGGGAAAGGATATGGAGTTTGAGGCAGTTATTGGGCTGGAGGTCCACGTTCAGCTAAAAACAAAGAGCAAGATCTTCTGTTCATGCTCCACTGAGTTTGGCGCACCTCCAAACACCCACACGTGCCCGGTTTGCCTGGGGATGCCAGGGGTCCTACCGGTTTTAAACAAAAAGGCTGTGGAATATGCAATGAAGATGGCCCTTGCCACAAATTGCAGGATAAACAGGACAAATGTCTTTGCCAGAAAGCATTATTTTTACCCTGACCTTCCAAAGGGCTATCAGATATCCCAGTATGAATTGCCCCTTGCAGAAAACGGCTGGATCGATGTGGAGGTGGATGGCAAAAAAAGGCGGATAAGGATAAACAGGATTCACATGGAGGATGATGCCGGAAAGCTCATTCATGATGAGTCAAGGCCTGTAAGCTACGTAGATCTAAACAGGACTGGGACTCCACTTATTGAGATAGTTAGTGAGCCAGACATAAGGACACCGGAAGAGGCATCGAGCTATCTTAAAAAGATTCGCCAGATAGTCCGCTATTTAAAGATAAGTGACGGGAACATGGAGGAGGGAAGCCTTAGGTGTGATGCCAATATAAGTCTTAGGCCAAAGGGGCAGGAAGGGTTTGGCACAAAGGCAGAGCTTAAAAACATGAACTCCTTTAAACACGTTCAAAAGGCCCTTGAATACGAAATAAGGCGCCAGAGCGCCCTTCTTCTTGACGGAAAGGAAATTGTCCAGGAAACAAGGCTTTTTGACGTGGCAAAGGGCGTTACCCATTCCATGAGGGGAAAGGAAGAGGCCCACGACTACAGATATTTTCCTGATCCGGACCTTGTCCCAATAAGGGTTCATGATGACTGGCTGAAGGATGTTAAGGCCTCTTTGCCAGAGCTTCCTGATGAAAAAAGGGAGAGATTCGTAAAAGATTATGGAATCCCTGTATACGATGCAGGGGTCCTTACAGAAAGCATTGACCTTGCATCCTATTTTGAAAGCTGTGTGGAGCTTTATCCAAAGGCCAAAAAGGTCAGCAATTGGATTATGGTTGAGCTGTTAAGGCTCCTTAAACAGGAAAACCAGGATATCTCTTCCTGCAAGGTTACTCCCAAGGCCATGTCCGAGCTTTTGACTCTCATTGATGACGGCGTCATCAGCAACAAGATAGGGAAAAAGATACTCGAAGAGATCTTTCATAAGGGCGGAAGCCCAAAAGAAATCGTAGAAAGGGAGGGGCTTTCCCAGGTAAGTGACGTGTCTGAGCTTTCGGCCATTGTGGAAAAGGTTGTAAGGGATAATCCAAAGGAGGTTAAAAAATACAGGGCTGGCAAAAAGAAGGTCATGGGCTTTTTTGTAGGACAGGTCATGAGAGAGACAAGGGGCAAGGCAAATCCAAAGCTTGTAAACGAACTTTTGCTGAAACTTCTTGAAGGTTCCTAAAGGTGCAAGAGATACTTGAGATATTAAAAGAGGCGGGAAGCGAGATTGTCCCCTTTAGATGGGAGGATGACGCCTTTTATCTCCTTGACCAGAGAAGGCTTCCATGGGAGGAGACCTGGCTTTTATGTAAAACTTGGGAAGATACCTTTTCTGGCATAAAGGAAATGGTAGTAAGGGGGGCTCCTGCCATTGGCATAACCGCTGCCTTTGGTATGGTCCTTGGGGCAAGGGAAGTGAAAAAAAGGGGGGAAGATGCCTTTAGCGAGCTTTTATCCATAGGCCAAAGGCTTAAGGAGGCAAGGCCCACTGCTGTAAACTTAAGATGGGCGGTTGAAAGGGTCCTTGATGCCATTAAAGGTGTTCCTGGGGATAGGCTATATGAAAAGGCCCTAAAAGAAGCCCTTTCCATATGGAAGGAGGATTGCAAGGCCAATATCCTCATGGGGCGTTTTGGTGGCAAGCTTTTACCAGAAAAGGGAGGGGTTCTTACCCACTGCAATGCAGGGGCACTTGCAACAGGCGGTTACGGCACGGCCCTTGGAGTTATCAGAGGAGGCATAAGGCTTGGAAAGGGGCTTAGAGTTTTTTCAGACGAGACAAGGCCCTGGCTTCAGGGCTCAAGGCTTACCTGCTGGGAGCTTTCAAAGGACGGAATACCGGTTACATTAAATGTAGATAGTGCCTCGGGCCTTTTGATGAGACGTGGGCTTATCAAGGCAGCAGTTGTAGGGGCAGACAGGATTGCCAGAAACGGGGACGTTGCCAACAAGATAGGGACATATAATGTGGCAGTTCTATGTAAGGAAAATGGAATTCCATTCTATGTGGCAGCCCCTTCTTCAACCTTTGATAAAGACGCTGCAAGCGGGGATGACATTCCCATTGAGGAGAGGGATGAAAGGGAGGTGCTATATTTTTCAGAAAAAAACATGGCCCCCAATGGGGTAAGTGCCTATAATCCTGTCTTTGATATCACTCCCTCAAAACTTATAACATCAATCATCACTGAAAAAGGGGTGCTAGAACCACCCTATGAAAGGGACATTTCATCTAAAATCTTTGGAACTTCTGATTAAAAATATCTCTGAGACCTTTGATGCATATACAGTTGCGCTTTTTTTGGCCAGGGGGGGAGAGCCCTTGGAGCTTTTTTACTCTTGGTCCATCTCAGATGATATTAAAAAAGAGGCTACCATCTTAAAGGGTGAGGGGCCAATAGGCTGGGTCTTTAGAGAAGATAGGCCCATAAACATTACTAGATTCAGGGAAGGAAAAGGGTTTACTGGAATCTACAAAAAAAGGCCGGGTATAAAGGCCCTTTTGGCAGTTCCTTTACCAAGGGGCCAAGGTGTACTAATGGTAGATAGTAAGACAAAGCTTGGCTTTTCAAAAAAGCAGGAAAAGATACTTTTAAATTTCGCAAGAACCATCTCCTCAATCCTGTCCCTTGAAAGCGGCCTTTCTTTAGTTCCCATACTTAAGGAAATTATAAGGTGGCAATCATTGAAATTTGATGCCTATGAGGATAATCTCCTTTCCTTTATGTCAATCTTTTCCTTTGAGCATTGCTTTATCAGCAGGCACATACCAGATCGCCCCTTTTTCATTGTAAAAGGTGTGATTTCAAGGGATGAAAATGAATATCTCCGGGCCTTGAGGGATAGAAGGTTTGACGTTGGAGCAGGGATAGCAGGCTGGATTTTTAAGGACAAGGGGGATTTTTTGAAGGTTCAGGGAGAAAAGGGACCAAGGGGTTTTCTTTTTGAAAGGAATGAAGACATAGCCTCTAAGGACAACATCCTCGGGCTTTTCTATCCTCCTAAAGAAAATGCCATTTCGGTGGAGCACGTCCTTTTGTTTTCAGGCCCTACAGTTACCTATTCCTTTCCCAGGGATTTAATTCTTGAGATTAAAAAGGGGCTTTCAAGAGGTGCGCCATGGGAATAGGGGAAAGAGATCCTATTGGCCGTCTTAAGAGCCGAATAAAACAGGACGTGGCCATTGATCTAGGAACTGCCAATACCCTTGTCTTTTTGGAGGGAAGGGGAATAGTCCTTTCAGAGCCCACGGTCATTGCCCTTGATGAATTCGGAGAACCCTTTGCCCTTGGAGAAAAGGCCAAGGGTTATCTAGGAAAGACACCTCCAAATATAATAGTAAAAAGGCCCATGAAAGGCGGAGCAATTGAGGATATTGATGCGGTTTCCATTTTTTTAAGAAGCATTGTGGATCTATCAAGAAAACATCGCCCTTTTTTATCTTCCAAGGTTGTCATTTCCATTCCCTCAAGGCTTACCCAAATTGAAAAAAAGGCAGTCCTTGATGCGGCAAAGGAGGCCGGATTTAAAAAGATTTTCTTGATTGAAGAGGCAATGGCTGCCGCCATTGGTGCAGATCACGATATTTCAAGGAAAAGCCCCTTTATGGTAGTGGACATTGGGGGTGGAACTACCGAGGTGGCAGTAATAAGCCAGATGGCCTATCTCTACTCGGATTCCAAAAGAATTGGCGGCGATGACGTGGATGAGGCAATCTCAAGGTGGCTTTTAAGGAATGTGGGGTTTAAGGTGGGGCCAGTAAGTTGTGAAAGGCTCAAGTGGGAGATTGCTTCGGTTTGGCCTGAAGAATTTGGGGAAATTTCAAGTGTCGATGTTGCAGGGATTGATGTAAAGAAACTTTCTCCTGTAAAAAGAAAGGTAGGGCCTGGTGACATATTTGAGGCAATAATTCCCGTTTTTGAAGATATAAGTGACTCAATTTGGGAGGCCTTAAAGGCCATTCCTGAAAGGGCAAGGGCCAACATCGAAAACGATGGAATTACCTTGACCGGCGGGACAAGTCTTTTAAAGGGGGTCAAGAAATTTTTGGAAAAAAGGTTTTCCATCCCCTTTAGGATTACACCTAATCCCCTTGAAACCATAGTCCATGGTGCGGGGAAGACCCTTTCAGACTTTAAATATTATAAGGATGTCTTTATCAACTGATTTTTAAAGGGTGCAGTATGACAAAAAAGCCATATCTTTCTGTAATTATTCCATTTTATAATGAGGTTGAAAATATAGAGGAGCTTCTAAAAAGGGTCTTTGAGGTTCTTAGGGGCATAGGCATAAGCTTTGAAGTCATAGCAGTTGATGACGGAAGCAGTGATGGAAGCACAGAGCTTTTAAAAAGGCTTAAGGGCAACTTCAAGGAATTGAGGGTGGTGGTTTTCAGGAGGAATTTTGGGCAGAGTGCAGCCATGACAGCGGGTTTTGATCTATCAAGGGGAAAGATTGTTGTCACAATGGATGGGGACCTTCAAAACGATCCAAGGGACATACCAAGACTCGTCGAGGCAATAGAAGAAGGATATGATGTGGTTACAGGCTGGAGGAAGGACAGGAAGGATGCACTTATTTCGCGCCTTTTGCCATCAAAGGTCGCCAACTGGATAATAGGAAAGGCAACCGGGGTAAGGCTCCATGACTATGGCTGTTCCCTTAAGGCATACAGGCAGGAAGTTGCCAAAAACCTGCTTCTTTATGGAGACCTTCACAGATTTATCCCTGTTTTGGCCGAGCTTCAAGGCGCAAGGATCAAGGAGGTGGTGGTAACCCACCATCCAAGGACAAGGGGAAAGAGTAAATACGGGATTGGAAGGACCTACAGGGTCCTTTTGGATCTTATTCTTATGCTCTTTTTTCAAAAGTTTGCCACTCGCCCCTTACAATTTTTTGGTTTAACTGGTGGAATCATGTTCTTTTTCGGCCTTATTATCGAGACTTATCTTGCCTACATAAAGCTCTTTTTGGGAAAGGACATTGGCAATCGCCCTCTCCTTCTTTTAGGCATACTCCTTTTCCTTTCAGGGCTTATCCTTTTTGGCATAGGGCTTTTGGCCGAGCTCATCATAAGGACCTATTATGAGGCAAGCGGCAAAAGAATCTATGCCATAAGGGAGATAGTTGAATAAACTTTCGGTGCCAGATGAAAGGATTAAGGGGCATAGTAAGGTTTTCCATAAGGGCCCTTGTCAGTGCCCTTTTGCTTATTTGGCTTTTTTCAAGGATTGATGCCCGAAAGGTCCTTCACTCCTTTTCCCTCATACCCTTTGAGGCGTGGGCCCTCGCCTTTTTTCTCTATATACTTTCCCAAGTGCTCAGCTCTATCAGGTGGTATGTGATCGTTACCACCCTTGGTTTTAGAAAG
Organism: Deltaproteobacteria bacterium; assembly: GCA_015489315.1. Taxonomy (GTDB): domain Bacteria; phylum Desulfobacterota; class Dissulfuribacteria; order Dissulfuribacterales; family QOAL01; genus JAADCZ01. Next base: position 3,335 of record WFZZ01000234.1, on the reverse strand, counting down.
TCCTTTTTTACCATTTTAAAATACTATTTTGTCGGCATGTATTTTAACCTTTTTTTGCCGACTGCCATTGGAGGAGATGTCTTAAAGGTATTTTTCCTGGCAAGGGGAAAGGAAAGTAAGCTTAAGGCAGGATTTTCCATTTTTTCCGATAGAATCTTTGGCTTCTGGGCCATGTTTGTATTAGGCGGGACGGCCTGCCTTACCCATCCGGGGTTACTTCCTTGGAAATGGCAGTTTCTCGTGGTTTCCATATTTTTATCAAGTATCCTTTTTGCAATTTTTGCCCCCATTTTAAGGGGCATTTTAAGGGTCCTTTCAAATGGCCTATTTAAAAAGAGTACTCTTTTTAAGGCCATTTTTCAGAAGGTAGAGGCCCTTTTGATCTTTTGGAAACATCCAGTCGTACTGTTTAAGGCCCTTTTTCTTTCCATAATACTTCAGCTTTGTGGCATGTACGGGGCCTATCTTTTGGGAAAGGGGCTTTTGATCCCTCTTAATTTTGATTTTTATTTGGCAGTCATTCCCCTTATTTCCGTTTTGACCATTATACCAATAAGTGTAAGTGGAATTGGTTTAAGGGAGGGTGGTTTTGCCCTTTTTTTTGGAATAAGGAATGTTCCAATGGAAAAGGCAATAACGTTGAGCCTTGGTGTCTTTGCAATCCAGGCCATTTCGGCACTTGTGGGCGGGGGTTTTTACATCCTTGGCGCCCACAAAGAGGTGGAAGAAGGTGAAAACGCCCTTAAAAAATAGCTATGAAGCGTGGTTCTTGGCCCTTTTTGCAGCCCTTGCGGTCATAAGGTTCTCCTTTCTTTTCCTTGCCCCCTTGGATCTTTCTCCAGATGAGGCCTATTACTGGGACTGGTCAAGGAGGCTTTCATGGGGTTATTACAGCAAACCCCCAATGGTTGCCTGGCTTATTGGCCTTTCCACAAGGTTTTTTGGAGCAAATGAAATAGGTGTAAGGCTTCCGGCAGTTATCTTGGGGCTTGGGACTATACTTGCAATATACCTTTTTCTAAAAAAAGAGGTTGGTGAAAGGGCAGGTTTTTGGGGAGCTCTTATCTATTCTTCAACCATTGGCTCTGCGGTTTCAAGCTATATCATGACCATAGATGCCCCACTACTTTTCTTCTGGACGTTAGCCCTTATTTCCACCTGGATTTCCATAAAAAGGTCCCTAAAAGGCCCAAAAGAGGAATTTGCCCCTTGGCTCATTTCCGGCACCTTGGTAGGGCTAGCACTTCTTAGTAAGCAAACGGCCATCTCCCTCCCATTGGCAACGCTTCTTTTTCTCGTATTACTTATTCCAGAAAAAAACCTTTTTAGAAAAAAAGGCGTGTATCTTTTCTTCTTGGTCCAGCTTTTCCTTTTACTCCCCTTTTTATTTTGGAACTATCAGCACAACTTTATAACCTTTGCCCATACAGCCCATCATTTTAAGGGACTTGAGGAAAAAGGCCCACTTTTTAACCCCAGGACCTTTTTTGAGTTTCTGGGAAGCCAGTTTGGTTTAATAACCCCCTTGACATTTCTCTGCCTTTTATTCTGCGCTTTTTGTTACTTTTTCTGGGCAATAAAAAGCTTTAAGGGCATGAAAGGTCGAGATGAAAAAGTCCATCTTATCCACTTTCTTGTTTTGTCCGGGTTTTTGCCCCTTTTGGCCTGCCTTTTTTTAAGCCTTAAACAAAGGGTTAATGCAAACTGGCCTGCCCCTTTTTATATCTCCCTTTGCTTACTTTTGGGCCTTTGGGTGGTAGAGGGGGATGTTTGCAATTCGAGCCTTTTAAGGAAGATCAAGGAAAAGGTCCTACCAGCAAGTGTTATCCTTGGGGCCATTCTGGTAATTTTGGTCTATTTTTCGCCCCTTTTATTGGCCAAACTTGGTCTTTTTGGAAAGCCCTTTGACCCAACTATCCGGTTAAGGGGGTGGAAGGAGCTTTCCATTAAGGTTGAAAAATTGTTAAAAGAAGTGCCTTTTCCCGAAAAAACCATACTTATAACAAGGAGGCGGCAGACTGCAAGTGAACTTGCCTTTTATGTCAAATGGCATCCAACTGTCTATAGATGGAATGGTTTACGGGGTGAAGTGAGAAGCCAATACGAGCTTTGGCCACCGCCAAATACACGAAAAGGGCTTGATGCCCTCCTTGTATTTGATGCAGATAAGGGCTTAAAGGGAATAGAAGGGTGTTTTCGGGAGCTTAGACCTTTAGGGGTCATAGAGATTCCCCTTGGTAACCATAGGTTAAGGAAGTTCAGGGTATTTTTTGGAAAGGGACTTTACAGGTGGAAGGCGAATTAGCGCATGATTGACTGGATTTTTCAACTGGATAAGGCCCTTTTTTTCATGATAAACAGGACGCATTTCCCATTTTTAAACGTCATAATGATAAAGGCATCTGATTTTTCCTTCTGGGTTCCGATTATAGCGGTTTTTATAGCCTATAGGCTCATAAGAGGAGACAACAGTGAAAGGTTAATGTGGCTTTTGGGTATTCTTCTTGTGGTTACAAGTGATGCCCTTTGTGCAAGGCTACTTAAACCCTTGTTTGGAAGGGTAAGGCCCTATGAGGCCCTTGACGGGGTTTATCTTTTTAAGCATTCAAAATGGATAATTACAGACCCCCAGTTCAGAAAGACCATAGCGGGCACCCTTTCATGGCCTTCGTGCCATGCAACCAACTGCTGGTCAGTCACATTCTATCTTTTTGGAACAAAAAGGCGCCTTGGTCTCCTTTTCGCCCCTATTGCCCTTCTGATCAGCTATTCAAGGATTTATCTAGGTGTCCATTATCCCCTGGATTGCCTTGGAGGAGTTTTAGTAGGGGCCATTTGGGGAGGGATTTTTGTTTTTGTTTACAAGGCGATCTTGCCAAATTTTCAGAAAAGATATCCTGATTTTTTCTAAGAAGACGCTAAATTAGCCATATCAAGGTGTTCTCCATATATCCATTAATATTTTCCCTTTTTAAGAATCTGGATAATTTCTTGTATACATCATGCCTGTGGCCTGCCTTATATAATCCAAACAACAATTTCCTTGTCTTTTAGAATATAACCCGATAATAGCCTTAACGAATTCTGCATCTTTCTTGTTCTTGCAGCTTTTTACGGTCAGCTTGCCGAAGCTCGACGGCAAGAAATTCAATTCGCTTAATAAGCCTATTTAAATTCTTGTAAGCAATCTAGTCCAAGTCCTTTTTGGGTACTAACTCTGAAAGAGCTCATGGTCTTCGAGAAGTTTTGTCTTTCTAAGCCCTCGTGAATCTTTGCTAATTGGAAGATATGCTTCCAATTAGCAAGGTTTATTCCAAGACAACTTCCAGGGAGAT